>JAGDBO010000015.1 GCA_017959005.1 Bacteroidales bacterium | reverse complement strand
TAAGTCAGTCATAAGGATAATCTTTGGGCCCCTTGTGCGATATGTTTTTAACGGCTATATTCGCTCAAGTTTGTCGCCTATGTGTCGCCAGAGAGTCTTTTCTCTCCCATATAAGGAAGGTAAGAACTTGATAGATAGAAATATGTAAAAAGTCCCTTGGTGGTTCTTCTGGGCCCACAAAGGGAATTGTAAGATCTAGTTACTTTACTGGAAATTACGATTCCTTTTTTTATGGAAATCCTATCTACAAGTGCTTAGAACAAGGTTTTTCTATCATTACCGATCTTTCAGATTCTGTGTTGATAGAATCTCCAAAAGGCCTTATATGGGGAGCAAATGAGAAATTTCTGTCGCCAATCCGTCGCCAAAATTAGACTATCATTTGCTGACCTATGACCTTCCATTTTGAATCAGGTAGCCATCCCAATAAATGTGGGAACTACACCATCTATCTATCCATCTCCCATTCCGGTGAGAGAAAGAGGGTGAAAACCTCTATCAATGTCCCTATCAAGTGCTGGGATGCAGGCACAGAAAGGGTAAGGAGAAGTTGGCCTGCCTATAAACAGGACAATGAAGAACTCCAACTCCTTATGGACAAAGCCAGGGGAATAGAAAGGGAACTCAAATCCCAGGACAGACTCACAATGCTTCACTTCTTTAACCGCTTCCTGGGTAAGGAACTGCCATATATGCTCCTTTCCTATTTCCATCACATAAGAGAAATCCTTGTGCTGGAGAAAAAATGGGGGACATACAAGAAATATGGGGACTCTATCAACAAGCTCACAGAATATATACAGACCCTGGGGGTTAAAGATATGGACTTCCGGGATATAACACCACAATTCATATCAGGTTACACAGCATATCTCCAATCTCTACCTAACCAAAGAACAGTTGACTCTACACTCTCTCCAAACTCCATTGAAAAGCACCTGAAAATCTTGACTTCTGATTGATTTCATTTGCCTTGCGGATAAAGCACCCCCTGTGACCATCTCTCCAATAAGAAATACCCATATAGTTCTGCCAAGCGTGAACCATTTCGTGGATGAGAATCTCTTCGCAATCGTGCTGGGTCATTTCTGGGCGCCCAAGAGTAATCCTGATAGTGTTGTCCTCTCTATCGTACTGTCCTAGATTCTTCTTGCTATGGTTATAAATAAACCTTACCATAGGGAGTTTCCCATCAAAATAGAAAAGGAGTGTTTGGAGTAAAAGTTTTCATATCTGTAATTGATTTTATATTGTTATCTTTACACCAATAAAGATAACAGCCCACTATGAAATCTTACAATTTTTCCTTGCTCCTGATTTCACTGTTGTCTTTAAGCACAATCGGGAATGCCCAGCAATTGACCTGGCCTGTTGCCGGAAAATCTGCCGGTGACGACATTATCTGCAAACCACAGAGTTATGTCGGTAATGAACTGAGCTACGGAGAACTCTTCATTGGAGGCAAAGAGGGTGACATTATAATCAGCCCTGCTGACGGAATCATACAGAACCTCGGCATTGATTATATGGAGTCTTTAAGCTATTCCTGGGGCAAAAGTCTGAGCCCTGGAGAGACTTTTGACCAAAAAACAAAAAGCTTCGACTTTGGCAAAGGAACAAACAGGAAGTATTATTCAGGTACAATTACTATCCTGATGGCAGACGGAAGAAAGGTCCACATCTCGGGAATACTGGGCGACCGTGTTTTCAATACCGGACAAAAGATTTCCGCTGGAGACACTTTAGGGGTTATTGGCTATTCCTATAAGGCTATCCCGGAGCGCTCCATAATGCTCTCGATTTCAAACCGGGACAACAAATCTGTCGATCCGATGACTCCATTCGGACTTAAGACCACATTCGTAGAAGCCAAAGCCCTGTCAAGAGACAAAATGATGTCAGCGGAGAAAATTCGGGAAGATTTGGATGTACTAAAAGAGGCTTTTTGCGAATTATACCCTTCTCTTGAGGAAAAAATTCCTGAAAAAGAGTTCAGAGCGTTCGTAGACTCTGTAAAAATATCCTTAACAGGCGAGATTGATCCTGCTTATGATTTCAGGATTGTTTTGCGCAAGATCCTCAACAAGGTTCCCGACAGTCATATCTATATGTATCCCGATCCTGTAAAGACTTCGCCAAGAGAGTCTTGGCTACCGGAAGCATATCTTGTTTACTGCGATGATACAGCCCGGGTATTGATGACACCTAAGGAGTATATGCCATTGAACGGCAAGGTTGTAACCAGCATAGACGGCGTTCCTGTCAGTGAGTATGCTAAAAAGGCCGATATGTTTATCAGCGGTTACGACGGAAAGGTGGAAAGCGCCCTGCAGGAGCAGAAAGTGATGCTGGGAGGATACGGAGCTCTTGTCAATCCCGGCGCAAAGAAAGGATCTGCTCAGGAACTGACATTTTCAGACGGAACAAAGGCAACCGTTCCTTACTGCAATAATCCCAATATCATAGTCTTCAACGATAACGTAAACCGTATCAGACAATGGATGATGGCTAATATCTACAAAGGCGACAATAATGTCTTTGAAACCCGGAAACTAAATGACTCCACCTATTATCTAGGGCTGAAAACCTTTGAGATGCTTACTCAGCAGGTTGAAGCAGTACGTGATTTTCTTGACACGTGCAAAGCCGCCAATCTGATAGTGGATGTAAGGAATAACGGAGGCGGTCACAACGAAGTCCTTATGCAGTTGCTGTCTTATTTTGCCGAAAGCCCAATGAACCGGCAGAAAGGCGGCTATAACCGCGTAAACAAGAAAGGCCAGTTCGCCACCTTAAAATACAGTCTGAACTATTCTCCCGATGCCGATGTTTTCCCTGAATATGAAGAGGGAGAAAACGTATATTACCTTAGAGATTCTCTCCAGACCTGCGCCGTCGTAATGCCTGATCCTAAAGTTCATTACAGCGGGAAAGTGTATGTCCTTACTAATTCATACTCCAAGTCTGCCGCAATGCTTTTCCCTGCCATTTTGGTTAGAAACAGGCGAGGTGTATGCGTCGGAAGGGAAACTGGCAGCACCTATCATAGCATGACAGCCCTAAAGTTCGCAGACATCCGCCTGCCTAACTCGCTCCAGACAATTCGTATTCCGCTGGTTCAGCTGGTATTCGACACCACAGTGTGCGACCGGCTGCCTAAGGGACGCGGACTGCTCCCCGATTATCCTGTTCCGTTGACATACAACGAAATATATGGAGGACAAGACGGAAATACAGACATAATTCTGCAATACACCCTGAGTCTGATTGCAGACAACAAGTATCTGACCCCTGAAGATCCGTTTGAGGAACTGGACAAGGAACAGTCAAAGAACAGTCTGGCCAAACCCATCCTTATAGCATCTGCGGGCGTATTGGCTGTTATTCTTGCCGCTTTAGCGCTAAGGAAAAAGAAAGCCGTCAAAAGCTAGAGCTGCATAATTACTTGCTTTATTACCCTGAGTCTATACCAGGGGCAGATTCTAGAATCAAGGAAGCTCCATTGTTAGATGCAGTGGAGCTTCTTTCTTTACTCCACCGTTTGTCCATCAACAACCCACCTATTATTAGCCAAGAGATTAGCCCAAGACATTCTGGACTCTATCCTGACATAATCTAAACGGTCAATTATATCATTGATATAATTGAATACATCCCATCCTGGATTGATTGATTTTGGCTTTTTCCCAAAACAGAGTATCTTTACATCTGACCATAGATAATGAAATAGATGGAGGCTTTTACATATGACATACTGGAGTCTGTTCCGGTTATAAAAGCAGATGGATGGATACGCTCAATAAAGATTTCAACTCCTCTTGAAACTTGGTTTGATGTATTCAAGCATGGTAAGAGCAAAAGAAAAGATATCATTAAACCCTATGAAGATTGGTTTTTTGAGAACAAAGATCATCGTATTAAAACTATTGAAAAATATATAAGGACATTCGCTGGTTTTGAAAGTCTCCAAATGGACTTTTCTATAAACTCTTTGTCGGAAATAGGAAAATGGTTGGAAACAAGCATTAAATCAGAACAGATGCCTGAAGAAGAGTATCGGCGGTTGAGAAGTGCTTATCCCCCAGAGATAGATATAGAGAAGTGGGACCTTACCGATTTATCCTATTCGATCCTTTATGATGTAGGTGTTTATTTTGGAGAATCAATCATTCATCAGTTTCCTAATCTTAAATGGATGCAATATATCTCTGCCTCTAAATTAAATGTTGATGTAGGGCATATGGTTATGCAAACTAAGCATAAAAAATGCCCAATGAATCCAATTTGGCTAATCAGAATATTAGGATTTAAACTCATCGACAAGAAGAAAGATGGTAATTTGCTGATAGAGCTCTTTAATAAAAACAAAGAGTTATTTGAGGCTTAAGATGACCCTTCTGGGAGTGTTTTTGCCATCTGGATTATCTTTCATAAGACTCTATTTTGTGCAGATATACAATTATTTACACATTTATCAAAATTAGGTTACCTATTTTAGGTCATGGTAGTATCAACAGGGGGCTTTATGACTCTTCTTTTTCATTACGTGTGTGATGGGTCGTTAATAGAGAAATCCCAGCATCCAGAGAGGAAGTTTTGCTCCGTCCGGCATATCCCAGTCATCGGCGAAAATATAAGAATCAGATATTCCCGCAATCTGAGAAAAAGTTTTGCTGCGCCCTCCAATTTCAAAGGTATATTTGCCATCAACCTTTAAATCTCCTTGCGCTTTCCCATATTCAACAAGGTGAGATTCAGAAAGACTATTAACGGCAAAACTTTCTCGTGCGGTACCGAGTTCCACGTTAGAGGGAGCGAGGGCGTAAAGAAGGTTGGAATTCTCCATGTATACCTTATCCGGCTTTGACAGTTTTCCAATCTTTTTCTTGTCGGAATAGATAAGATTCAAAACTTTAGCGTCGCGAAGATGTTTCAAGTATTCAATCACGGTATCACGCCCTATCTCCAAGGCACCGGCAATTTTATTGGAATTCAGCTCAAATGGAACCTCGCTGCAGATTAATTTTACAAGAGCTTGAATTTTTCGGATATTGGAGACTTCCACCTTGCATATTTGAGGCAATTCGGTTTCTATGATATAATTGACCACTTGCTCAATTTTCGTGTAGTATTCTTCTTCCCCCTCCAAGAAGAAAGGATAATAACCCTTCTCCAGATATTCCTTGAAAAGAACAACAGGCTTGCATTTGGCATTAACCGTTTGCCACAATTCATAAGGCTGGGTCAAGATGTCCTCCAGCTTCATTTTAGGGAAAGCCAGTCCATGATAGAAGCGTAACGCTTCCCTAAAAGACAGGCCTTGCATTGTGTATTTAATTGCGCGGCGGGAGAGGTCTGCGTCTCCTTCTTTAAGCTGGAGCAAGGACGATCCACTCACAATTAGCTTTAACTTTGGGAATAACTCATATATTTCTTTTACCTCCCTGCTCCAGGCGGAGGATTCCGGCTTGTATTTGTGAATTTCATCTATGACGAGCAATTCTCCTCCGCGAAGGACAAACTCTTCTGCCAACCCAACTAGTGATCGGGTAGAAAAATCTACTGTGTCTGCTGAACAGTATAGAACCCTTCGGTCTCCAGGCTGGTAATTCTGTTTAAGATGCTGCTTGATTAGAGTGGATTTTCCAACACCCTTGGCGCCAATAATGCTTACAAATTGCGCATTCCAGTGAATTTCAGCCATTTTTTCACGGATGATTCCCATGGATGTGTTGGCTAAGAGTCTGTCGTGTTTTCTGAATAAATCGTCCATTTCGTTCGGTTTTGCGGGACAAAGATAGTAAAAGTGTTGCGTACGCGCAACACTTTATGCAAATAATGTTGCCTGGGCGCAACATTTTAATGGCTATATTCGCTCAAGATTGGATATGAGCAAATTATTCTAAATTTGCATAAACCTAAGTGCTAGGCCTAAAAATAAATAGATATGCTTGTAAACACCACCATCAAAGATCGCATCTGCTACGTGGAAATGCAAAATCCGGATCATTTCAATTGTCTTAGCGAGCAAATGTGCCAAGAACTTGAAAATGCAATACAGTCCGGTTACAAACAGGAGTGTGTAGGTATTGTCATTAAAGCTCAATGCAAAAAAGGAGTATGGAGTGCCGGACACGACATTCGCGAACTCCCTCAGAATGGGGAAGATCCGCTCGCCTACGATGTTCCTATGGAGCGTCTTCTCAGGACTATACAGGAGACGGCCATTCCGGTTATTGCTTGTGTAAGCGGAACTGTTTGGGGCGGTGCATGCGACCTCTGCCTTTCATGCGATATGATAATGAGTGCGGACAACGCAACCTTCGCAATTACGCCGGCCAAGATCGGAATACCATACAACGCATCCGGCATAATGCACTTTATCAATCAGTTAGGAATGAACAAGGCACGTGAGATGTTCTTCCTGGCAACACCTATCACAGCGTTGGACGCTCAGAACGTTGGACTTATCAACCACGTTGCGCCGCTTGAGGAATTGGACAACTTCTTGGAAGAACATTTCCTCAATCCGCTACGCCGCAACAGCGTTATGTCCATAAGCGCAATCAAACGCCAGTTCCGTATATTGAGCAAAGCATCAAGCGTTATTCCATCGGAAAGTTTTGAAAAAATAAATGCCTATAGGACAAGAGTTTATAAAAGCGCAGACTACCTTGAGGGAATAAAGTCATTCCTGGAAAAACGAGCACCTGTATATAAAGGCAAAGCATCTGATTTGGATACCAGAAATAAATAAACCTAGTTTTCTTTTACTTCCACCAAATCCATTAACACCATACTGATCTCTATTTCTTTTTGAGTTCAGATTTCAGGTAGTATTTTCCGTCCTTGCCTTTTTTGTACTCCTTGCCCTTGCCCATGTACTTGAGATACTTTATAAACTGCTGTTCGTCAAGCACTTTCTTCATTGCGGCAATAGTCTTTTCCTGCCACATCTCATTGCATTTGCGGTAGGTCTGAGGGTCCTGCATACCGGAACGCTGAAGATCCTCAATAGCCTTCTTCAGAGCAACAAAGTTTGTGGTGAGAATGGAATCTACGTAAAATTCCTGAGACTCTGAGAGTTCTAACTTTGTGGTCAGAGTCTTCACCTGTTTTTCCGCATACTCTTCCGGAGTAATCTCTTTTTCATCCTGAGCAAAAGCGTTATTGGCACTGAAGAGTACAATTGTTGCTATTAGGAGAAGTGTTATTCTTTTCATCTTTACTATATTTGTTAAGACAAAGTTATAAAAATATGAAGAATAGATTGCATTTAATCTCCGCTGTGGCTCTGATACTCCTCTGCCTCTCTGTGGAGAGAGCCAACGCCTGCACCAACATCATTGTTACCAAGGGAGCCTCAAAGGACGGCTCTGTGATGGTTACATACGCTGCTGATTCTCACGTACTTTACGGAGAACTCTACCATCATGACGGACAGGTGTGGCCAAAGGGCTCAATGGTTAAGATTTTTGATTGGGATACCGGAAAATACCACGGACAGATTCCTCAGGTTGCAAGAACTTTTTCCACGATGGGTAATATGAACGAGCACCAGCTCATCATAACCGAGACAACCTTTGGAGGTAACGAGGCGCTTGTAGATACCACCGCCATAATGGACTACGGCTCACTCATTTACATCACCCTGCAAAGAGCCAAAACGGCCAGAGAAGCCATCGGGATTATTGCAGACCTTGTAGAAAAGTACGGCTACTGCTCAGAGGGCGAGTCTTTCTCCATTGCAGACAAAAATGAGGCGTGGATTATGGAGATTGTGGGCAAGGGAATGAAGTTTGACAAGAACGGAAAGAACCTTTTAAAGGGTGCAGCCTGGGTTGCCATCCGCATTCCGGACGGTTATATCTCCGGCCATGCAAACTGCTCAAGGATAAGCACTTTCCCTCTCAATGATCCGGAGAACTGCCTCTATTCAAAAGATATTATAAAGTTTGCAAAGGATAACGGTTACTTCCCTAAAGATAAACAGGATGGCGAGTTCTCTTTCAACGATGCATTTGCTCCTGCAAGCTTTGGCACTTTAAGAGGCTGTGAGACACGCGTTTGGAGCTTCTTCAACATTTTGGGCGGCGGAATGATTGGAGACAAGGAGGCCTCTTTCTATGTAGATTATGCAGCCGGAACCAACCCTGCCAACAAGATGCCTCTCTATATCAAACCTGCGCATCCTCTTACAGTTAAGGAGGTTGCAGACGCTATGAGAGATCACTTTGAGAATACTCCTTTTGATTTCAGCAACGATTTGGGTGCAGGTCCTTTCAATCTTCCTTACAGATGGAGACCAATGTCCTTCACAACATCTGACGGAAAGAAGTATGAGTTTGAGCGCTCAGCCGCAACTCAGCAGACCGGATTCTGGCTGCTGGGACAGGCAAGAGGCTGGCTGCCGGATGTAATTGGCGGAATTATTTGGTTTGGTGTGGATGACACTGCAACCAGTTCACTTACACCGGTTTACTCCAGCGGAGTTGAGGCTCCTATGTGCTTCAGAGAGGGCAACGGAAGTATGATTAAATACTCGGATTCTTCCGCCTTCTGGCTCTTTAACAGAATTGCAAACTTTGCTTACGGCCGTTACTGTGATATTGCTCCGGAGGTTAGAAAAGCAATTGACGAGCACGAGAACGGTGCCCTCAGAATTGTTCCGGAGATTGACGCCAACGCCCTCAGAATTTTGAACGAGAGCAAGGATACGGATAAGGTTAAACTCTACCTTACAGACTGGTCTAACAAGTTTGCAGAGAGGATGTTCAAGACCTTTAAGAAACTGGATGAATACCTCCTTGTAAAGTATATGGACGGTAACGTAAAGAAGCAGAATCCGGACGGTTCATTCAAGACAGCCATCAGGCCAAATGACTGCGTAACACCAAGCTGGCCGGGTTATCCTCAGAAGTGGCTGGATGCTATCTCCAAGGAGATGGAGCCAATTCCTTCAGATGCACAGACTTATTAACGACTCACGAGTATGAATGAATTTAACAACGAGCCGCGTAAAGAGCTCTTTTCAAAGCAGGTAGAGCGGATAAACAAAAAGAAGAGCAAGAGCCGCCGCAATCTTTTGGGGCAAATTATTCTCCTGATTCTTCTTATTGCGGCAATGGTGTATCTATCCAGATATATACCTAAAGAATCTAAAGTAATAACAGTTAATAAAAACACAGAGATGAAAACAGTTACAGACTTCTCCTTAACGGGAAAGAACGGAATGGAGGTAAGCCTTTCCGAGTACAAAGGCAAAGTGCTTCTAATTGTAAACACTGCAACAGGGTGTGGTTTTACTCCTCAGTATGACGGCTTGGAAGCAATGTATAAAAAGCTGAAGGATAAGGGTTTTGAGATATTGGACATTCCTTGCAACCAGTTCGGAAATCAGACTCCGGGAACGGATGAGGAGATTACCGAGTTCTGCCAGGTGAAGTTTGGAACAGACTTCCCTCAGTTCAAAAAGAGCGATGTGAACGGTCCTAACGAACTTCCGCTTTACACCTGGTTAAAGAGCCAAAAGGGATTTGTGGGCTTTGACAAAGAGAACAAACTAACTCCTATTCTGGAGGATATGTTTACCAAAGCAGATCCGGATTGGAGAAGCAAGAGTGACATCAAGTGGAACTTCACCAAGGTCCTCATTAACAGGAACGGAGAGGTGGTTGAGCGTTTTGAGCCAACCTGCCCGCTGGAGAAGGTTGAGGCAGCAGTTACCATGCTGCTGTAATTGTTACAGTGGAACTATTAGGAGGCGGTGTAGGAATTTTCTATTGCCAATCTTAACTCTGTGATGGAGTTGATGGTTTTAATCTCTCCCTCCTTTACAAAAGATATTTCACCGGTCTCTTCTGAGACTACAATTGCCGTTGCATCAGTCTGTTCTGTAATACCAACGGCGGCTCTGTGGCGCATGCCGTAGCGCGGCGGAATGTTAGGATTCTCAGAGATTGGCAGGGTGCATCTTGCTGCCACAAGTTTGTACGGGTTCATTACAAGGGCACCATCGTGAAGAGGGGAGTTCTTAAAGAAGAGGTTCTCAATGAGGCGGCGGTTGATAACCGCATCAATGATATCTCCTGTCTCTGTGATATTTGCAAGGGTGGAGTTGTGACTCATCACAATTAGGGCGCCGGTTTTTGTCTCGCTCATCTTTCTTACCGCTTGTGTAAGTTCATCCAAAGTTGCCAGCGGAACGCCCTTGTTCTCCTCTCCAAAGAGCTTTCTGGTAAGGAAGTTACGACGTTTCTTCATTGGGTTGTTGCCAAGGTGCATAAGGAACCTTCTTATCTCCTGCTGGAAGATAATGATGATGGCCAACACTCCCACACCGAGAACCTGTCCCATAATTGCAGAGAGAAGCTCCATGTGTAAAGTCCTCACAACAAGCCAGATAATGTAGAGGATTATGATGCCTATGAAGATACTCATTGCAACCGTTCCTCGTATCAGCTTGTAAATTTGATAGATAAGCAGGGCCACCAAAATGATGTCCAAAATGTCTATCAGATGTATGTTGATGAATTCTAACATCGTAAACCGTTTAACAGTGCAAAAATAATAAAAGGGATTAAGGAACAAAAGCGGCGGTGGCTATAGTGACCGTACAGCGACAGTTCTTAAGCAGCAGGTTGGCGCAGGCGTCCAGCGTTGCCCCGGTAGTTAAAACATCATCTACAAGGATAAAATGCAAAGGTTCAGCCTGATGTGCTCTGTTTACGGCGGAAATGTTGGTTTCAAGCAGCCTGTGAAGGCGGTTGGGGTTGATTGTAAAGGCTCTCTGGACGTTCTGCCATCGGCTGAGGCGGTCCCTTACCGTCTGAGTCTCCGTGAAGCGGCGGCGGCGGAGCACACCTTGGCAGAGGCGCGCCTCTATTCCTCTCTCCCTCAGATTCTTGACAACTCCCTTTGCCAGCACTGCAGACTGGTTGTACCCTCTTTTCATCTGCTTGAGCCAGTGAAGGGGCACCGGCACAACTAAATATTGTCTCTGTTCTGCCTTTTCTGTACTCTGCTGAGAGCTCTCCTGTAGGAACAACTTGCTGCCCAGCATCCTCCCAAGCATTATCCCGATGGAGATATGCCCCTTATACTTAAGCTGATAGAGCAGCTCTTTGAACTTACCGCGGTAGATGAGAAGGGAGGTGACCTTCTCAACGTAAGCCCTTCCGTAAAAGCCGAGGTCTGCCTCGCTTCTCTCTGAGCACCAGGTAAAAGAGAGGGGTAGGTCCGCCATGCAATGAGTGCACAGATTCTTCTCAAAGCCCCTCAACTCCCTGTGACAGATAAGGCATTCCCTTCTAAACAAAAGCGTTAGAACGCTCCGAGCCCATACTTTAAATGTTTCCATTTCTCTTCTCATATCTCTGCGCATACCACGGGGGGCAAGTTCAGAATAATTAAGTAATTTTGTGTGCGTTTTGGTACAATTGACTCTATGGCAAAATTTGTTGATACACACAATCACTCTCAGTTCTCCCCGGACAGCAGCGCAACGGTGCTGACTCTGGCGGAGCATGCCCGCTCTCTGGGTGCGGCAGGTATTACAATTACAGACCATATAGATTTGGATGCTCCCAGGGAGAAGGATAAGTTTCTCTTTTCCATTGCAGAGCAACAGGCGGAGATAGAGCGTGTTGCAAAGATTATGGGTGGAGATTTCAAAGTGCTGAAGGGAATAGAGTTGGGGCTTCAGCCGGAGAGTGTTGAACATACAAGGCAGTTTGTTCAGGGGTACTCATTTGATCAGGTTATAGCCTCCGTTCACTTTGTAGACGGACTGGACCCTTACCTTGGAACTTACTATGAGGATAAGGACTACCATGAGGCGTTTGGCAGAATGCTGGAACTTATCTATCAGACAGCCAGAGATTTTGAAGACTTTGACGTAATAGGGCACTTTGATTATGTTGCCCGTTATGCGCCATACGAGGTTAAGGATATCTGGTATGAGGATTTTCCGGATCATCTGGATACTCTGCTTAAGTTTCTGGCCAGAGAGGGTAAGGCACTGGAGATTAATACCAAGACATACGCCTGGCACGGTGTGCATCTTCAGGTGCTGGATCTGAATATTTTGCGCAGGTTCAGAGAGTTGGGCGGGGAGTTCGTAACACTTGGTTCAGACTCTCATGATGATAAGCGCGTATGCGAGAACTTTGAAAAGTATGCCTCAATTTTAGAGGACTGCGGCTTTGAGTACCTGACCTACTTTGAGAACCGTAAACCTGTGCTTTACCCCATAGTATGAATACAAAAGGGTTGGAACATAAGATAGGGTTCAACTTCATTAGAGAGAAGATTAAGGGACGCTGCTCCACCGCCTACGGACAGAGGCGTGCGGAGGAGGAACCATTTTCTTCTGATTTAAAGGAGATTGAAGAGCGTCTGCTCATTACCGAGGAGATGATGGAGATTGCTATGTTTGAACCTAAGTTTCCTCAGGGAGGCTTTACGGACTGCACCCAGTTTCTGCCATCATTGAGTAAAGAGTCCAGTTGCATCTCTCTGGAGAATATGAGACGTCTCTTCTCCTTTATGGAGAATTTGAGGCAGATAACCTCATTCCTTCACTCCAGCAAAGATGGTAAATACCCAACACTCAAGAAGTTGGCTCAGCCAATTCAGTTCTTTCCGGCAATAAGCGCAAGAATAGATTCCATATTGGATAAGAACGGAAGCATAAGAGACTCCGCATCAGTTGAACTTCTAAAGATATCCAAGGAACTCAACCAGTATCAGAACTCCGTCAGCAAGAGAATAGAGAGCATTCTAAAGAAGGCCAAGGAGGATAAGATTGCAGATGATGACGCCGGTGTATCTGTAAGAGACGGAAAGATGCTCATCCCTGTAAACGCACTGAGTAAGAGAAGTTTGCCGGGTATTGTGCAGGACGCTTCCGCCAGCGGAAAGACCTTCTTCATTGAACCGTTGGAGGTGGTGGAGATGAACAACAAGATCCGCCGTTTGCAATTTGACAAGCAGAGGGAGATTGCCCGCATAATGATGGAGTTCACAGATTTCTTACGCCCGTATCTTGCTGAAATGATGGAGGCTGCACGCTTTGTGGGAGAGGTGGACTTTATACGCTCAAAGGCGGAGTGTGCACGCGGAATGGAGGCGGGAAGGCCAATCCTCTCAACTGAGGGAACGTTGAAGATTGCAAAGGGAAGGCATCCGCTTTTGGAGGCTTCACTTGCAAAAGAGGGCAAGAAGGTTGTCCCTATAGACTTGGAACTCAACCCAAACAAACATATTCTTGTAATCTCCGGACCTAACGCCGGAGGTAAGAGCGTGGCGCTGAAGACGGTGGGCATACTGCAATATATGGTGCAGTGGGGAATGCCCGCAACCTGCTCACAGAGAAGCGAGTTCCCGGTCTTTGAGAACATAATGATAGATATTGGAGACGAGCAGTCCCTGGAGAATGATCTGAGTACCTACAGTTCTCATCTTTTGAATATGAAGGATGTGCTCAAGTACTCCTCCTCACGTACGCTTGTTCTGATAGATGAGTTTGGAAGCGGAACGGAGCCGGCCGCGGGAGGCGCTATAGCTCAGACAATTCTGGAGGAGTTGGACAACAGAGGAACATACGGAGTCATAACAACCCACTATACAAATCTGAAGGTTTACGCAGAGAGCGGCAAGGGAGTGGTGAACGGTGCAATGCTCTTTGACAGCGCCAGGATTGCTCCGCTTTACAAACTGGAGATTGGCGTTCCGGGAAACTCCTTTGCATTTGACCTTGCACGCAAAATGGGGCTGAGTGAGCAGATTGTAAAGAGAGCGGAGGAGAAAGCGGGCGAGGAGTTCATAGACCTTGAAAAACAGCTCCGTACAATATCCCGTAACCGCCGCAAACTGGATGAGAAACTGGCGCGTATAAGAAATACGGACAAGACCCTGGAGTCTGTAACCGAGAAGTACTCCAAGGAACTGACTGAGATAACTAAGCAGAAGAAACAGATTATTGAGCAGGCCAAGGAGGAGGCGCGTCAGATAATTGCAGAGGCAAACAAGAAGGTAGAATCTACAATTAAGAAGATTAAGGAGGCGCAGGCGGAAAGAGAGGCAACGCTCAAGGCTCGCAATGAACTTAAGAAAGTAGGGGAAGGCCTTGAGAGTAAGGGCTCTACGGAGCAGGACAAGAAGATTGAGGCCAAGATGAAATCTCTCCAACAGAGGAAGGAGCGTCAGTTGGAGCGTAAGAAAAAACGCAAGGAGGCTGTTCCTGAGGAGCCTAAACAGGAGGTTGTAAAACAGGAACTTGCAGTTGGCGCAAAGGTGAAAGTTGAGGGAAGCAATCTTATGGGAGAGGTAATGCAGATAGAGGGTAAGTGGGTAACCATCTCAGTAGGAGACATTACCAGCCGCGTAAAAAAGGAAGCAGTAACGGTTATATCAAACAAGGAGTTCCAAAGCGCTGCAACCCAGAGCGTAAAAAGCTCTGCAAGAAGTTACTCCGTTCAGGTGGACGAGCAGATAAACCAGCGTAAACTCTCATTCAAAGATGAGATAGATATAAGAGGCGAGCGGTTGGATGAGGCACTGATGAGCGTCTCAATATTTTTGGACGATGCCACGCTGGTGGGTGCCCACAGAGTGAGAATCCTCCACGGAAAAGGAACCGGAGTTCTAAAAGAAGAGATCCGTAAATGGCTGAAAACCAACCCTGCGGTAAAGAGTTTCAGTGATGAGGATGTACGCTTTGGCGGAGCGGGAATTACCGTTGTAGATATGGAGTAATGTTTCCCTCCTTGTCTATCTTAAGTGCTCCGTTATTCTTAAAATCTTCCATTGTAAGAGCGGCAATCTCCGCTGCAACAATATTGGCTTCATCCTTAACGGGACCAATCCCTTTCTGCTGAATAAAGGAGTGAATCTTTCCCCTTGCAAAGGTGCCGTCCTTTTTGATTTTCACCTCAAAGACAGGAGCATAGCCAGTCTTTCCGGCAACGTTAATTCCGTAAGGCGTGCAGAAATTTCCCATACTGTAGATTACAATTCTGCCTTTGTAGAGTTCACAGCCGCGCACTACGTGAGGACCGCTACCCGCCACAATATCAGCACCTAAGTCTATGCAGAAGCGGGCAAACTTTCTCAAATCTCCTCTGTTCTCACCCAGGAAAGACTCCATTCCCTGAGGCAGATGTCTTTTGGCAACCCCCTCCGCTCCGCCGTGGAAGAAGACAATAATAAGGTCTACTTTAGCGGAATCCTTAAGGTTGGTTATGATTCTTCTGATAGATGTAGTGTCCCAGGTTTTAAGGGTATAGGCGTTGTGGCCAAAGGAGCAGATTCCCCATCTTTTGCCGCTTCTTTCAATTACCGCGGAGTCTGCTCTTCCCTCCACGCCGCTGTATTTGATTCCCACTCTGTCCAGCACCTTCTCCGTGGAGTAGATACCCTCATCATAGAAATCTTTGGTGTGGTTGTTGGCAAGGTTCATATAGTGGAACCCGGCCTCCTTAAGCCTTGGCCCCCATGCTGTTGGCATACGGAAAGAGTAGGCGTAGCGTCCCGTTCCCTTGCGAGATTTTCCCCCTTCCAGAAAGACTCCCTCAAGATTTCCCAGGGAGAGGTCTGCTCTTTTGAAGATATGACGGCAGGCGTCAAAGAGGTTTTTACCCTCATTAGCAGGGAGTTGCACAGTAGGGTAGGTGGTGCCCAACATAATGTCTCCGCACATTGCAACGGTGTAGAGGGTGTCTTTCTGCTGCCCCCAACCGCTTGAAAAAGAGAGGGTAAGCAGCGCTATCGCGATAGTTAAGCGGAACTTTTTCATACTCTTTTAAATACCAAAGTACTTCTTAATTTTTGCTGTTGCATCCAGAAGTTCCCAGCCAAAGAACTGCACCGTCTTCTTCACCTTCTTGCCGTTTCTTATAAGCGTAACTTCCTTAGTGTAAGGCTTTCTGCCCATGTGGCCGTATGCTGCGCACGGCTCGTAGATTGGGTTCTTAAGGCCAAGTTTCTCAATGATTTTGGCAGGGCGGAGGTCAAAGATTTTTCCTACGGCCTCTGCTATCTGCCCATCGCTGAGCTTTTTACCGTTCTTTGCAACCTTGGCGGTTCCAAAGGTGTTGATGAAGATGGAGAGAGGTTTTGCCACTCCAATGGCGTAGGAGATCTGAATCTGTACGTCATCTGCAACTCCTGCAGCCACCAGATTCTTAGCAATATAGCGAGCTGCGTATGCGGCAGAACGGTCTACCTTGCTCGGGTCTTTTCCGCTGAGGGCTCCGCCGCCGTGAGCTCCTCTTCCGCCGTAGGTATCTACAATGATTTTACGTCCGGTAAGGCCGGTGTCTCCGTGAGGTCCGCCAATGACGAACTTGCCGGTAGGGTTTACGTAAAGCTTGTAGTTGGTGTCAAAGAGGGCCTTTATATTCTCAGGCATCTTCTTGAGCATCATCGGGATAACAATGTTTTGAACATCAGAGCGGATCTTCTTCTGCATTGCGGCGTCACGGTCAAACTCATCATGCTGAGTGGAGAGTACAATGGTATGCACCTTGAGGGGCTTCTTGTCATCTGAATATTCAATGGTGAATTGGCTCTTTGCATCGGGACGCAGGTAAGGCATCAACCGAGTCTCCTTCCGAATATGGGCAAGGGTAAGTAAAAGGTTGTGAGAGAGCCAGATAGGTAGTGGCATAAAGTCCTCCGTTTCACGGCAGGCATAGCCGAACATTATTCCCTGGTCTCCGGCGCCCTGGTCCTCCGCCTTCTTTCTCTCCACGCCGCGGTTTATATCCTGGCTCTGCTCGTGCAGTGCGGAGAGGATGCCGCAGGAGTTGCCGTCAAACATATACTCGCTCTTGTTGTAGCCAATGCGGTTTATCACTCCGCGGGCCACGGACTGAATGTCCACATAGGCGTCATCTGAGCGCACCTCGCCGCCTATGACCACCAGTCCGGTGCTTACAAAGGTCTCGCAGGCCACCTTGCTCTGAGGGTCCTGACGTAAGAATTCATCCAATATAGCATCTGAAATCTGATCCGCAACCTTATCCGGGTGTCCCTCGGAAACTGATTCAGAAGTAAATAAATAAGCCATAACTAAATAGTTTAAAATTAAACATTTAGTGTAAGAGTTTGATCTGTGTGCATCTGGGAAGGGAGGGCAGAAGTGCCTATCCGATCGTTTTAGCATTTTTTAGCGTGGTTGCAAGCAGTCAAATCTTTCCACTTTGTATACAATTCGTCGGCAAAAGTATGACAAAATTATCAACAAAGCAAGTTTGTAAAAATAGTTGGTTATATGTTGGAGTTTTTCTATTTTCGCTCGCGGAAAAAAATAACAAAACCTATAATTAATTTTTTTATGAGAAAAACAATCAAACTGCTTACTCTTGCCGTTCTGGCTATGTTTGTGACAGTAAGTGCTTTTGCACAGGTTACAACATCCTCTATGAGTGGTAAGGTAAGCGAAAAGAACGGAACTGCAGTTGTAGGTGCAACTATCATTGCAACTCACACTCCTTCCGGAACTAAGTACTATGCAACAACAGACAGCAACGGTAACTACCGCATTATGAACATGCGTGTAGGTGGTCCTTATGAGGTTGAGGCATCCCTTCTCGGTTACGGTAATGCAAAGAGCGGAGACGCTTACCTGAAATTGGGTGAGAACTTCGTACGCAACATTACTATGAGTGAGGAGGCTGTGGCTTTGGACGCTATTGTCGTTTCCGGCGGCGTTGTAAACCCAATGCTCAACTCTGATAAGAATGGTGCTTCCACTAACGTAAGTTCTGCACAACTTCGTCAGCTGCCTTCCATCAGCAGAGGTATTACAGATTTCACCAAACTGACTCCTCAGGCAAATGGAACATCTTTCGGCGGTCGTGATAACAGAATGAACACTGTTACCATAGACGGTGCTGCTTTCAACAATAACTTTGGTCTTAGCACCACTCAGATTCTTCCTGGTGGTCAGGCTCAGCCGATTGCTTTGGATGCAATTGAGGAAATCACCGTTAACCTTGCTCCTTACGATATTCGTCAGAGCCAGTTTACAGGTGCTTCCATCAACGCCGTTACCAAGAGCGGTACCAACAGATTCACCGGTTCCGTTTACACTTATCTCCGTCCTAAATCCTTCACTGGTAACAAGGTGGGAGACAACAAGGTAGCAGGTGCTCACGATTCTAACGCTCAGACCTATGGTCTCACTTTGGGTGGCCCTATCGTGAAGGATAGACTCTTCTTCTTTGTAAGTGGTGAGTATGAGAAATCCTCCACTCCTTCAGGAGCTTGGGAGCCTAGCACAAACGGTGTTGCAGATGCAGCTACAAAGACTTCAAGAACTTTGGTAAGCGATCTTCAGAAGATGCATGACTACCTTCTCAATACCTACAACTATGAGGCAGGTGCATATCAGAACTTTGGCAACTTCTCAATAAAGAACCACAAAGTTCTTGCAAGATTGGACTGGAACATCAACAAGCATAACAAGTTCACTGTTAGATACAACGAGGTTATTGGCAAGTACAACGTTCTTACCAACTCAACATCAGCTCCTAACCCAAGAGGTTCCGGCAGAAGCTCCGCTAAGTCTGTTGCTTTTGCAAACTCCTGGTATGGATTTGAGAACACCGTTAGAAGTATCACAGCCGAGTTGAACTCTAACTGGGGTAAGGTTTCCAACAACTTCTTGGCATCTTACACAATGATTGAGGATAAGAGAACTTCTCCAAGTGATGTATTCCCATTTGTAGATATCTACAAGGACGGTGACCAGTACATGTGCTTTGGTTATGAGCTCTTTACTTACAACAACGATGTAAAGAACAACACCCTTTCAATTAAGGATAACCTCTCATTCAACCTTGGTTCTCACAACATTACAGTTGGTGCAAGCTTTGACCGTCTCTACTTCTCAAACGCTTACATGAGAGAGGGTACTTCTTACTATCGTTATGACTACAACAACACTAAGGACCCTGCAACAGGCATCACCTATGCAAACGGTATGGACGCTTTCTACGGAAACGCAACTCCTACAGCTTTTGCAATTCAGTATGCTTACAATGACGGCGAGGTTCCTGCAGTTGAGTTGGCATTCGGTATGGCAGCTCTCTACGCTCAGGATGAGTTCAAGGCTTCTGATAACTTCAAACTCACCTACGGTGTTAGAGCAGAGCTTCCTATCTATCTTAACAAGTTGGATTCCAACGCTGAGGTTGACGCCTTCAAGTTCAACAAGTGGGACAACAAGTGGCGCAACCACTATCAGCCGGGCCAGAAGGCAGAGAAGAACTACAGCATTGAGAGCGGCAAGTGGCCAAAGGCTAAGGTTCAGTTCTCTCCTAGAATTGGTTTCAACTGGGACGTTAAGGGTGACCGTTCACTCCAGGTTCGTGGAGGTACAGGTCTCTTCTCAGGATTCCTTCCATTCGTATGGTACACCAACCAGCCTAACGGTTCCGGTATGGTTCAGTCTCCTGAGGTTACCATTACCAACCTCACCACTCTTGCTAACAACGGTATCAAGTTCAACCCTGATTTCCGTCAGCAGATTAAGAACCACCCAACTCTTCTCCCTACAACCCCTGGTAAACTTCCTAACAGCCCTGCACTTTGCGAGGTTGCTAAGGACTTCAAGATGCCTCAGGTTTGGAGAACCAACCTGGCAGTTGACGTAGAGCTCCCTTGGAACATGGTATTTACCCTGGAGGAGATCTTCACCAAGGATATCAACGCTGTAATGCAGAAGAACATCAACATGGAGTATCCTGCAGGTTACTACTCAGGTTCAGATCCTCGTCCTTACTGGACAACTCAGAAGATCAACAGCAACGTTGGTACCGCTATGCTCCTTACCAACACTCATAAGGGCTTCCAGAACTCTCTCACCGCTCAGTTGACTAAGAACGCTAGCAGAGGTTTCTCAGGTAGCATCGCTTACACTTACACTGTTGCTAAGGACGTTACTTCCAACCCTGGTTCTACCGCTTCATCTGCATGGAGCTCCAACCCTGTAAACTCTTACCTCAACGACCCTGAGCTTGCAGCATCTAACTTTGCTGTTCCTCACAGAATTGTAGGTAACCTCTCTTACAGATTTGAGTGGCTCAACCACCTTGCAACCACCGTATCTCTCCTCTACACCGGAAGTGCACAGGGCAGATGCAACTGGACATACTCTAACGATATGAACAAGGATGGTTACACTGCAGATATGATGTACATCCCTAACAACGCAGCAGACATTAAGTTCGTAGATGCAACTTACAGCTGGACAGACGGTAATGGCAAGAAGGTTAACGTTCTTGTTCCTGCTGCTCGTCAGCAAGAGGCATTCTGGCAGTTGGTTGAGAGCAACAAGTACCTGCGTAACCACAAAGGTCAGGTTGCTAAGAGATTCGGTTATGTTGCTCCTTGGCACAACAGATGGGACTTCAAGTTCATGCAGGATATCTTCACCAACATCGGTGGCAGAAGATTCACCCTCCAGGCTAGCTTGGATATCATCAACGTTGGTAACCTTCTTAACAAGAACTGGGGCGCTTACAGAAGCATGGCTTCTCAGAGCTATGACAACCTCCGTCCTCTTACCTTCGTTAACGACAACGGTGGCGTTCCATCCTACAAACTCAACGCCAGCGCAACTGCTAACGACCCTAACAGCGTTGTAGAGAACTTCCTCAACGCTAACTCATGGAAGAAGACCGCCTCTACAAGCTCAACTTGGGGCATGCTCCTCGGTGTTAGACTTATCTTCTAAGACAAGACAGTCAAACAAAAGAAGACACAGTCAACAAACCAAAAAACAACAAGAACAAAGGGAAGGCACGGCCTTCCCTTTTCTTTTTGCTCGAAAAAACGACATCATCAAGAATAATGATCACTTATGGGCCAAAGAACTTGGCGTTTCACAGCAATACTTGAGTAAGATCCTCTCTGGAACGGAAATATAACACCCATTTCTATGGGAAAATTGCCGGAAACGGCTTTTTTAATTCAAAAGTAATTGGTACCTTTGCCGAGTTTTACTAATCGGTAGAGAATAAATACAATAAAGAATTTTCAGCAATGAAAAAGAAATTGTTTTATACATCGCCTGAGTGCGATATAATAAAAATGCAAATTGAAGGCGTCATTGCAACAAGCGAAGATGGTTACATCGGCTTTGATCACAATGGTGGCGCAGAAGATTTTTTCTGGTTTTAATTAGTTAAAGGAGAGTTAATTATGAAAAAGTTTTTATCAGTTATTTGCGGAGTTTTGCTCGTAGGAATTCTTGCAATCTCCTTTACGTCTTGTTCAAAAGAGGAGAAAATTGCTCCACAGATCAAGACCTTGAAATTTGACATTAATGTTACAAACAAGACACCTCTTGGAGAGACCAAAGCCGTTAAGACCGGCTGGGCAACCGGAGATAAAATGTACGTTTTCTTCAACGTTACAACTCCTGCAACCGGCAACCTTGACGCTTATAAGTACGTGACTCTCACCTATGATGCATCCAACACCAAGTGGGACGGCGTAATGTGTGGTGCACTTACAGACGCCAATGAGATTGGTACCGCCGGAACAATGTACGGTATCTACTTCCCGTTCGGTGGAGTGGATATTGCATCTGACGGAGATGGTGGCGTAACTTTCAAAACCAAAGATTGTACAAACCCATCACTCAACGGTCAGCCAATCTATACATATTATATGACCGGTACAACAGACTACACAGTTTCAACTGCCGGTGATATTGGAACATTGCATGGTGATTTCAGAATGGAGATTCCTGAGGATTACGTTTATTTCTTTGTAAATAAGAACGGTTCAGACTTCAACTCCAATGAGAAATATCGCCTTTCAGCTCAGGGCCTCATCCCTACGGCTTGTACTAGTTTCAAGGCTGGAACTTTCACAGAATCAACACTTACACAGCTCCGTTCTGTTTGGGGTTACACCTACAATGATGCTGGTATTGCATTCTCCTTAAAGAAGGACGCAACCTGGGCATCAGCAACTCCACACAAGTTCTTCATTAGTGTAGAGCAGGGTGGTACTTACAACAAGACATTTAACGCTGCTCTTCCTAACCGTGCCAGCGTTAACCTCGCTATGACTGGCGAGTCTGCTTGGACAAAGAGAGCATTCCGCGGTTATGAAATCTCCAAAGGATTCCTAATCCGCAACGGCTTAGACGATTACGACTTAACTCCTGGTAATGACCCGTTTGAGATTTACAACTACTACGGTAAGAACGAAAACAAAAACAAGGTTTATTTCCAGTTTAGTTTCTTAAAAAGTGATGCTGAACTTGGTTCAAACGGAGACAACATCAATGCAACAAGTCCAAAACTTCCTTCAGGAGGATGGTTCTTCCCAAGTGCAAGTGGCGGTAACTGGGGAACTATTATTGAAGGCGCACCTAGCCAGGTAATTACAATCCAGAATTCAGATGATTCTGAGTCAACAATTCCAACAGGTTATTATGGACAGAATAAAGCATACGCTTTTGTTAGAGTAACTAAAGATGCTAAAACATATGTTGGTACAGTTCTTTTAAGAGATGGTTCATACATTCCTAAGGAGTGCGGTATTCAGTACTGGGGCAAGAACTCAGCAATGAATGAAATTACTTATAATCAGCTGCTTGCTTTGATAGATGTAGGTGGTTTCTTCTTATCAAGCACAGGAACCTGGGCAATTGATAGCTGGCGTTATATAGATGATAATAGCAATGTAGAGGGTAATTATATGTCATGCACATATTCCAGCGGAAAATGGTACAGACTTCATTTTATGAATTACAGTTCACCAAGTATCTCAGCAAGCAGCGGTCTTAAGAGTACTGAATACGATCCGGTACGTTTGGTAAAGACAATCGAATAACTGCAATATACAGGAACAACTGTATATTCGACATATTCAAAAATGAGGATGGCTAGTCCATCCTCATTTGTATTGAATTAAGAACATTTTTTTTGACAAAAGATAGTTTTAAATAATGAAAAAAGAGTATCAAACACCTCTCTCAGAGCTTTTTGTACTGAAGCTTGAGGGCATTATTTGTGGCAGTGGAGACGGCCACTCTAATGATTATGACCCAGAAAACTGGGATTGATGAATAGGAGGATTTAATATGAAGAAGATTATTATAAATATTTTCAACATTTTAACAGTAACCGGAATTATCTTGATTTCGTGTTCTAAAGAAACTGTAGCTCCTGAAAAATCAAATGGTTATAAGGTTAACATCAAGGCAGTAAATGGTTCCGGATCAACCAAGGCAATAAATGAAAACGCTGGCAAAATAGTTACAACGTTCTTGAATACAGAGAACATCTACTTTTGCAATCTAAGCGATGCAAATAAAATTGATGCAACTCCTGTCAATCCTACACCAGATGCTGTTGATGCTCATGATGCCAGAATTGTTGGAACCCTCTCAGGAGAAACATCAGCAAGCGTAGCAATCACTTATGCTGTAGGCAATAACCTCAGACTTTTATACAACACTCCAAGCAATGGGGTTGTTGATTATACTGCTCAAAATGGTACATTTGCAGCACTCGTAAATTCTGCTACAGCAGATGTTACAATCAACGGTCTTTCCGGAAATGAGATAACCGCTTCAGACGCAAACTTTTTAAATCTTCAAAGTATATTCAAATTAACATTCAAATATGGTGAAACCACACTGAATGTAAAGTACTTTAGGATTACTTCCGGAGGAAACAAACTTCAATATCAGTATAATGCAGCAACCGGAACAGGCAGCTACGGCCCAGTGGATGTCTATACCACTTCTACTGCACCTTACTATGTTGCCTTACGTTTTGACGCTACACCAAGTGATCCTATCGTCTTTGAAGTTGTAGATACAGATGGAAAAGTTTACACCGGAGTAAAGAACGCTCCGGCAACAAGCGGTTTTGCCAACAGTAAGTTCTATACAACAGACATCAGTGTAACTCCTCACGTATTCTCATTATCAGAGACTAAGGCAGTTTATTTTGCTCCGGGTAATCTGGTAAAGAGCGGTGCAAACCACTTGTTTGAAAGAGCATACTTCTCAAATCTCGGTTATGGTAGTGCAGATCCTGCAACTGCAGATCCAACTTCATACTTCCAGTGGAGTCAGATTTCATCAAGTGTTAATAAATTGACAGATGTACCTGTACTCTTTACAATTGCAGGTGTTTCCAACTGGAAAACTTTTGGACATAAAGAAATGACTTATTTAATAAACTCACGCTCAATGACTGCGGGAGTTGCTCGTTATTATGTTGTTTCTCAAAGTAACATTACATCTGGGGTTGGTCTTTTATTACCACCGGATGGAGCCACTACAGGTGATGTTTCCGGTCTTACATCTGGAAGCTTCACAAGCAACATTAACATAGCAACATACATTGCCAAGGGCTTCGTTTTCTTACCGGCAGAAGGATATTATAGATCATCCTGGAGAATTATAGATAGTTATTATGATAAAAACATCTTTGGATATTATTGGGACTGTAGTTATTATTCAGCATCAGGTGCTCAGTTCCTGAATTTTGAGGGAACCACATCATCCCCTTATTATGAAATAGTATATAATAGCTATATGGAAAACACTCCATATTGTTCTGTACGCTTATATCATCAATAAAACAACACTGAAGGTAGATATTATAAAACTCTCCGTCATATCTTGGCGGAGAGTTTTTCTTTTTCCCGATGAATTGTGATAAATGCTCTAGTCTACCTCGTGAACTAGGCGGACGGAGCGTCCTGCGTAACCATACCCTCCAAGTCCTTGGTTCGGGTCAAAGCCGGCATCACTAAAGCGAAGAACGTTGGTAACACTGTTACTAGACATATAATAACCGTCTGTACCATTCGCAATTACATTGTAATTACCACCATAATATCCAAGCCTGAAGCCCTCAATAGGCAGGAATACACAACCCTCAGCTTCAAGAGCAGCCCATCCTGCAGAGGTTGCGGTGCTTGCCCAGCCGGTGGTTCCGCTATGAACCATATTACCGGAGCTAATGGAGTTTTCATCCCAAGCTACGCCAAGAGGCATATTTCCAGAATAATGATCCGGGAAGATAATAAAACCATGAATACCATTTACTGAGGCCTTAGTACAAAGAGCATTAAGAATTACGTGTGTATTGCTGCCTTCCGTCCATTGGATTGTTCCGCCAGTACTTCTGTAAGTATTCTCACCTATAAGATATTGCCACTCTTGCTCAGACAATGTACGCCAGTAATTTTTAGGGTAATAGGTATAAGGAGGAGTTGCATTCTTTCTAATATCAAGGCCACCCCAATCTACAAACGTTCCGTTGTAATCACTTAAATTTGTGGATGTTGCAATACCATAGTAAGTGTTTTCCGTACTTCTTCCAAACATGTCCACAGTTCCGTCTGCAGAAAGTCTTGCATAAGGTTCCGTTGCTTCTTTTGTAGAAGTGGTTATCAACTTATTGCCTCCGCCATTACCTATCCTGTCATACTGATTAGCCGCAAAATGCCAAGCCCAGGTTTGCCCTGTGGCGTCATAAGTTGCTTGCAGATTGCCGGTTGCAAATACAACATGTTTGGTGGCGCTTATGGAGAATACATGCTTCTTCTCAAGTGCAAGATTTGAACTGGTGTACATCTTGCCAGATGCTAAAGTAACGCCGCTAACTTCCTTCATATAAGTTCCCGATGCTGTTGTTGCCACAACGCTTACATACTTTGTTGTTGCACTTCCGTTAAGAGCAACGTAAATGTTGTCCAAAGATGACGGTGTAACTGCATAATTCTCAGATTCAATGCCGGTTGTCAGATAGACATTCAACTTTGTTACTCCAGATGTAATATCCACAGAACCATCTGTGAATGAGAACTTCCAGATACAAACACTTGGAGTCATTGTAACGCCCAGAGGAAGGGTTGCATCTCCTCCGGATACGGTCAGTGTTCCTGTTCCGCTGCTTGCAGCATACTTGTTCTTTATATCCTCAAGTGTTCCTATCTGATTGGCTTTCAGGTCCACGCCATCATGCCAATAGTTGTATGGAAATCCAAATGTAATTGTACTTGCATCCTTTGGATCAGTCAATGTTACACTGATGGTTGCGTTACCGCTACCGTCCACAGCGGTTACTGTTGCTTGTGCTTCTACCTCAGCGTCAGAGGTGTTGATGTATTTAACCCAAACAAAATCACCCGTTTCCCAGGCTGTAGAGATTGTACCATCTCCGTTATCTGTCATTGTTGTACGAGTTGCAACAGTATTAGGAGATAAGGTGGCAACAAGTTTTACCTCTTTATTTGATACAAGTTTATCTGCTTTTGTGCAGGCAGTGAATAATGCAGTTGAAAGCATTACAGCTGCTATAATATATGATATTGTTTTCATGGAGTAGTCTGATTTAAAGTTAATTAAAAGAATATAGGTGCACCTCCAAAGTTAAACGGATCTCCACCGTTACCAAAGTCGCCAGGATCTCCAACGCCACCACCGCTTTCACAAATAATTCCTTCGCACTTGAACTCGAGTACTTCCGTTTCAGGAGACAAGTAAATTTGCTTTGTTTTCACTTCTGTTTTCATCTTATGTATAACTATTAATAATCTAGAATCTCTTAGGATGTCATTAGTTCTGTTTCCATAGGCAAAGATATTCAAAATAGCCTCAGCCTATCTCCACCACCCCTTATATTGAGACCTTCTTTCTTTCGATAGATTTTGCTTGCAGGGAAAAGAAAAAGGTCGGAAAGAGTTCAAATCTTTCCGACCTTTCGTTTTATTATTAAAAGTTTGCGTTTCTGACATATCGGACATGAATTTTCATTCGAGATGAGCCCCAATCGACTGCGGGACCAGAATCAGGCCAAGTAAAATAGTAACGATTACTAGTGTTATAAATTGTCCAATAAAAACCTTGTTTGTCTTTATTCCACGTAGCTGGGTTGCCTTGTCCTCCCTTTGTATTAAACAGAAGCACAAATCCTTTTCCAAGATACTTAGCATAGTCGGTGACCTCCCCTGAGGTTAAATCTGTTCCTATATCGGTAGATTGTGTCTCGTCAGGAGGCAAAAGCAAACAATACTGGTGACCAGGAATAGTAACTTTATAATAACGAGAAACGCCAGCATTCATAGTGCGGCTATCTACAAGATAGTTCCATTCATACGTAGCAACCGATGAGCCAGCTCTATTTGGACTTCTCCAATCTGAAATTCCATAAACTGTACCACTTGTTATTATCGCATTTTCAGAACTATAAAAGATATCAAACCATACTCGCTTTTTCGGGAGCTTAGAAGCATCATTATCATAAGTAGTTGTATTTCCATGATCCCACGAAGTAAATGGTTCTGTAAAAGAATACACGCCATTATCTACACCCAAATCTCCAGGGGAGAAGTAAACCTTCTTATCACCACTTCTCACGGTAAATGTATAAGGTGACACATTTACCGTCAGGTCATAGAACTTATCGTTTTCGAAACCACCGACAGGGGCATCATAGCTGCCGGAGTACACTTTTCCATCAGCGTCAATCACCTGGAATGCAATCAGATCGCCGTCATTAGAAGCAAATTTGAGATTAGCACACAGTGGGTTGTCCATATCAGTGTTACTAGATGCTGTGAAAGGACCGTAAGTAGAAGCACCATTGTACAGTTTGTTCTGACAGGAGAAGATACGCACAAACCTAAGATCTCCTAATGGAGAACCATTCTTAAAAGTAAAGGAGAAATTGCTAAGGCTTGAAGATTTTTTGACACCTTTCGTACGTGTTGCGGTGTAGCTAAATGGCACGATACCTAAGCGAAGAAGATTCCCTTCGGAGAGTGCATCGTACGCCTTGATTGTCAAATTTGAATAATCCCCGGTAGGAAGAGGAATATTCAACACAAGAGTAGTTTCTCCAAGTGTTACATTTGTTCCGTCTTTTGTAATAGTGATTTTATCGTCAGATGAACCTGTAGATGTATTAATTGTTGATGTTCCAGGGGTTACAGTGGAAGCAATAGAAAAGCTACCACAAACTTTATTGCCATTAAAATCAAGGACAAGGCGTTTTGTTCCCGCTGGAATATCGCTGACTGTAAGGCGCAAAAGGCCGCAGAGTTGCTTGAAAGTCCAACCGGATCCAGATGTATTGGTTGCAATCATTGGACAAGGAGAAGTCTCTCCGCTAACTTGAGAAAGGATATAACTGCTTGGAAGTGTAACATCAAGTGGGGAACTGCTTTGACCATAGTTAGTGGCATCCTTGTCTACGATTGTGCAAGGGTAAATAGCAAAAGCATCTCTAGAGTAGCCGTCTGGATAGGCAACGGTAAATGATGCTGTTGCCGCTGCGGTAGAAGCTCCGGAGGCTCCGGCATCCGATGTATATACATACTTGCCGTTGGAAATGTGAACGGCAATATTATCTCCGGCTGTCCAAGAGAAAGAAGCATCCGCATCCGCAATAGTGGCTTTAGTACGTGATACAGTTCCACCGATAACTTTTTCTGTAATCATTTTTACACCGGAATCCGGATCTTCTGCCTTCTGAATAGGCTCGTTATCTAATTTGTTGCAAGCAAAAGCAATAGCTGCAAACGCTGTAGTATAGAGTAATAACTTTTTCATATTGTTTTCCTTTTATGATTTATAACTCCCATCCACCATATCCTTCTCCGCTACCATTCTGGTCGCTTGTGGTCATAATACCCTCACTCAAAAGTTCGTAAACTTCCGTAACGGGAGTGAGGTAGATTTCTTTTGTTTTTGTTTTCATTTATGTGTATCTCCTTTAATATTACATTCCTGCGGTTTTTGTGCAAAAAACTGGGCAAAGATATTGGCAACTATTGAGAAAAACAAATATTTAGCCCGCCATTTTTATGCACGGGGGGGGGTATTTCTCTGTATATCAATCGCTTAGCCATAGACCCGTTTTGTTACATTATTACGCTAAAATCGTGCCATTCCAGAAATAGAGCCTTTTGACGAGTTTCAACGATGGGTGGGCTTTTCTCAACCTTTTGAGTAATATTCTTATACGATGTAACGATTATGTCTGGAATCCTGGTCTTGAAGTATTCAGGAACCTCCTTAAGTCGAACCTCATACTCCCCGTTTGACCTTTTTTTTAAAAAAATAACGTCCAGCCAAATGACCGGACGTTAATCTTTTATAATGGGTGAAGTTATTAAGATTTGTTAAACTTTACCCGTGGTCCGTTTTTCTGGGACCTCTATAGTGCCCCGCTAACGCTAAAGAGCAGGATAAATGAAAGGACTCGCGGATAGATAAGCATCACCGCCATTTTGATAGTCAGTGCCGTCATAATAGACCGTGCCACCAATTGTCACGGCTCCGCAGGTAATACCGGAAGTATAAACCGTATTAAATCCGATGCTGTGAGATGCGCGGGCTCCTTTCGTAGCTGTCACCAGAGTTACACCGCTAGTAATTCCGATGTTTCCACACTCTCCATAACCACTGCAGCCGATTCCGGCCCCATCTCTGTTGCCCGCGGCTTCGATAGTACCACCGCTGATGGAAATGTTGCCACATTCGGCGTCATAACCAATGCCGATACCTGCTCCATCCTCGCCACCGTTGGCAGTGATATTAGTGGAGCTGCCACCAATGGTAATATCGCCGCAAGTTCCCCCATTGCCAGCACCAATACCAGCTCCTCTTTCGCCACCGTTAGCAGTGATGGTGCCGCCACTAATGGTGATATCGCCGCATGTCCCCTCATTGCCCGTACCGATACCTGCTCCATCCTCGCCACCGTTGGCAATGATGGTGCCTCCACTAATAGTAATATCACCGCAGACTGCATTATTACCATAACCACCCCCGATGCCGGCTCCACCTCCGTTGCCCGTGGCATTGATGTGGCCACCTGTGATAGTGATGTTTCCACTACCCCAACCGCCTGCACCGATGCCCGCACAGTTATTGCCGCCT
>JAGDBO010000004.1 GCA_017959005.1 Bacteroidales bacterium | reverse complement strand
TTCCTTGCCGCTGATGGCGGGAAGGGCAACGAAAAGCTCGTTTGTTGCAGTCGCTGGTGTAACGATGTAGTCGTACGTATCAATGGAAACGATAAAAGGTTTGACATCGATGGTAGCCGAGCCGTCAGCATTCTTGGTGGTGAACTTGAAGATGGCAAACTGCGCTGCGGGCTGGGTGGTGACGGTCAGGCCGGGAGTCTTGGTCTGGATGGTGCCTTCGCCTACGCGGACGTCGAGGTTGGCCGAGAGCGTGCCGTCCTGAGCGGCCAGGAGTGTAGCGGCATCCTTCACGCCGGTGTGGTCATCCTTGGCTGCGCTGTAAGGATAGACCAGGGTGCAGGCGGTGTTGTCGGGCGTGCCGGCCTCCACGGTGAAGGAGATGGTGGCTGCGCCGCTGCCGTCCACGGCGGTGATAGTAGCATCGGCCGTGTACTTCGTTTCATCTTTCGTATAGAGAATGGCGATGTGCTCGTTCACGGCCCAGGTGACGGTGATTTTGTCGCCGCCATCGGCCACGGCCTTTGTGACGGCCGTCTTAGGGGCCAGTTGTGCGGTGATGGTGATGCCCTTGTTATTATCCTCAGGCAGGACATTCATTTCGTTCTTATTGCATGCTGCAAAAGCAAGAGCCATAGCAATGAATACAAATATTTTCTTCATCTCTTGTCCTCCTATTCATTAAAAGTTAAACGGATCAACTCCGCCGGGATAATCAGTTGGATTTGTGAGACTTTGGCAGATAATGCCTTCTGTCTTCATCTCCACAATCATGATTGTGGGAACTTTGTAAAGTTCTTTTTTGTTCTTGATTTTCATAAGCTTATGTTTTGTATGATCAGATTCAATTTGACGTATGGGTACACGAAAAGCGGCGGCACTTCTTTTGAAGGTCGCAGCTATTAATATGTAAATTATTGATTAAAAGATACTTACACCCCCCCCATACAGAAGGAGCTTTAGCGATATCTAAATATGCTGTGAAGGTTGGCATGTGAACGCTTTAACAAAAGACAAATCTACGATTTTTGTGCGAGAATAGCAAGTGTGTAATTACGTTAGATAACCAAGTACGTATACCGGGCTAAAAACATCAAAAATTGATGAATTTAGCCCGGTATACGAAATGGAATCAGCCTTACAGCGCGCTCTGTCATTGATTTGTGAGATTCCACCCAGGGCTACAGAAAAAGCCAGGTTTTGCACCTGGCTTTTTCTGTTTTATTTCCCCGGCGGAACCGAGGGCAATCATGTATTGCTATTCTCTCTAATTCTGGACGGGGCGAATAGACAGCCCTAACTCACGGGCTCTGTAAGACGTATTGAAGTACCCGCCGGACCAGTTACCATAGGTGAAGCTGTAGGCGCATTCGGGGTATTCGTAAGGAGTAGAGGACCAGCAGCAACCGTCTGAACCAGTGTCTGTGTGCGTACCGTACTCCCAGTAGCCCGCAGCCGCAAAGAATAAAGAAATGCCGTTACTATTGCTGGTGATAAGATAGCCGCCATTGTCACCGCCGATAGTCGTCCAACCTGTTTTCCACGCACGGTTGGTGTTGCTGACGAGGGCATCGAACTGGGCTTTGGTTGGAATACGCCAGGCGCTGTTCGCCTGATAGGCCGCATCGTGGTCTGTAGAAAGGGGATTCTCCGTGCCAGTGTATGGAGAATCTGATTTGTTATAGGGAGTAATATATCCGTACATGAAATACTCGCCCGCCTCAAGAGGATCAACGATCTTGTTGTTGGTCTTGTCCAAGTTACCCGTAGCCCAGAGGGGACCGCCGGCGTAACCGAGGGACACGAACTTGCCCCTGTCTGTGAGGCCGGTGAGCTTGGCGGCAAAACTGGCAGGTACGGTTTTGCCGGTTACGGTCTTGGACTTGGAAGAGATGGCATATCCCTTCGCTATATTGCGCTCCACCAGCTGGAAGGTGAAGTCGTAGGTGTGTTCGCTGGAATATTCCGTTATGCCCCAGAAGTAATATCCGGTCTCTCCGCCCAAGGTGCCGTGATATCCTTTCAAAGGGAAGCCGATGCTCCCGTTGCCATAAACGGCATCGCCACCCGGGTAAACATACGAGAATCCTGTCTTGATGATATGGGTAGCCGTAAGGACATACTCATTGCCGGATGCCGGTGCAGAAACTTCTGAGTCAGGAATGAATATCTGTGCAAAATCATGAGCAGTTAAAGAAAGTGTTGCATTGAGCGTTGTAACATCTGAAGTGGAAGTTACGGTATAATCAACACCATTTGTATATTGGTAATATCCATCGACACTACTACCGAATTTCCAACAGTCGGTGTCAAAATTTGGTGCGGTAGAGCAGACAAAACCAGGGAAGTATATGGCGCTCACCTTCTTTCCGGAAGCCGTAAGGGTAAGGCCGGTAAAGGAAGTTCCGCCGTCTTTGTCTCTATAAGTCCAAGATGTTCCGTTGTAGGTCATCTTCACATACTGGGTGGTATTGTCCTCAAAGAAAGCGTAAACCACGTCGCCGTTTTCCCAAGCGGTTTTTACGCCCTTGGTGTCATTGGCATTTTTTACATTGATGTTGAAGACAATCTTAGATGGATCAATTGTGCCATCTTTTACTAAGCTCTCTTTTGAGCAGGCTGTCAAGGCAATAATAGCTGCAGCAAACAATAATAACTTTTTCATTGTTCTTTCCTCCTTCTTTTTACCAACTAAGTTCATCGCCAAAAGGATTGGTGTAATTCTGAGGGTCACCGCTGGCGCAGATAACGCCTTCTGTCTTCACCTCGAAAATGTGCATCGAGGGAGCGTCATAAAGTTCTTTTTTGTTTTTGATTTTCATAAGCTTATGTTTTGTATGATTAGATTCTGGATGACGTAAGGGTACACGAAAAACGGCGGCACTTCTTTTGAAGGTCGCACACATTATTGTATAATTTACTGATTAAGAGATTGTTATACCCCCCCTCAAGGCGGAAGGAGCCTTAGACAGACTAATATTTGAAGTGAAAAATCTCACGATAACACCTTTTTCCAAGGATAAAAGTACAATTATTTCGGCCAACGTGCAATAGAAAGATACTCGTTGCCAAGAATAATTTCTATTTTTGCCGAACTTGCTTAACTAGAAAATGAATTATTCAGATAAAGGCCAGTAGATGAACAAAGAATCTTTATTATTTACCTTCAGGCAGACCAAATCCCCGGTAGCGTATTGCATATTGAGTATAGGAATGGGAACAAGGGATGAGAATCCAAAGTATAACGGATTGGCTCATCTGACAGAGCACATGCTCTTTAAAGGAACACCTTTTCACTCATCCGTACGTATTTCTTCCATTTTGGAGAAGGTGGGCGGAGACCTTAACGCTTTTACTACAAAGGAGCGTATAGTGCTCTATTCCACCACGTTAAAAGAGGATGTAAAGAAGGCTGTCTCTCTCATCTTTGAACTGGCTTTCCACTCCACATTTCCTAAGGATGAACTCAAAAAGGAGAAGAGCGTTGTCTATGACGAGATCATAACCTACCAAGACTCTCCTTCTGAACTTATCTTTGATGTCTTTGAGGCTGAACTCTTTAAGGGCACTCCGCTGGGATACTCCATTCTGGGAGAGAAGAAGAGTCTGGAACTTATAGACTCCAAAATCCTCTCAGATAACCTTGCAAAGTTTTTTGTTCCCGGCAATATGACTTTCTCTCTCAGCGGAAACTTTGATGAGAAAGAGATCTACTCTCTGGTGGAGAAGGAACTTAAGAAGTGGCGTCCAAATGCCTCTTTGACAGATAAGTACGGAGTGGTTCCAATTACCAGCCGCCCGTTTGTGAACAAACTTAAGAGCGGTATTCCTTTTAAGAAGGGCAAGAAGTTCAACATCAGCACGGACAAGAAACTAAAGCAGGCACACTGCGTTTTGGGATGCACCGCATACCCTTACTACGAGAGAAAGAAGCGTGCCTCTTTGTCCCTGATAACCAATATTCTGGGAGGACCTGCTTCCAACTCAAGACTCAACCTTATACTGAGAGAAAAGCACGCACTTGTATACCATATTGATGCAAGTTGCATCTCATACAAAGACACCGGATTGTTCTTCATCTACTTTGGATGTGACAAAAAATATCTGGAAAAGTGTATAAAACTTATACGTGCCGAGATTCAAAAATTTGTGGAGGTGCCGCTCTCTCCAAGAGCCTTGGCAGCCGCTAAAAAGCAGATGATAGGGCAGCTCTCCATAGCTAGTGATAACGCAGAGTCTCAATGTCTTACAGCGGGCAAATCTCTGCTGCTTACCGGAAACGTATCCACCTTTGAAAAGATAAGGGAGGAGATAGAGGCCGTTACCTCAGAATCCGTTTTGGAGGTAGCAAAAGAGATTCTCTCCTGGGACAGAATGAGCAGGCTTGTATTCTACTAACGTCATAATTTAAAAAGGGTGAAGGGGGATATTGACATAAAAGAGCTTGTCTTGGAGGCTGAAGCTTTGAGTAAAACTCAGGCGTCCGCTCAATTGACTTCTGCGCTCAGATGGGTTGAACGTCAGACTCATACACGTACCAACCACGCACAGATGCTGGTGGGAAATGATGAGGGTCTATTTCTCAACGCTTTTGTTAAATGTGTGAAGGCAAAGAGAGTTCTGGAGATTGGAACCTTCACCGGTTACTCTCTTATCTGCCTGGCAGACGGCGTGTGCAATAACTTGAAAGAGAGTGGAGAAGACGGGACTGTAGATGCTCTTGAAATTAATCGGGAGCTGGAATACATTATTGCAGAAGGCTTGCAAAGGGCAAAGGTTGAGGAGATTACAAGAGTCTCATTTGGAGATGCAAAAGAGCTCCTTCCTCGTCTCAATAAAGAAAATCAGTATGATGTTGTCTTTATAGATGCCAACAAAAGAGAGTATGCAGAGTATTACAACCTTCTATTCCCACTGGTGAAGGTAGGTGGCTACATTCTGGCAGACAACGTCTTATGGTACGGCCGCGCGGGAGTAGCAGTCGCAACTAATGACAATGAAGCGGTGGGTGATGCAAGCCATCCGGATAAAAAAACTGCGGGCATCGTTTCATTCAATCAGATGATTGAGAAAGACACCCGCGTTTCAAAGTTTCTCTATAAAATCAGAGACGGTCTCTATATAATCAGAAAGGAGAGTACTCTGCCTCCATCCAGCACTTCCAGCCGTTGCTTCCGTTAAGTACGTTTCCTCCCTTCCACTCAACTTCTCCCATCTGGAAATCTACCTCGTCAAAGTGAGGGTAAATTTTAGCAGGATAGAGAGGTGCCCAAGCGCCGTAATCGTCGTTGACAATATAACGGAAAGCATCCAGTCCGCGTGAGAAGAAGAACTTCAGACGCTGCTCATCCTCAGTGAGTTCTCCCTTTGCAGCATAGGTGTCACGGTCTCCGCCTGAATAGCCGAATGACTGGTCTACAGGAACCCAGCCAACGCCCTCATAGTAAACCTCTGCCCAATCGTGAAGGTTGACGTGGTTAGGGTGGAGCATCCAGCCGCTCTGCCATCTTGCAGGGACTCCCTTGTAACGAGCCATTGTGATGAAGAGCAGTGATACCTGTCCACAGTCTCCGTGGTGGTGTTTAAGAACGTACTCAGGGATGTTAGGTATTGTGGAGTAGTCTCTTGCACCTGCCCAAGGAATGTTCTCGGTTACCCAGCACCAGATTCTCTTAACCTTCTCGTATGGGTCTGTGGCATCTCCTACAAGGCTGTCTGCCAGCTGCTTGATCTCTTTGGTGAAAACAATGTGACGCTCTCTTTCTGCAGTGTATCTCTTGTAGATTACAGATGTGGTGTCATATGGCTTAATTCTCTCCTCCAGGAATGCAAAGTACTGATTGAAAGAGGTGAAGGTGAGGTCATATCCTACCTTTAAAGTATCCTTTCCGTTGGCCTCCATCTCAAAGTACATGCTTCTTCTGGTATTGTTGTTTGAAGAGATAAGGTAATCTCCGGTGTAGAAGCCGTTTGAGATCTCCGGAGTCTTAGGGGTTTCCAGATCATTGTACTCGGAGTTGTGAGCGTTGAAGACTCTCTCTACGATTATAAGCTTCTGTCTTTCATTCTCTTTAGGGAACGGCAGCCACATTCTTACAACCTCGCCTGCAGGTACTGCATCTGGCATAACTCTCATCTTTATGTGAACGGTTATTTTTACCGGATTGGAGAGAGTTGCCATACGGTCTTTGTTTTTCATCTGGGTTACAACGGAGCTTTTGATAACCGGAGGGAGGTAATCTTTTAGGAAGTCTCCGGTAGTTCCGGTCTCTTTGCCCTCAAGTTTCTCTCTTGCTGCAACGCACTCAGGGTTAACCAAAAAGAGGTTGCTAAGCGTCTTACGGAAATAGCGCCTTTTGCCATTTATGGTTTTGCACTCCAAATCTCCGTGTTTCCTCCAGGCCTCCATCTGCTCCTCTGTAACATCAGGTATATATTTCTTGATGTACTCCAGCGCCTCTTCATCTGTTACGGTGAACTCATTGAGCATTCTCTGCATCTTGTCCTTCTCAAAGTTGATTATGTACTCATCTGCCTTTGAAAGGTTTGCACCCTTCAGCACATGGCTTATGATTTCATTTGCCTTTTTGAAGTCACCCTTCTCAATGAAGTAATCCAAAGTGGACTCATCTACGGAAGCAACTTTCACCGCCTCCTTATCTACAGATTTACAACTGAATGCCAGCAGTGCCACAACAGCTGTGAGCGCTATCATTGAAGATCTTGTCTGCAGGGTAACTGCTTTGAATAGAGAGAATAAATTTTTCATACAGTAAACGTTTATTTCTCCAAAGATACTAAAAATTAAGAAGGGCAAGTGTTCCCGGTGTCCGTAAGTGTTCCCGGTGTCCGTAAAACAGGGACGCTGGGAACGAAAACCGGGCAAAAGTGTTCCCGGTGTCCGTAAAACAGGGACGCTGGGAACGGCTGGAAACGAAAAAGGGGGTAAAACGTGCTAGGTGTCCGTAAAATGGGGACACCTGCAGCACTTTAGCAGCACTTTGGCAGCACGGTAGCACATGGGCATAAAAAAAGAAGACCATGACGGTCTTCTTTAAGTTTCCTGGTGCCATCGCTCTGTGGATGGATTTCCGGGGCATCGCTCTGTGGATGGAGTTCCGGGGCATCGCTGTGGATGGGGCTCCGGGGGGCTTAGCCCTTTACACGCTCACCGTAGGTTCTGTCCTCTACCTTCACGCTGATCTTCTCACCGTTCTGGATGAAGAGAGGAACCATGATCTTTGCACCGGTCTCCAGAGTAGCCTCTTTGAGAGCGTTGGTTGAGGCGGTGTTACCCTTAACTGCAGGCTCAGTGTAAGTAACCTCCAACTCTACGAATGAAGGGAGCTCGCAGGTAAGAATCTCCTCGTTGTCTGCCCAAACCATCATTTCAACGTTCTGACCCTCTTTCATAAGGTCTGCGTTCTCTACAAAGTCCTTGTCCAGGTGAACCTGCTCAAAGGTCTCTCTGTGCATGAAGTTGTAGCCGGACTCATCCGGATAGAGGAACTGATAAGGTCTTCTCTCTACAGAAACCAAGTCTATTCTCTCTCCCGCACCGTATGTGTGTTCAAGGAGTTTACCAGTCTGGAGATCCTTGAATTTTGTTCTAACGATAGTGTTTCCTTTACCAGGCTTAACATGCTGGAAATAAACCAGCTGGCAAGGATGCTCATTGAATAGGAAGAAAATTCCGTTTTTAAAATCTGCTGTAGTTGCCATATATAATACTGTAAAATTTGCTGCAAATATAACTCTTTAGTGCAATTTTTAAAAATTCAGCACAGGAGGTGAGCTGCCACTTAGGGGTGGAGGTGGCCCCGCAAACTCCAATACGGTCTCCCTCTTTAAACCATTTTTTATCAATTTGTTGGAGGGACTGGATGTTGTATGTACGCGGGTTGTGGGATTTGCAGAGCTCATAGAGGACTCTGCCGTTGGAACTCTCCTTCCCACTTACGAATATTATAACGTTGTGGTTCTCTGCAAATTGAATGAGACGGGCATGGCGCTGTGCTACCTGGCGGCAGACGGTATTGTGGACCGTAAGCATGCTCTTGTCTTCCATCCTGCTGCTGATCAGGTTGCAAAGCTGCTCAAACTCATCCGGGTCTTTAGTGGTCTGGGAGAAGATATTGATAGGTTGCGAGAAGTCTATTTTATCTATCTGCTCCTTGTTCTCAATAACTACGGCTCTACCTTCCGCTCTACCTACCAGGCCGTTAACCTCTGCGTGACCAACCTTTCCGAATATCACAATCTGACCGGCGGTCTCTGCAATCTTCTTCTGAAGCTGAAGCACCACGGGACAGGTACAGTCTATAAGCTTGATGTTGTTTTGTTTGGCCAGAGCATAGGTGGAAGGGGGTTCTCCGTGGGCGCGGATGAGGACCGTGGAGTCTTTAAGATGGGACATCTGCTCCAGGTTGATAACCCTAAGCCCCTCTTTCTCAAGTCTTTTAAGCTCTGTCTCGTTGTGCACTATAGCACCCAGGGAGTAGAGCACGCTTCTCTTGCTGAGGTTCTCCTCCGCACTGTTTACCGCACGTACCACTCCGTTGCAGAAACCTGAGTATTGGTCTATTTCAACGTATACCTTCATAAAATTGATTCGGCGAGCACAAAGATAAGTTTATTGGCGCATATTTTTGTAAATTTGTGTGATTAAAAGAGCAATAAAATGGCAAGTGGAAAGATAATCATCGCCATAGATGGCTACTCCTCAACAGGAAAGAGTTCCTTTGCAAAACTGGTGGCAAAAGGGCTGGGCTACATCTATGCAGACAGCGGCGCCCTCTACAGGGCCATAACCTATTTTGCTTATACAAACGGCTTTATAGATGAGAAGGGAAATGTAGATAAGGAGAATCTGCAGAAGGTGATAATGAACATCACCGTCTCTTTCCGCACCAATAAAAAGGGAGAGAGCCGTACGCTGCTCAACGGAGCGGATGTGGAGAAGCAGATTCGCACTCTTACCGTCTCCAACAGCGTTAGCCGCATTGCAGAGATTCCATACGTGAGGAGCTTTGTAAATATGCAACTTAGGAGCATGGCCGTAGACAAGGGCTTGGTTATGGACGGAAGGGATATTGGAACAGCTGTCTTCCCGAACGCGGAACTGAAGATCTTTATGACTGCCTCAGAGCAGGTTAGAGCAATGCGCCGCTTTAAGGAGCTGCAGGAGAAGGGAGATAAGGAGACTACATTTGAGCAGGTGCTGGAGAATCTGAGAAAGAGAGATTACATAGACTCGCATCGCGAGACAGATCCGCTTACCCGTGCTAAGGATGCTATTGAACTGGATAACAGCAGCATGACAATGGAGGAGGAGATTGAGTGGCTGAACAAAATATTGTTACCTAACTTTAACCTGAAGGTTGAGCTGGATAAGGAGGAGTAAAATGAAGATTCTGATTATAGATGACGAGAAGGCTATTCGCCTGGCGCTTAAGGATATCCTGGAAGATGAGGGATATGAGGTAGAATTGGCGGAAGACGGAAAGAAGGGAGTGGAGATGGCTCTTGCAACCCCTTACGATATTATTTTCTGTGATATCAAGATGCCGGTAATGGACGGCCATGAGGTTTTGGAGAGACTTGTAAAAGAGGGAGTTGAGTCTGCCATTGTAATGATTTCCGGCCATGCGGACATAGATTCCGCAGTTGGCTGCATTAAGGCGGGCGCATACGACTTCATTTCCAAACCGCTGGACCTCAATAGAATACTTATAACCGTAAAGAATGCCTCCACCCATACGGATGTGGTGAAGGAGAATAAGACACTGAAAAAGAAGATTGCAAACCCTGGAGTTCAGGAGATTGTGGGCAACTCTCCGGCTATACTGGAGATTAAGGAGATGATAGACAAAGTGGCTCCTACAGATGCAAGAGTTCTGGTAACTGGATCTAACGGTACAGGTAAGGAGTTGGTAGCCAGATGGCTGCATGAGAAGAGCCCACGTGCTGCAATGCCTTTCATTGAGGTAAACTGTGCTGCTATTCCTAGTGAACTTATTGAGAGCGAGCTCTTTGGACACGAGAAGGGAGCCTTCACATCTGCAATTAAACAGCACAAGGGAAAATTTGAACAGGCAGACGGCGGTACACTTTTCCTGGACGAGGTGGGGGATATGTCTCTCTCCGCTCAGGCCAAGGTGCTCAGAGTTTTACAGGAGAACAAACTTACCCGCGTGGGAAGTGACAAGGATATCAACGTAAACGTTAGGGTAATAGCCGCAACCAACAAGAACATTCCGGATGAGATTGAGAAGGGGAACTTTAGAGAGGACCTCTATCACCGTCTGAGCGTGATAGTTATAAGGGTGCCTTCACTGAGTGACCGCAAGGAGGATATTCCTCTGCTAACCAAGTACTTCATAGATCAGATAAGCAAGGAGAGCGGAATGCGTCCGAGGAACATAGACAAGGCGGCTTTGGATGAACTCAAGACCTATCCTTGGACGGGTAACATCCGTGAACTTAGGAACGTAGTTGAGCGTCTAATGATTTTGGGCGGAAACCCAATTTCCAAGAAGGACGTTGTGAATTTTGCATCAGCTAAATTTAGATAGAACGTTCTATTCTGATTCTCAGTATCTGAGAAGCCTTTGGCTGTAACTTTACAAGGAGGACGACACGGAAAACTTCACTTCCGGTGTTGAGCGTTCCTATTGCATATTTCATTGGCGGATTGCCGCTTTTGTGGATAATCTCAAAACTCTTTGGAGGATATTGCACAAAGAAACTCTTCATTATCTGCTTTGCCTGAATGGCGGAGCTCTCTGTCTGCTTTCCAAAAATCTCAATCTCCAAATTCTTTGCAAACCAGGCGGATAACTTATCTGCATCTCCCTTCTGGATGTACTTTGCTATTGGAACAAATACATCTCCGCTACCCTGAGCAGCAGCCCTGTTGAAGGAAAAAAGCAGAGGCAAAACAACAAGAAGTGATATAACCGTTGCAAAAATTCTTCTCATATAATTCAAATTACCGCCAATTTTGCCGCAAAAATCAAGCCAACGAGCCCCCCATAATCAGTACTAATTTACTATCTTTGCATAGATATGAAGGTAACTCTTGTATGTGTAGGTAAGACGGATTTCTCCTTTGTGGATGAGGGCGAGAAACTATACAGCGGAAGACTCGGTCACTATTGCAAGTTCTCCGCAATCTATATTCCTCAGCTCAAGGGAGTGGGCTCTCTTACCAGGGAGCAGATAAAGGAACGTGAGGGAGAACTTATACTAAGAGAGTTGCACTTGGCAGACAAAAACGGGAAGGCTCTCCCTAAGGGAAAGCGAACCGTTGTGTTATTGGATGAGAGAGGAAAGGAGTTGACTTCCAGAGAGTTAGCGGCAAAGATTGAGAAGGCCTCTGAGACGGATAACGAACTCTTTTTTGTAATAGGGGGAGCCTACGGATTCTCAGATACGGTCTACGGAGTGGCGGACCAAAAACTTTCCCTCTCCAAGATGACCTTCTCCCATCAGATTGTGCGTCTGCTCTTTATGGAACAGTTGTACAGAGCCTTTACAATTATAAAAGGGGAACCGTATCATCACGATTAGTATGAAGAGGGCACTAAATTTCTTCCGTAAGAACCTGATGTGGGTTGCAATTCTTGCTGCAGCCCTCTCCTTTTTGCTCTCACGTGTAATAACTGGAACCACAGACCTTGAGAGCGAGGCTCAGAAGTTGGAGAACTCTCTTCAGAAGAGGGAACTCCTCTTGGACGAATATGCCTTTAAGGCACTGGATATGCCTGAAGACCAGTGGCTTGAGATGCCGGACCTCCCGGCGGATATGGTTATCTACCGCTATCACTCAGATACTCTCCAGTCCTGGGTACACCAGTTCCCAATCTCCAACGATGATCTCAACTCCGGCTCCATCTATCAGGTTTACAGGGCGGAACACTATTTGGACGGCCAGAGCCGCTTCCACTATCCGTTTACTTTCCTCTCTTCCAAGGAGCAGTATCTGAACATTGGCAGCAGCTGGTACGTAATTAAATCTTACGTAAAAGATAATCTGAAAGTTATAGCCGGACTCTTCATAAAGAGAGAGAAACAGGTGGCGGAGGCGCTGAGACTCAGTGAGGTAAACCCTCGCCTCTCGCTCTCCAAAGGCTTTGACATAGAGGCTCTTACATTTGAGAGTTGCGGCCAGGAGATAAAGGCCAAGGACAATGAACCTCTCTTTGTTCTGGTAGATGACGTCTCACGTGCGAAGACGGGAAAGGTAAGTCCTTTCACCTGGCTTACTCTTATCTTCCTGTTTCTTGCCCTCTTTGTTTTCTACTACCAAAAGAGAAACTTGACAAGGTGTCTGATCTTCCTCTTTGGCATCACTCTTTTAAGATTGCTCTGCTTCTATCTTGGAAATCTATCACCTTACTCCGCCTTCTTCCAGCCAATCATTTATGCAGACCGCGGACTCTTTACCTCAATAGGCAACCTATTGCTCAACAACCTCTATATCAGTTTTGTAGCAATAGCCGTCTATATGATGAGGGCAAAGATAAAGGAACTGATAAGAGGCGGCGGATGGAAGAAACCTCTGCTGGTTTCACTGCTTGTAGTTGTACCAATACTGCTTTTCCTCTACATAAACTTTACTCTCAGAAGCCTGATTTCCAACTCCTCCATAGTGATGGAACTTCACAGGGTAACGGAACTGAGTTTCTACACTCTGCTCTGCTACCTCTCCTACGCTCTTCTTTTCCTGGCACTTATGTTCTCACTCCAGGTAGTTGGAACAATCCTTGGCTTAAGACGTGAATGGACATTCTTCTCCCCGAGATACATTTTAATCTACTCCATAATTGTCTCTTTGTACACTCTGCTTACCATAAGTTCTCTCAGCGTGAACAAGGAGAAACAGTGGAGCACTCTTCTCTCTAGCAGGCTCTCCGTGGAGAGAGAGCTGGGATTGGAACTTGAGCTCAGAAGCGTGGAGGATAAACTCCAGGCTGACCCTATACCAGCCGTCTTACTATCTCTGCCTCAGGAGAATCTGCGTCTTATTGAGATGCGCTTCTCTGAACTCTACTTCCACCAGATACGTCAGAAATATCTGATCAATCTTTCCGTCTGCCGCCCGAGCGAATCCATTCTGGTCTCTAACGTGGAGGTTGGCTGTCTGGATTACTTTGATGAGAAACTCCGTCAGTATGACGCCGTCCCAATTACAGAGGGCAGCAACTTCTTCTACCTGAGTAACTTTAACGGAAGAGTAGGCTACCTTGGAGTCTTTACCTATCTAACTTCCAGCGGAACTGTAAACCTCTATATAGAAATCAATTCCAGGTTTGAGGATGAACCGGCTGGCTATCCGGACCGTCTCTCAGACTACCAGCCGGATGAACTCAACATCCCGGGAGTATACTCATATGCAAAGTATAAGAACGGACGACTGGTCTTCTACAACGGCCGTTATGACTATCCAATACACGAGAAAGAGATTGAGGATGAGGCAACAAGGAAGAACAACTATGTACACGTAATTAACAAGGTAACAGATGATACCACGGTAGTGATAAGCCGCCACCGCAGAACCGTCTTCCCTTATGTAGTCTCTCTCTCCTATCTGGTACTCTTCTTTAGTTTCTTCTTCTTCCTGATAGTCAGATTGAAGCGGGCGCGCATCAAAGCCACCGCAGCAATGAAGACCCGCCGGCGCTCTTTGAGCAGAAGGCTTAACTTCCTCATTTCCACCATACTTATAATGACCTTTGCTGCACTTGCAGTGGGAAGTATCTGGTACAACCTCTCCAACTATCGCTTCACCAACCGTATGCAGATGGAGGAGAAGATACAGACGGTAAGAAAAACCCTCTCTTCATATTTTGCTTATGTTCAGGCCTATACAGATGCCAATACCAATGACATCTACGCAGTGATGGACCGTCTGGCAAATGAGACCAAGGCAGATATAAATCTCTATGATCCTCACGGGCGCCTGATCCGTTCTACCAAACAGGAGCTCTTCCAGAAGTTTATACTCTCCTCCAGAATGAACCCTCAGGCCTATGAAGATATCGTGATAAAAGAGCGCAGCCAGATCTTCAACAAGGAGAGCATAGGCTCTTTTAACTACTACTCTCTCTACACTCCTATCTACAATGACAACGGTAAACTCATCGCGATAGCAAACATACCATACTTTGTAAAGGGAGGAGACCGCAGCGGAGAGCTCCCTTACGTTGTGGCTACCATCATCAATATCAGCATATTGCTGGCACTGATAGCACTCTTCTTTGCAAGCCTGCTTTCATCCAGAATAACCCGTCCTATCTCCAACATAAGCAACCGTATGAAGTATATGGACGTCTCCTCAAAACCTGAGCATATCAACTACTCAAGCAATGACGAGTTGGGCGCTCTAGTGGAGTCTTACAACAAGATGGTGGATGACTTGGCGGAGAGTACAAAGAAGATTGCAGAGGATTCCCGCCAAAAGACTTGGAGCGAGATGGCACGTCGTATTGCTCACGAGATAAAGAACCCTCTGACGCCAATGCAGCTTAGTATTCAGAGACTTATAAACCTCAAGCGTAAGAACTCTCCAGGCTGGGAGGATAAACTTGAAGATATTGCAAAGTCTCTGCTGGAGCAGATAGACATTCTCTCCAATACTGCAAGCGAGTTCTCAAGTTTTGCAAAATTCTACGTGGAGGAGAACTCGGTCTTCAATCTTACAGAGGTGATTAAGGATCAGACAACGCTCTTTGATAACCGTGAGATGGTAAGAGTCTCCTTCAGTTATGAGAGTGAGCGTTGCACCGTAAATGCCAGAAGAGGACAGATTGTAAGAGTTCTGGTGAACCTTATTTCCAATGCGGTTCAGGCTCTGGAATCCTCTGATCAGATGGGCTTTGTAAGAATCTCTCTGGAGAATGCCGGGGAGTTCTACCGTGTGAATGTAGATGATAACGGAGACGGAGTAACGGAGGAGAATCAGAAGAATCTCTTCCAGCCAAACTTCACAACCAAGAGCAGCGGCAACGGACTTGGACTTGCAATCTCCAAGAGCATAATTGAGCAGAGCGGCGGAACCATCTGGTATGAGAAATCTGAACTTGGCGGCGCACGCTTCTCATTCACACTTCCTAAGTACGAGAATAAAGAGTAAATGATATAGATATGACAAAGTATAATTTTGACAAAGTAGTCTGTAGAAAGGGAACGGATTGCATTAAATGGGACTCCACTCCAATTATCTGGGGCAAGAAAAACCTTCTTCCAATGTGGATAGCAGATATGGATTTTCCTTCCCCTAAATTCTTTTCAGACGCACTCATTAAGAGAATAGACGGCGGCGTACTGGGTTACGGTTGCCGTCCTGAAAAATGGTATGATGCTGTAATTGATTGGTTCAAAGAGAACTACAATTGGAAAATTAAGAGAGAGAACATTGGATTCGTTCCCGGAATTGTTGTTGGAATGGCACACGCTCTGCGCTGCTTCACCCGTCCTAATGACAAGGTCCTCATATTCCCTCCTGTCTATCCTCCCTTTGCCTGCCAGGTGGAGAACGCCTGCTGCAAACTTGTTAACTGCCCGCTGGTAATTAAGGAAGATGCAAAGGGTGAGACCTTTGAGATTAACTGGGAAGATCTTGAGAAGAAGATAAAGGGGTGTAAGGCAATGATACTCTGCAACCCTCACAACCCGGGCGGTAGAGTTTGGAGCCGTGCGGAACTCAAGAGAATTGCACAAATCTGTCTTAAGAATAAGGTGTTTGTAATCAGTGATGAGATTCACTGTGACCTCTCCTTTGAAAAGCATATTCCGTTCGCAACCGTAGATGCAAAACAGGCACTCAACACCATAACCTTCCACGCTCCTAGCAAGACCTTCAACGTTGCAGGAGTTGGTGCAAGTGAGTGGGTAGCAACCGGTAAGGAGGTTGCAAAGAAGTTTGCAGATTACCTTAAGGCCGGAGAGTTTGACTTTGGACACTATGACTCCTTCCTCCCTGCAACTCTGCTCTACACTCCTAAGGGAAAAGAGTGGCTGAGCCAGGCAATGGATTACATTAAGGGTAACATAGATTATGTAGAAAAATTCCTCAAGGAGAACTTCACCCATCCAACTCTGGAGTTTACCGGCAAGAAGGTACGCGCTTCAAATGAGGAGTTTGCAGAGGCAAAGGTTACCGAGACTCAACTTATAAAGATGATAAGACCAAAGGCCTCCTTCCTAATCTTCCTGGATTTCAGAGCTCTGGGCCTTACTCAGAAGGAACTGGTAGAGTTTATAACGGACGGAGCTCACCTTGCTCTTAATGACGGTGCTACCTTTGGAGCAGGCGGAGAGGGCTTTATGCGTCTTAACGTTGGCTGTCCTAGAAAAACCCTTGAGCAGGCAATGAAGCAGCTCAAAACAGCCTTCAACAAGCGCTACAAATTGTAAAAACTTACTATATTTGCACCCCGCAATTTGCGGATCGGGATGTGGCGCAGTTGGCTAGCGCACTACGTTCGGGACGTAGGGGTCGTCCGTTCGAGTCGGATCATCCCGACAAATAAAAAAAGCAGGTCATAAAAATGACCTGCTTTTTTGCATCTAATCCAACGGATTATTTCTTGTAGCCCGGATTCTGCTCAAGTTCAGGATAGATAATTCTCTCATCTGAAGAGATAGGGAGCATTACTCTATCATCAGACCATGTAAGAGCAGTGTTGAATGGGTTGTGAGGATCGTTCTTAACGTATGTACCGTTACGTCTCATAAGGTCAAAGAAACGGTCGCCCTCTCCAATCAACTCCTTCTTTCTCTGAATCTCAATGTTCTCCATTGTACAAGCAATAGAGGTTACTGTGTTGTCCGCTCTCTGAGCAACAGCAAGAAGCATCTGAGCTGCATCAGTCTTACCGGTATTCATACCAGCCTCAGCAGCAATAAGATATGCCTCTGCAAGACGCATATATCTTGGGTTGTTGAGGAATGCGGTAAAGCCGGTGTTTCCAATGAACTTCTTCAACCAGTACTCTCCAGTGTGCTTTCCTTCTCCTGAATTTGGATCGTCATAAGCAATCCAATTGATACGGATATCATTAGGAGTCAAAGCAAAGAGCTGTCTCCAAGAAAGGGTCGGAACTACACTTGCTCCGGTGTTGGTATAGCCAAACCAGAGGCTGTAGTAGAATGAACCGCCAAATCCGTTATCACCGTCTATTGCAGACTGAAGGTTTACAAGACCCTCAAAGATAGACTCGTCATTTCCAACCTCTGCCCAGGAAGCCAAGTAGTTAGCTCTAGGAATCAGGTTGTAAGGACTCTGGTTGATAACCTCTTTAGCTGCAGTGTATGCATGCTCCATCTCTCCCTTGTAGAGAGCAACCTTAGCCTCCAGGAACTTAGCAGCCCAGTAGTTGAAGTGACCTGTATTCTTAGCCTTTGAGAGGAGTCCCAAAGCTGTAGTTATGTCATTTTCAATCTGAGTGTAAGTCTCTGCTACAGTACTTCTTGGAAGTCTTGCCTCAGAAGGTGATACAGGAGTTGTAATCAGAACTGCTCCCAATGAAGCGCCGTTATCAAATCTGTATGGTCTTCCGTACAATCTTGCAAGATCAAAGTAGCAGAATGCTCTTACTGCATATGCCTGTCCAAGATAGTCATTCTTTGTAGCCTGCTTATCTGCAGGAACTTCCAGCTGGTCTATGTTCTGGATAATGGCATTTGCTCTGGTGATTGTAGAGTAGTAATTTCTCCACAGAGTGAAGTATGAGTTCTGTGAAGGATCATAGTCATATGAGTAGGTGATGTAAGTACCCTCACTAGGAACAAGCAGGTCTGCTCTCATGTCACCCATCTGAATCATGTAGTTACCATATACCGTATAGTACTTCAAAAGAGTATACATACCGTTAACGGCAACTCCGGCATCCTCCAATGTTGCAAGAGCGTTCTTAGCAACTACGGAGTCTGTAGGTTCCTTGTCCAGGAATCCCTTACATGAAGAAAGGGAAATTGTCAGGACAGCAACGAGTAATATGCTAAATATCTTTTTCATATCTGTATAGTCTTAATGGTTAGAAACTTACCTCTACGCCGAATGAAACTGTTCTCAGAGCCGGCATACCGTAGTTGTAGTAACCGTCAGATTGGAGTTCAGGTTCAATTTCGCACTTGGAAATTGTCATCAGGTTAGCACCTGAGAGATATACGCGGGCACCGCGCAGAGACATCCTCTGTACAAAGCTCTTAGGAAGATGGTAAGAGATTGTGAGGTTCTTCAGTCTTGCAAAGTCGCCCCTTACGAGCATACGTGAAGAGTTGTAGTAACCACCCTGGTTGTTGTCGTAGATACGCATTGGAACATCTGAGTTAGGATTGTCAGTTGTCCAAGGATTGCGCTGAGACTTCATGATAGGCTGTCCAAAGGTTCTGTAACCGTCGTTAGCAACCTCATCCTGAGTAGAGTTGCAGAGATAGTGTCCAAACTTGTAGGTCCATGCCATGCTTACGCTGAGGTTTTTCCAGCGGAAGTCTGCGTTGAATCCTCCAAAGAACTTAGGCATAGCCCTCTTTCCGTGGATTACCATACTACTTGAGTTCTGCCTTCTTGCAGGAGCGTAGTTGTAACCATCCTTAGGCATTGGGCTGCCCTCTTTAACTATGGTACCGTCTCTCATTGTAACGTCCTGGTCTACAATCTCTCCCTTTTGATAGAAGGAACCTTCTGCATACATTGGGTAACCAGGCTTTACACCGTTAATAGTCTCATTGGACTTATTAACTCCCAGATACTCACGAGTGTAGAACTGATAGAAGTTGTATCCCTTCTTCCACCAGAACCATCCGCTGTTGATAGCCTCATCATCTGTAGAGAGTTTGAGAACCTCGTTGTGAACGCGGCTCCAGTTTGCTCCTACGCTGAGTTCTATATCCTTATCCTTGATGATTCCAACGTTAGCAGAGATCTCCCAACCGCGGTTAACCATACTACCCTTATTCATAAGTGTAGAGCTAAATCCTGTGGTTGAAGCTACAGATGCATCCAAGAGCAAGTCTGTGGTCTTACGGTTGAAGTACTCAACGGAGAATGTGTATCTGTCAAAGAGAGTACCGTCAACACCAATATTGTAGTTCTTGTTCTTCTCCCAGGTCAGATCTGTGTTGGCAATGTTGCCAGGGTAACTTGCACCCTCGTCACCATACTGCCAGTAGTCATAAACAGACATATAACCAAAGAGGTCTGTAGGAAGTGTACCGGAAGTACCATAAGAAGCACGTAACTTACCGTCATTCAGCCAGCCAAAGTCCAGGAATTTCTCCTTAGAGAATCTCCAAGTTCCTGATACTGACCAGAATGTACCCCATCTTGTCTTAGGAGCAAGTCTGGATGAACCATCGCGACGGAATGTACCGGTGATATAGTACTTAGAGTCAAAGTCATAACTTGCACTACCGAAGAGTGAAAGCAGGCCCTCCTCATGAGACCATGCATAACCCTCATCAAATGTAGTACCCATTACACTCTCTGTTGCACCCAGGTAGCTGAAGTCAGTCTTACCCAGACGGAGTCCGTTAAACTTCTCTCTCTCAGCCTCCCAACCAATCATTGCAGATACGTGGTGCACATCAAACATCTTGTCAAAGTTCAAAGTTGTTGAACTTACAACCTTGTTGATGTTACGGTGCTTATCTGAAGCATAACCGGTTCCGTAAGCATAGAAGTTAGGGTGACCGTAGAGCCAACCGAACTTATCGTGTACATATAACCAGTCACTTGAGAGTGTACTCTTCAACTTCAAGAAGTCTGTGAATGCGATCTCTGCCCATCCTTTGAGAATGGTTCTGTTCTGCTTAGCATCATTAATCTGATGTTTGAACTGAGCCACAGGGTTGATTGTGTTAAATCTTGTAGAGAATGTACCCTCATAAAGTTCTCCTGTAGCTTTGTAAGCGTATGGCCATCTGTCAATAAAAACGGCCTTCCACATAAACATAGGGTTATCCTTGGAAGACCATCCGTCCTGGTGACCGTCCTGGTACTGCCAGGAGTACTGCATTATACCTCCCAACTTGAACCAGTCATTGAGTTTAACCTCACCGTTGACCGTTGCAGTGAAACGCTGCAGGTAATCAATCTTTACAACACCGCGCTGGTCTGTGTAAGCAACAGATGCGTAAATCTTACCCTTATCATTACCGCCGGAGATACTATACTCGTAGTTCTGGCTTATACCCTTCTGGAAAATTGCCTTCTCCCAGTCCTTATAGATATAAGTATCACGATCAAATGCAGGATAGTACTTGTCTATTCTGTTCTGAACGTAAGCATCAACGCTTCCGTAGCTCTTCCATACTGAAGGGTTAGCCTCAGCATAGTTTCTGAATGACATTCTCTGCAATGCCTCGTTCTCTGCATCTGATACCATCTCCATATGTTTCTTATAGGAGAAGTAAGATACACCAACGCTAGCCTTGAATGTAGAAACAAGGTCACCCTCCTTACCCTTCTTAGTTGTAATCAACACAACTCCGTTAGAAGCTCTGGATCCGTAAAGAGATGCAGCAGCAGCGTCCTTCAAGATTGTAATTGACTCAATGTCTCCAGGGTTGAGGTAGTTCATTGCACTTGTTGAGATATTACCGGTACTCCAGTCTCCGCTAGTAGCAGGCACACCGTCTATAACGTAGAGAGGCTTGTTACTTGCATTGAATGAACCGTAACCACGGACGCTGATTTCAACCTCTGAACCAGGCTGTCCGGAATAAGACATTGCCTGCACGCCGGCAGCCTTACCTGCCAAAGCCTGCTCAAAGCTTACAACCGGAACGTCCTTAATGGCGTCTGACTTTACAACGGCAGCAGAACCTGAATAAGAACCCTTCTTTGCCGTACCGTATGCTACGACAATTGTCTCATCCAACAGATTAGCATCTGCAGAGAGCTGGCAGTTAACCACGCCTCTTCCGTTTACTGCTACCTCCGTAGTGGTATACCCTATAGATGAGAATACCAACACGGCGTTAGAAGGAACATTAGGTAGTGTGTACTTACCGTTGCTGTCAGTAAAAGTACCCACCTTGGTACCCTTAACCAGAACATTAGCTCCAGGAATAGGATTACCATCATCTTTGTCAGTTACCGTACCGGTAACCTTGTTTTGTGCCAGCACCATTGTTGAGAACAAGCATGCCAACGCAAATAAAATGACCTTTTTCATTGATTAATTTTTAGTTAGTACTTAGGTTTATTGTGAATAAATTAAATAAACATCAACTTATACTATGTTAATAGTCAGTCCCTTACAACCAACTATAACAAAGATACAAAAAAATAAAAAAAGTTATCACAAAAAACTCCAGATTTTTTTCAAAAAATTAAACAATCCAACGCAACATTTTCCCAACACTTTGCATCTACCCCTCCACCCAATCAAACCATCCACACAACTCTTTGCACTTTAATCCTATTTAATTATTTTTGATGTTATCAATATCATAATGATTCAATGTTGTTAGAAGACTTCAAAGATTACCTCAGAATAAAGCGCAGATACTCAGAGCGTACCGTTGCCCTATACACCAACTCCGCCACTGATTACCTGCAATTTGTCTACCCGGAAAAACTAACACAACCAACACAACCAGTAACAGACCAAGACCTAATAGACGCACTTAACTACCAGTTGATTAGAGGCTACGTTGCCCACTGCTTAGACAATAACCTCAACCCGAGAACCGTCAACTTAAAACTCAGCGCTCTCTCCACCCTCTGCTCATACCTTGTTAAACAGCAGCAACTTACAACCAACCCTGTAAAGGATATATTAAGACCTAAAGAGAAAAAGCGTCTCCCTTCCTTTTTTACGGAAGACTCAATTAAAGCATATTTAGACTCCCCGATAGCAACAGACAACCAAATAAATAACACATACCAAGCCCTCCGTAACCGCCTTATCATCACCCTCCTTTTTGATACCGGCTTAAGACGTGCCGAGGCCACCTCCCTTAAACTCAGCGATATAGACCTCTCCAGAAAAACCATCACCATCATAGGAAAGGGCAACAAACAACGCTCAGTTCCACTGATAGATTCGCTCTGTGAAAAAATAGGGGACTACCTCACTCTCCGCTCCGTGTTTCTCAAAACCATCCAACCAGACAACCAGCCAACAACTCAAACAGACGCATTCTTTCTAACGGACACCGGCAAACCAATCTACCTGGAGTTTATTAACCGTGTAGTAAAGAGTGAGTTAACCAATGCCCACCTTGCAGGCAAAAAGACACCTCACACCTTGCGTCACTCCTTTGCAACCGCCCTTCTCAACGACGGTGCAGATCTGAACAGCATAAAGGAAGTCCTTGGCCACTCGTCACTTGCAGCCACTGAAGTCTATACTCACAACTCTTTTGAGAAACTAAAAGAGATCTATAACACCGCTCATCCCAGAGCAAATAAAAAGTAACAGACAGGACAGCCTAATTAGAAACAAGTCTCACTGTCAGTGCATTCATGGTTATGTGGTAACTACCCATTCCCAGTGCACCCTGCTGGAATTTGGTTCCGTAAGCGTATTCACCTCCGGAAATAGGCGTTGTAGACCAGTAACAACATCTCTCACCTACATGTATAGGTCCGTAAGGATCCTGGAAACCCTTGGCAGGAAAGAAGATAGTGTTGCCTGTCTTCGTGCTGGTAAGAAACAGACCTTTGGTTCCCTTTACATCTCCCCATTTAGAACGACAGGCGTTATACAGTTCCTCCCACTCTGTTTTTGTAGGAACTCTCCAAGCCTTTTTAACACTAGGATAGTTTTCATAGATTCCACCTAGATTTCCAAAGTTGAAATAATCTCCAGTATCATAGGATGTTGCTGAGCCTAAGTTCATTGTGGCCCATTTAACACTGGTTCCCATATCCACCAAAACAAACTGGGTTGTAGCAGAGTAATCTGTTCCTTTTACCTCGTCATCTGGATCTATGAGAGACTTAATAGAATTCTTGGAACAAGAGAGAAAAAACAACGGCAATACAAGAACTGCCAACCAAAATATCTTTTTCATAACTATATGTTTTTCATTAAACCCATCTCAAATATAGCAAAATATTCAAGAAGTTAGGGTAGGTTGGGCGGAGAAATAGCTACGGAATCGAACATTGCAAAAGTATATGATTTGATTTTTTGAAGCAAACATTCGCGTAAATTCTTTTTGTGGTGATGATCATTTTGCCATGATTTCTTTTGGAATTGTATAGATTTTTTGGATGATTTTACGATCAGTTTAAGGGAGATGAACAAAATGCTATTTCTTTCTTATTAATGAAAAAAGATGGAGAGGCTATTGGGGTGCTATATCACAATGATGTTGGTGAAATATCTCTTGTGTATGGGAATGATTCTTATGGTTTGAAGAAAATTTCAAGTAAACATCCCGAGGTGTTAGGATTATTGCAAGACATATTGAACGAATCCATAGTAGAGAGTAAGTCGTGTAACCGAATAGTCTTGATTTCCCACTCACATAAAGTAATTGTTAGCAAAATGTTGAGGGATAAAGCAGTAAATCCGTGGATACTAACTGCATATAAAAAAAAGAGTGCTTCTGCCAGCAGTAGTGACATTGAAACAGAACCCTAAGGCAAACGGAATGGCACAGCTGCTCCGTTTAGCACTCTTTCTGAGGACAAAGTTAGAAATTGATTATTTTGATGCAAACATTTGGGTAAAAAATTAGGAGCCCATAGGCCCCACTATCACATCACACAACAATTACAAACAAAAAAGAGTAAGAAAAAATCTTACTCTGCAGCACTTCTTGTCCAACCTGTTGGAATTCCGTTAACACCTGAACTCCAACTTGTTCCACTAGGTGTCACAAACGTTCCGGACCCTGCAACTCCATTCAGCCACTCTTGTGTACACTTATCTGCAGAATTTTCTTTTGCCAAACACTTTACATAGTTCAAAGAACTGCATCCGTTAAACATGCTCATATAGCACTTAACTGTTAATGTCTCTGCCGGCAGAACCGGAGCCACTTCCAATGAAGTACAATTATTGAACATATACTGATAACAGTTTGCACTAAGTGTAGTTGCTGGCAGTGCAGGAGCCGTACTCAAATTAATACAATAGTTGTACATATCTGAACAACAGCCCTCTGCAAGAGTCTCAGCTTTCATTACGCCACCTGCCGTAATAGCGGTACAACCCATGAACATCTTTTGGTAACAGTATGATGCCAACACCTTTGCAGGAAGTGTTGGAACTTTTGCCAAAGAAGAACAATTATAGAACATATTCATATAGCAGAACTGGTTCAGTGTTGTAGCCGGAAGATCCGGTGCAACAGTCAGATTAGTACAGCCACTAAACATATTTGCGTAACTGTAATCTCTAACGGTAGTTGCAGGCAACAAGAGTTTCTTAGTTGAGTGAGAACGTATGTTACTGTTGTTCATAAACAACTTTCTAGTTGTCCGTTCCCGTCAAAGTAGTCAACGTAGAAAATCCCTCCTTGCTTACCAGACTCATAATGTTGCCATACACGTAGCAACTTGCTGTACAAGAGATTAAAGAACAGTCCGCACCTGGATAAGGAGCAGAATATGTTGCATTGTTTCCCCAGAAACTAACAACATCTCCGGCACTTACAGCTATATCACCGCTTGTTCCCGCTGCAATTGTAACTTCCCCACCTCCGTTCTTCTTGTAGTATACAGCACCGGACGCCTTATTGTTAAAGGTAATAGTTCCGGCACTTGTAGCCTCTAGGGTTAACGGATTGGAGAGACATTGCATCTTTACCGTAACGGAATAATACTTTCCGTTCTCAAAAGTTGCATTCTCCCTGCAGTAGGTATAAACCTTCCCGTCCGTACCCGTTGCGGTAAGCCTTACGTAACTGTTGTTTACATCTTTTAGTGCAACGTAGACAACTCCAACGTCAAGTCCCGCCCCTCCGTCTACATCCACATCAACCTCTCCGTAGGTTCTTACGCCGTTACTAATGCTCTGAACCAACTTCCCGCTCATATCACTTACAACAAGCCTTGTCACTCCCAACTCAGTTCCATCCTCCTTCTGAAGATTGAACTTTACCACCGCCTGCTCGTTTCTGAATGTAGCGGATGTAGCTGCCAGAGAAGATCCAACTTCAGTTACCTTAACTCCGGCAACTGCATAATCATAGTTCTCTGCAATGTAACCAATGGTTCCCCTCTGCCCTGTATAACTCCATACAGACCTTGGATATAACAGCTTCAGAGAGTCCCCAACGTTCACAAATCCCGTTATGGTTCCCTTCAGTTGGGTTGTTATCTCCTCTGTTTGAGGCCTCAGGCTACCGCCATACTGGTCACTCCAGCCCTTGTTAAACACATAAATGTTATCTGTAGTCTGCCAGTAAGCGTTTAGTGAGGTTCCGCTAAAGGCCAGCGCCCCGGACTCCACCACATTGCCTACATCACTCCCAACGCCACTGCCAACACCTACAGAATGCTGCCCATAGGTTGCCCAAATGGACATTTTGTGAGACTCTCTTCCTCGCTCTTTGTTACAAGAACAAAGCAAAACACCGAGGAAAAGCATACTCACCAATAGTAATTGGTTTTTGAAATTATTAAACTTCATAATAATTGATTTTAAATGATTAAAACTTAATTCCAATCCTCCTCCTCAGGCTCTCCATAGTTTTCTCTTGCGGCAGAAACACCGCTTACTGCCATATTGCCCTCAGGGACAATAAGCAACAGCTCCGCTTGTGGCGGATGATACTTTTCTCTGTCATTTTTCATAATTTCTGTTTTAAAAGGTAAAATGGAACAAAAAGACCTTGAATAGATAACTGTGTGTAATTAATAGTGAGTCACCGATGGACTCCTACCCCAAAGTTACAAAGAACCCCCGGTTTTTACAGAATTGTACCAATTTTTTACTCATTTGCACATCTTGCAAAAGAGTAAATATTCTACACAATCTTAAGATTGTCCAAAATCTTCATTATGAAGGAATGCAACGCATAGAGCCTTGTATAATGCTATTATTCACAAGGATTACAATGGTCCCGATAGTCAGCTGCGTGTTTTTGATGACCGCATTACCTTCTGGAATCAAGGCTCGCTCCCCATTGGCATAACACCAGAATCCATCTTTAAACCACATGACTCCCATCCTCGCAACCATCTTATAGCCAACGCATTCTTTATGGCAGGCTTTGTTGAGACGTGGGGTCGTGGTTACGAACTAATCACAGAAGCCTTCAAATCCAAAGGACTTGAAGTCCCAACGATAGAAGAAGAATTTGGAGGTGTTCGTGTCATCATCAAACGGGAGGTTTTCTACGGTGTTCAGAAGGGGGGCAGAATAGACCCAAAAACCGGTAAATTGATAATAGCAAATGACCTTGAAAATGTCACCAAAAATGTCACCAAAACCTTTGCTAGAAATAATACCGAAAAACTGACAGAAAGACAGCGACTTATATGTGAAATTCTTTCTTTTGATGTCACCAAAGATGTCACCAAAAATGTCACCAAAAAATGCCCCCAAAAACCGCCTCAAATAATTAGCATATATGTTAAGTTTTTGATATATTTGCAACATGGCAACTAAACGCAAACAAAACTGGTTCAAGTCCAAGATGTCAGAAGTTTCTCCAGCAATCCAGTTAGAGGTACAGCTTTCTGCAGATATCATCGCCCGCATAGACACCCTCCTAAAACAGAAGAACATGACTCAAAGGGAACTAGCCCAAAAGATGGGCCGCTCAGAAGCTGTCATTTCCAGATGGACCACCGGTTTTCCAAACCTCACCCTTAAATCCATTGCAGAACTTTCTACTGCTATTGGAGAACCCCTAATCCAAATTCCTTTCTCTCGATAGACTTTGTGCAATCTTACGACATCAACCCCTCCCACCTAACAGTTCCGCTGGCCCGGTAGCCCGTAGCAGGTATCATCTTTAAAAACTTATTATATTTGTATCGTAGTTCACCCCATAGAGATTGATATTATATGATCCTTACCAAGAAGAAGTATTTCTCTCCAGATTCGGAGATTCTGAAAATTGAAACTCAAGGCTGCATTCTTGAGTTAAGTGGTAACATACCTGATTATGGTGACGGCGGTATTCAGAATTGGTCATAATAGTTCAGCCATTAAATCTTTGAATTATGAGAAAATCACTGATACTCAATATATTGGCAATTACAGTCCTTTGGTTCGCAGTTGGCTGCGCCAAAGAGGATTCTTCAAAGCCTATAGACAAAAATGTTTACAAGTTGAATGTAAAAGCGGGCAAGGATACTAAGGCGGTATCCTCTAAAGCTCTTCATATAGAGGACGTTGCAGGGAAGAACTATTTGAGATCTAGCTGGAGTACAACTGAGCACGTTTATGTTCGCAAAAGTTGGATAGATCCCGTAATAGGAACTCTTACTCCGCAGTCAGAGGGTAATTCCGCTGTTCTAGGTGGCACAATTTCAGGACCTTTGGCTGTTAACGATCACCTGACTTTTACTTTTCCAAGAGCAGCATCTGGTGTTGATTACACCGGACAGGATGGTACTTTGGAAACAATATCTTCTTCTTACGATTATTGCCAGGCAGATGCCTACATAGAAAGTATTGATGGAGAAAACAATATTACACTGGATCAACCTCTTGTTTTTACACCTTCCCAGACGGTAGTTAAATTCACTCTGGTAGATGAGTTCAACAATCCTATTTACCCTACAAAGATTACTCTTGATGCCTACAATGATGTGGAGAAATATATTTACACAGAATCCGGAACCAGGGGAATTCTTGAAGTTAATATAGATCAGACAGTTCCGCATAATGAGATTTATGTGGCTATGAGTTTGTATAACACTACTTTTAATTACTTCAGGTTAAAGGCATATGTGGGTAGTGAACTGCTCTGCTACAAGTACGATAAAAACACCACAACCACTTTTAACCATGGTTATTATTACGAGGTTAATGCTAGGATGACGCAGACAGCGTCAGATCCTTCTGTAACTTTTGGCAATCTGAGGTACAACTTCAACTTTACCATAAACGGTTCTGCAGATTGGGCTGGGGAGGGAAAAGTATTCGTATTCTTCAAGGGTGTTACTACCGGTTATTGGAACGTATCTCACATCAGTGCCGGAGATTGGCTTTACGGTTCGTTTGTAGATTTGAACTCTACTAAAGTTGAGGATGTTGCAACCAACGGAACTCTTACAGCGGTATGGATTAAACGTAGAACTTCAGAAACTCCGTCATACTCAGCCGGTAAGTGGGCTTTTGATGGTCAGATTAGTGGAGTTGAATATTTATCAGCGGTGCAAGTGCCTTATACTGTTTCTGTTATCAAGGAAGGGGATCCTCTGGTAGAGAGACTCCAACTCAATGCAAATATTAATCTTGTAACTCCGGCAGTTACAGGTTTTGATGTTGTAACGGAATTTGTCAACAGTGTTAAAGTTGCTTGTAACAACTTGAAACCTATAGGTTTTGCTTCTGTCAATGCAGATGGTTCAATAAGCGAGGTCTCTGGCAATGACGGTGATTGGCTTAATATAGTGAATGGTTATGCTTATGCTCAGCACGTTGCAACTCCTTCAGCACTACATTATTACGCTCTTCACAGAACAGAGTCTTATATAAATAAATACTACCATTTGTTAGACGACGATGATTCACGTCTTACAATTTTAGGAGACGGAGCTGCTCATATTTCTGCTGCCGGTGGAGTGGACTGGATTCAGGTAGGTCCAGGTTACTTTGTAGAGAATTTGGCTGGTAAAACTTGGTGGACAACAAATCTTGCTTCAGACAGGCATAGTGCAGAACCGCATCCTTGGACCACCACTGAATTGACATGGACTACTGAAAATCAATGGAATGAGGATCGCGGCTTGTATAGTTTGAGCAAGGCAACATTTGATTATGATTCAGAACTTCCTGAGCCTTTTAACTGGGAGCAAGCTTGCTATATCCATCAAAATATTAATGTTTGCGGCATGAAAGGATTTATTTTTGGAGACGCAAGCGATATCAGTAAGTTCATTTTCCTTCCTTTCCCAGGTTCAGATTTTCTCTTCTTTGCAAGAATTGGTGGAACCTCTCTCCAATTCCATCGCAACTGGAACTATTGGGCAAAAGGTTATTATCCAACCATGTACATGCACGAACATGACCCGGATGGAACAGATGACAGGCATTGGAAGTTCAATTGGGCTTCTGCCCTCCATTTCCCAACTCCGGAAGAGGCCTTAAATCCGTTCTATACTTTCTATAACGGATCTGCCGGTAATTATGATTACAGAGGCATACCGGATTATGGAGCTATTACTGGAGATAACGTAGCTCTCTACTTCCCGGCCCGCCCTGTTAGGAAATAAAATACAGAGAACTTTATAAAGCCCCGGGTACCTACACCAATTTCCACGTAGTTGCCGAAAGCACTGCTAATCATAAGCATGGTCGCAGGAAGGCAAGTGTCACCTTTGAGGCCGGCAAGGTATACGATTTGGACTGGTACGCTCCTTCCCCATCTACAGGTGACGAGTAACCGCTACCCTTACTCCCCCTGGTAACTCTTATCCCTGGTTATGCCATCAAACATAACCACCCCGTCTTTTACAAAAGCAGAGATGATGTTCCGGAACTTTGTGCCCCCGTCATTCCCCTCATAATAATACCTTCCCTCTTTTTTCTCAATACAGATTATGTGGTTATCTCCAAATCCGTCGTTACTCTCAGAGCGGAAATCCCAGTTTGCATACCCCTCACCCTCATAGTCATAATCTGCCCTCAACTGAGCGAGCATATTCTCCGTGCAATGCTTCTTCAGAAATTCCTCATCCGTATACACAGACTGCGCAAACATCTCCTTTATAAACTCCATTATAACCTTGTCATCTTCTGCAGAGTTATCGTGAGAAGGCACCCTGGACAAGTCGTTTGCCTCCGGTTCTGCCTGGACCTCCTGCACTGCCTCTACTGCCTGAGGTTCTTCTTCTGAGGGAGCCTTTCCGGAGTTTTTGCAAGAAGGCAGCACTACTGCAACACAGAGACCTGTCGCAACCAGAATATTGATCTTTTTCATAGCCGTGTGATTTAACTGTTACTTTTCCAAATCAAAGGTAGCACTTTTCTCTTTGTACAATCTTACAATTTAGGGCGGACAAACATCCCCTCAACTGCCTTAAGAACTGTCTTTTCTGCAATGCAGAAGCGATTGTAACTCTCCAGATTCAATAGTTTTTCTGTCAGCTCCTTCTTGATAACACCGCTGAAGATTAAATGATTGCCCATTCCCAAATCAAATTCAGACCAACCTTCATAGAATGATTCCAGGTACCCGTTTCTGGTGCAGAAGAAAGCCTTCTTAGGAAAATAAAGCAGCGATTTAAACTCCGGGAAAAACTCCTCCACCTCTGAGATCTTCAGTTTATCTTCCTGCAGATAAAACAAGAACACTCTTCCTTGAACATCAATCAACTCCACCCTCCCCGGATCTCCCATTGCCCCAAACTCTGCATAGGTGAATGCAACAACCTTTACCGGCAGAAACTCCTTGTAATTCTCAGACGATAAATAAATCTCCATCATATTCATTCTCTTTTGTAATGTCCATTAACTTTTATTCAACCGCAAAGATATTTGCCGGTTTTGACAACTTTTGACAAGCGGTGTCCAGATACTCTTTTTTTGTACAATCTTACGATTGTACCGAAAATTTACTCTTTTGCAAATCTTGCAAAAACGTATATTTTTGTGATAATTTCACAATTTTGGCGGACAAACTTTTTATAGTCTTTTGAAATACAGAAAATTATGCAGATAATCCTACGCTTTCATAAGGACGACTGAATAATCTGTCTTGCAAAAGAGTAAATTTTTGGGACGATTCTGGAATTGTACAAAGGAAATATGAAATCACATTAGATTTTAAGATGCTTTCTTATGACAGAGTCTAAAGTGTTTCCATCTTTATCTTTCCAAAGGAGCCATCCATTATTACAGCTTCCTATACAGAAATCAGCTGCAGTGCTTGGACTAGAAAAGGTCTTATCAGCCAAAAGAATATATTTTCCGTCTGGCCGTTTTTGCGCAAAGTTTGACAGGAGCTTTTCACGTTTTGACGCCCACTTAAATGACGGAACCGTAGTCTCTGCGAGAATACTAGATTTTAGAACGGTAAAGCCTTCATCATTGTAAATGCCTTTGGCATCGCATCCTCTTCCTTTAGTATAGAATAACTTTACTTTGCTAGAACCGGTATTATCAAAGATAGTACAACCATAAAAAGATGTTAAAAACTTGACATCCTGATAGAAATCATCTATTGGAGCCTTTTGGTGTTCTGGTAAAATAGGTTCTTTAGGAACCTGTTTATTCTCATTAAGAACATAATTGTCTGTTTTCTTCGCATCTCTAATAGCACAATATTCCAGGTATTTTATAGAGCTACTAGTTAAAGCGGCATCAGATGTGGAAATGAACAACAAAACTTTGTTCCAGAAGTCCTTTTTATTATCATGCGTTTTGACTCGTTCCCGAAAGTTTTCTGTTTGTCCTATATAAGCTTTGGGTTTAGTATCTTCATTTTCTCCTAAAAGTATATACAATGCAGGCCGTGAAAATTTTAGATATTTTTCCTCGTTCAGTATTTCCAGTTTAGTTCTGGGAATAACATACATTCTGAATATGTCACTACCAATAAAAACATAACGGGTCCCTTTAGGATCTCCATTTATCAAGTAAGTCGTAACAGTCTTTCCCATTAGAAAATGAATGATTATAACTGCGTAAAAATAAGAAAAACAATAATTGCTTCAACCTTTGTAATAAAATACCTCTATGGTTCGAATAGTTTTTTCAATAAAGACTGTCTAAGCAATACTCAAAGATTATTAAAAGACATTATGAGATGTTACGCCATTCTATAATAATTATATCATTATGATAGAAATATCCCCAAACTTCCGGAATTATCCTACAAAAGCGTAAATTTTGGGGATGATTTTGGAATTGTACGTAGGATGTATGAAATCACTTTAGATTATAAATGCTTTCTTATGACAGAGTCTAGTGTCTTTCCATACATGGGTTCAATATAAGCTTATGAATGAATCAGATATGAATGCTAATTGTAAATTTGATTTGGTCTGCATGTTCTCAAAGGCAGCAATCTTTTGATTAAAATCTTTGTTTTGTTATAAATAAAAGCATAACTTTGTTATAAATAAAAGCATAACTTTCGGAAACGCTACAACACAAAGAACAGAGAGGCTGAAAATGGAATATCGGTCAAAACCTTTTGTTAAATGGGCGGGAGGAAAAGGAGCCCTCCTTGGTCAAATTGACAAACTTCTACCTCATTCTTTTTTGAGCAAAGAGAATGTTACCTACGTGGAGCCATTTGTAGGTGGTGGAGCCCTGTTATTCTATGTTTTGAATCATTATCCAAATATTAAGCGCGTTATTATTAATGATATCAACGAAGATCTTATTGCTTGCTATCGTTTGATAAAGTCTGATCCAGACAAGTTAATTAAATCTCTTGAGAGAATTGATCGTAAATTCATGTCTTTGGGGGATGCTGAAAAGAAACAATACTATTATTACATAAGACAATCATATAATCGGCATAATAAATCCATATTACGACAAGCGGCATTGTTCTTTTTCTTAAATCATACTTGTTTTAATGGACTTTATCGAGTTAATTCCGATTCCGGTTTTAATGTGCCTTATGGTTATTCAGGAAATCATATTTTCAATAAAGATCTTATTCTTGCAGACCATCAAATATTGAACACAAGGGATATTTCTATTCTATGTGGCCCCTATCAAATTGTTACAAAGCACCTCCGAAATTACCAAAAAACTTTCGTATACCTAGATCCTCCATATTTGCCAGTCAGTGTAACTTCCTATTTTAGCCAATATTCGAATTCTCCCTTTGAAAAAGAAGAGCAAGAACATTTAAAGGAGTTTTGTGATACAATATCTCGTAAGGGGGGCTATTTTATGTTAAGCAACTCTGATTGTAAGAATGAAGACGGATCTTCATATTTTGAACAGTTATATAAAGGATATGACTGTTGTAGAGTAAAGGCGAAAAGATTTATTAACGCGCATGGTGACCGCAGGAAAGAGACCACAGAAGTAGTTATACGTAATTATAAATAATATCTTTAAATTGATATATTATGGCATTCCTCAATGAAATTCAAGTAGCTGAATTAAAAAAACACATGACAGATAATCCTGAAATGCTTGCCGCAAAATTCAAGGCAAAAAATTCGAAAAATGTCAATATTAGTGTGCCTCACAATGAACGTGAGGCTTTTGAGGAGCGGGGATATGAAGTCATACACACACTTAAAAAGAAAGTAAGAATGAGTCGTCCAAAAGAAACAGGCGATTTGTTTGAGGATGACATTTGGTGTATGTTTTATAAGCTTGGTTTTCGCTGCTTGAATAGCGATGAAAAATTGTCTATACCTTGGAGCAGTGATAGTTCTGATCATCATCAAATAGATGTTCTAGCCGTTGGAGTTGATGCTATTTTTGTGGTTGAATGCAAAGCTGCGAAAAACCCAAGGAGTGGGCATTTTAAAGATGAGATAGATGTCATGTGTCGATACAAGGACGGGGTTATAAAAGCTCTTCGCCAAATTTATGGTTCATCCAAAAAGGTAAGATTTATTTTTGCAACACGCAATTACAGAATCGGAGACGAAGACCAAGGGCGAATGAGAAATAATAAAATTTTCCACTTGAATGATAATACATATGACTATATATCAAATTTGATAAAATCTTATAAAGAGTCTGTGATCTATCAATTTTACGGACTTATGTTTAAAGATGAGTTGATAAATAACGATAGGATTTCCATTCCGGCACTACAGGGTAATATGGGGGGGCAGAAGTATTATCTTTTTTCAATAGAACCAAGTACTCTTCTCAAGATTGGTTTTATTCTCCATCGTACTAGAGTTAACGATTCAATGGCTCCGACATATCAGAGACTTTTAGTGCCTAGCCGTTTAAAAGGAATAACAAAATTCATTAACGAAGGAGGCTACTTCCCCAATTCCATTATTATAAATTTTAGTGGTGCTACAAAAAAATTGGAAACCTCTTTTGAACCATCAACCCGTTCCTATGATTCGAAGTCTCGATTGGGTATGTTACAGATACCTAATGCTTACGGCATAGCATACATAATAGACGGTCAACACCGACTTTATGGATATGCAGCTTCTGACTACAAAGATAAGAGTACTATTCCTGTTGTTGCTTTTGAAAAAATGCCATCAGAGGATCAGTTAAAACTTTTTATGGATATTAATGAGAATCAGAAGGCTGTGAGTCCTAGCTTACGCTTGGACTTGGAAGAGGACCTTTACTGGAACGCTTCAAGAATAGATTCCAGAATGAAAGCGCTTCGTTCTTCTATAATAAAAGAATTAGCTTCAAATTCTAATTATGTTCTTTATAACAAAATTTCAGTGGGAGAGGATGGAGCTACTTTGGCATTCAAACCGTTCGATACAGCCTTTGGAAAATCTGGTCTGATTCCTTCTGCGACGCCAACAAAATATATTGGAGACACGGATTGCTGTATTTATGACACAAATAACACGAACAGTGATGAGGAGATGAAATGTGCTAGGAGAAAGATAGCACAATTTGTTAATGGTGCCTATTCTATTTTAGAAGAGGTTTTGGAGGATGATAAAAAAAAGGATTACTTGTTCTCTAATAGAGCTACTTTCGCTATTATCGCCCTAGTTGGCTCTATTCATCGATATCTGATTAAAACAGATGTGATTAACAAGAGATCATCAATTCAAGAAAGAATCAAAGCTATTTCTCCATATTTTAGTGCTCTGGGGCAAGCTCTTAATGAATTGTCTGATGTGGAAAGTGGAGGTTTAAAAGGAAGGCTTGGACAAGGCGCAGATACATACTGGCTCCGTTTGTTTCAAGACCTGGTTTCAAAAAAATACCAGAATTATCTCCCAGAAGAACTTGTTCAGTGGAGAGAAACTCAGGATGAAGATCTTCAAAAATCCGGCCAAAAGTTAAAATTGGAAATAAAGGATTTACTAAGAAATGTGGTCTTTAGTTGTTTGGAAGAAGTGCTCGGGGAGCGTTGGGAAAATTCTATTTTACAAATAAAAAATGATTGTGAGGCGAGAATAATAAAACAAATAGGTGATAATGATGCGGACTCGTTGGATAATTATGACTGGAAAGATTATCTTGATATATCAGATTATAAGAGCATTATTGAGAAAAACTTCAGCAGTCCTAAATTCTCTGAAGCATTCTCAATCCAAATGTCTATTGGAGATACCTTTAAAACCAGGAAAGAAAAGCTTAGTTGGATGACGGTTGCTGATAGTCCAAAAGGTAAAAAACAAGACGCTCTCACACAATCCGACATAGACAAATTATGGGTCATTCGTGATCATTTAGCTCAGTTTGCTACAACGGATTAGTCTTTGTATTTTCCATATGTACGACTTTAAGAGTATTTTCCGAGAAGATAGAACCCTGCGGCCATATCAACAAAAAGCAAAAAAGGAGATTTTTTCTGCTTGGAGTGAATGTAGTAATGTTCTTTTTCAGATGCCAACGGGCACGGGGAAAACTCGTTTATTTTCCTCTATTATAAGTGATATTAAGGCCTGGAGTGCCTTAAGATCAATAAATTGTCGCGTCTTAATAGTTGCACACAGAATAGAATTAATAGATCAAATTAGTGAGAACCTACAACGCTATAGTATTTCTCATGGAATATTTGCTGGCGGACGAAAGAGAGATTTGCGACAATATGTGCAAGTTGCCTCAATACAGACAATAGCTCATCATACAAATAATAGTGTTATAAGAGACCTTGATATTCGTTTTATCATTATAGATGAAGCCCACCATTCAATTGCAAGTTCTTATAAGAAACTTTGGCAATTGTTTCCTGGTGCAAAGAAATTAGGCGTAACTGCAACACCATGGAGAATGAACGGTGAGGGTTTTCTTACTATTTTTGATAAATTAATCACTTCTGAGCCCATAAAAGTTTTTATAGCTGAAGGATGGTTGTCTCCGTATAATTTCTATTCTGTGAGGAATGAAAGTATAGAAGTTCAAAGAATTTCAACAATTAAAGAATATGACATTGAAGGAGATTACAAAATTTCAGCACTTGAGAGGGAAATGGACACTTTACAAATTCGCGCAAGATTACTTGATAGTTATCAAAAATTGGCGAAGGGGAAAAAAGGAATAATTTATTCTATTAGTAGAAAACATAGTGAACATATATGCGAAGAATATAAAAAGGCCGGAGTTAACATTGTAGCAATTGATGCAACAACGCCTAGGGATATTCGAAGATTATATGTCAAACGCTTTAAAAACGGGCTCATTGATATCATTGTAAATGTAGATATTTTTTCAGAAGGCTTTGATTGTCCTGATATTGAGTTTATTCAACTGGCAAGACCGACCAGATCTTTAGTAAAATATCTTCAACAAGTTGGGCGTGGGTTGAGGCCTACAGAGGGTAAAACGAAGTGTATTATTCTAGATAATGTGGGATCTTGTTTGAAGTTTGGACTTCCTAATGAAAATAGGCCTTGGGAAAATTATTTTATTGGATCAAATAAGAAGAATTCCCCTCATGAGGTTCTTATTAGCAAAGAGATAACGACCAGCCCTGTAGAAAATAACTATACAGAGGGAACGGACGAGCTACACCTTATTGAGGATACAATGGATTTTAAACCAGTATTTAATTCATTAGAGTTTATTTCTTGGTCGGAGGCTGACAATAAGCTCTTAAAAACACTTTATGAGGAAAGAGGGTGTTCAAGTGACGTTATCGCGTCTGTTTTTAAAATTGACAAGGAAGACGTAGTTCAACAACTTTCGAAGTTAGGGCTTTTATAATAATCTCGTCTTTTAACAGCTACCTGTTTGTTGTTAGTTAATATTATGCGACATCTTTCAGGTAGATCTTATCGGGAACCATATGGTTGATGCCTTGATGACTACGATGGTGGTTGTGATCATCAAAAAAGTCTTTATACCATGATACAACTCTGAGCCCGTATTCTCTGGCGGGATGTAAATGTATTCATATTTTCTTTTTGCCTTCTTCATGTCTGCTAAGTAATTCAATTTTTAACTGAGGAGCTGCATTAAAAAGCGAAAGTATTATAGTTCTTTTTGCGGAATTATCTTTGAGCCTTTTTTGAAGATTTTTGTGCGAATTGTAAGATTGTACCAAAAATTTACTCAAATGCAGGATAATTCTGTAATGATTTACGCTTTTGTAAGTTGAATTCTGCCAGCATTATTTTATCACTTGACAAAACTTGTCAAGTCTTTGCTGTTCCTTTGCAGAAAAAAACAGTGCCTCCAACAATAGGACAGACACTGTTGGAACCCTTGCGGGCGAGGGAAATGACACAGCTACTTCCCAGGGCACTGTTTCTGGAGACAAAGCTAATACATTAAAAACAAATATCCAGGAAGAAAAAAAGAAACTTCACAGCCTAAGAATGAGGGATAGTCGTAAGATTGTATCAAAAATTTACTCATTTGCATATCTTGCAAAAACGTAAATTTTTGGGATAATTCTGGAATTATCCCAAGTTTAACCATTTTAAGCCTTTTGTTATCTCGTTCAGAAGCAATATCTTTGTAAAGATGAACAATAGTATGAAATCTAATAGGTGTTTATATGTGGCTACTTTTAAGGATTTCCTTGAAAGTAGCCAAGATTCAATATTGGGAAGAATGGTCAGGGCTTTTCATGGGGTTGATCAAACAACTACAAATGAGGCCTGGGAAGGGGAGATAAGGATTCTGCATGAGATTCTGCAAAGATGGAAAGATGAAGATGCTTACATCATCTTTGAATACGCTATTCCTAGACTTGGAAAGAGAGTAGATGTGATTTTGCTTCTCAAGGGAATAATCTTTTGCTTAGAGTTCAAGGTTGGAAAAAAGGATGCTCTACAAGATGATCTGGAGCAAGTATTAGATTACGCTCTTGACCTTAAAAACTTTCATTTGTTCAGTGCCGATAAGCCAATTGCTCCAGTTCTTGTACCTACGGAGTATGGGCGTTATACGAAATCTGTTCAGAATTCAGTATATGACGATGGTGTTCTAAACCCGATGATTTCTGGAGAAAAGCATTTGGAATATCTATTATCTGAAATTATTGAGCAGAAGAAAACTCCTTATACTTCAGAAAGTTGGGGAGGACAATGGGTAATAAGTCCATATTCTCCTACACCAACAATTGTTGAAGCAGCTCGTGCATTGTATACCAATCATTCTGTTGAAGAAATTACTAGGCATGAAGCTGACAAAGTCTCCACAGATGCAACCATTAGACACTTACTTGAAATCATTCAAGATAGCAAAGAGAAAGGACAAAAGAGTATATGCTTTGTAACTGGCGTTCCTGGAGCTGGTAAAACATTGGTTGGACTTGATGTAGCCATCAAGCAAACATACAAAGATGGAGAGCTCGACAAAGAAAACGGAGCCGTCTATCTTTCTGGAAATGGTCCTCTAGTTGCTGTTCTTACAGAAGCATTAGCAATAGATAATTACAAGAAAATCAGAGCTTCAGGCAAGCATAAAAACATGTCGGACTCAAGAAGAGAGGTTCGTGAATTCATCCAAATCATTCACCGTTACAGAGACAATATGCTTGCTAAGATTAAGAATCCAGTTGAAAATGGGGTTCTTGAAATTGATCCAACGAAAGCCGTTGAACAAGAACATTCTGGTTATGGTGAGGTTGAGCATGTGGCAATATTTGATGAAGCTCAGAGGACGTGGACACATTCACGCTTAGCAAATTACCTCAAGCGAGGCGGAACTTATGGCAATAAACTTAAGGTGCCAAACTTTCCTGTTTCTGAGGCGGAATTTCTAATTTGGTCTTTGGATCAAAGAAAAGATTGGGCAGTAATCATTTGCCTTGTTGGTGGAGGGCAAGAAATCAATACAGGAGAAGCCGGAATAGCAGAATGGATAGACGCCTTAAATAATAGTTATCCGCATTGGAAAGTGTTTATTTCCAACAAGCTAACAGATGCGGAGTATGCGGAAGGACGGGTTAATGAACTCTTACAGTACAACAAAAATGTGACTTATTCAGATGAACTACATCTTGCTGTAAGTCTCCGTTCTTTCAGGGCGGAAACAGTTTCAAGTTTTGTTCATTCTCTACTAAGTCTTTCCACAAATACATATTCCTTGTACGAAGAGATTTCAAAGAAGGGCTATCCAATAGTTCTTACTAGAGATATTAATAAAGCTCGCAAGTGGTTAAGGAATAAAGCACGTGGTTCTCAACAAACAGGTATTCTTGTTACAAAAGTTGCTGCGCGCTATAAACCGCAAGCTGTTAATGTATTAGGGCAAGGTGATGAAAACGCTGTTCATTGGTTCTTGGAAGATAAAAATGATGTAAGATCTTCTAATTATTTGGAGGAGGCCGCAACAGAAATACAAGTTCAAGGATTGGAGCTTGATTACGCTTGTGTTCTTTGGGATGCAGACATGAGATATGAAAATGGTAAGTGGGGTTATTATAAGTTCAATGGAAAAACCAAATGGATTCCAGAGAGGAATGAAGAAAGCCAAAAGTATATGCTCAATGCTTATAGAGTTCTCTTAACACGTGCTCGTCAAGGTCTTGTAATCTGCGTTCCAGAGGGAAATGACAGATTTAATTCTGAAGGATTCCCAGAAGATGCAACAAGACTTCCTGAATTCTATGATAGTACCTACGAGTATTTGAGATCTTTAGGCATTACAGAATTGTAATACCATCGCTTTAGTCCGCCGCCTTGCCGTGAGAACTTAACGAAATACAAAAAACATATCCTGAATAAGACAGATGGATAAAGAGGATATAATAAACCAATACAAAGAAGTCCGCGAATGTGGATACAAGGACCGTCTATACCTTGTCCGTGATAATGGTGCCATATGCCGCATTTCCAAAAAGGGTTGTCGGCCGAGTAAATGGGACAATGTCTGGGGTTTCGGAACAAAAAATCCAGATGGCTATATGATTTTCACCGGCAACATCCGAGTCCATCAGGTTGTGTGTACGGCCTTTCATGGGCCGGAACCTCAGCCACATATGGTTGTTGACCATATAGACACCAATCGTTGCAACAACCGGCCGGAAAATCTACGCTGGTTCACTAGACTGGAAAATGCTCTAAATAATGATGTTACACGAAAGAAAATCATCTACCTCTGCGGTAGTATTGAAGCGTTTATCGAAAATCCAGCCATCCTCCGAACTAAAGCTCTACCGCCGGATATCAGTTGGATGAAGACAGTCACAAAGGAAGAAGCTGCTGCTTGCAAGAAACACTTTGATGAATGGACCAAGAGGGACAACATGCCTCAGGGTACGGGCAAAGGTCTCGGGGACTGGGTGTTTTCGGACAATAAGAAATCTTGGGCACAACGAAATGCCGAGATAGAAGAAGAAAAACGTAGAATCTGGGAGGAAGAACACGCCCTAAAAGACTCGCTGACCCCAGGAGCCAAACAACTTGACTGGAAGACTCCTACAGAGTTTCCGCAAACTCCTCAAAAGATCACGGAAACACCTTTGCAGGATTATCTTACTCATTTGCAAAAGGGAGCCATCTATACGAGAAACCAATGGGGAGAATCTCCAGTTTACGATGCGGCATTGTCTGAAAACGGCTCCCATCTGTCCGTGGTTTCTGAAAATTCGGGTATTAAGAAATATGCTCTCTCAGAGGTTTACTTCCAAGACGGATTTTTCGTTCACAAGAGCATTCGCACATTCTTCGAAGAAGATGGAGCCCAGAAATACTTTACAAAATCCTTAGGCCGGGAATGGACTGGTGGTGATGTATTTGATGATAATTGTTGAACGTCAAGATAAGCGACTTACAAAAGCGTAATTTTTTGGGATAATCGTAAGATTGTACCAAAAATTTACTCAAATGCAGGAGATCGGCAAGGCCGTTTAAAGTTTTGCAAGCTCTTTGCCGAGTTTGCGAAGGGCATTGAAGATTTCTTTTTTTCTTTTCTCAGAAGGTCTCTTTACACCATAGATATATCTGGCCAGCAGGCTTTTGTTTATCCCCATTGATCTCGCAACTTCAGAAACGTTCAACTGGGGAAAGCGTTTGAATACTTTGGCTATTTCATTCTCTTCTTCACTAATCAGTTCATCTTTTTCGTAGAAGCTGCTTATGTGTATGTCTTCATCTATTTCTTCCCAATAAAGATCATCTCCCTCAAGTCCTATCTCGTAACGAGAACGTTGACTGGGAGTTGCATCCATTAACAATGGAAACGCTTTTAAAGAGCGGCTGTAAATGCTGTTTTGATTGGTTCTTATGAATATCCTATCATTCCTGAACCAAACCTTAATAATCTTTTCCATCTTTGTTCCGTTAGGCAACTTAGCATATAAGCTAATTTTTGAAATATGAAAGACAAACAAAAATGGTTTAAAGAAAAGTTAAAGAAAGTTTCTCCGGAAATAAAAATGGAGATGCAATTGTCTGCTGAGATTATTGCTAAGATAGATTCTATCCTAAAGGAGAAGAATATAACTCAAAGGGAGTTGGCAAAAAATCTTACGCTAAGATCTATCGCGGAGCTTTCTGTTGCTCTTGGAGAACCACTTATTTGTGTAAATGTGTGAGTTATTTTATGCGGGTTAGCTTGAACGGTGTTGACTCATCCATTTTTCCGTACAGAAAGCGTCCGTCTCTGCTGAGGGTCATAGTATCTCTGTCTTCCGGTTTATTTCCTGTTCCGGTATACATATAGATAACAGTATCTCTAACTGTGTATTTGCCTTTTTCACTTGGAGTTACAGCCAATGCAGCCTTTATTGCCTTACGCTTTGCCCATCCCATTCCGGCTGCTTTTAAGACTTCCTCGTTTACCTTAATATCCGGCTTCATAACAATTTCAGTCTCACTCTTAAACTCCATAGTTATAGCTACAACGGTTCCATTCTTTATTGCAATAGCCATATCCATAGCTTTCTTAAGGTCATTATCAATCTCAGCAATCTCCTCTTTTGTAAGCGGTCTGCCCTTCTCTTTCTCCACCTCTGCAATCTTTCTTCTTCTGGCCTCAGGCAATTCCTTTTCCAACTCTTGAGTAAGATTGTTCAACTGTCCCTTCAAAATATTTGGGTTATAATAAACTCTGCCAGATAAGCTTTTGCTCTCAATGTTCTGAGCAATAGCATTTTGGACAAATAACAGAGCTATTACTGCAACAACCGTAAAGACTTTAATTGTTTTCATAAGTCATTTGTTATAACAGCTTCAACGAATCACAATAACCATTCCATCTCTTTGTGGTCAAAAAGATTTTACGAAAATGCTTGCAAAGTTGTTTCAGATAATTAATTTTGCATTTGAAAAAGCGATTCTACGGATTCGTGCTGCGGGGGGAGTCAACACTCCCTACCGCTTTTTTATATAATAACCGAACATGTCCTTGCAATTGCGTAAAAAGTTTTAGGTTGGGGTGTCTGTTAGAGTTTTGTGGTGGCTTCCGGAGTCCAGTTCTTGAAGAAACGGAGGACTTTGCTGCGGTCATAACTCTCTCCTTCTTCCAGGAAGCTGGAGTCTTGGATGTGGATTACGTGTCCTTTGCCGTCTAAAACAACGAATACAGGGTAACCGAATCTGCCGGCGTAGTTAAGGCGTTTGAGAAGTTTTTTAGCCTTGTCTACGGTAGATTTATCTTTTGAACGAGCCTGCTTAGGGTTGTAGTTTACGTGGATGTATACAAAGTTCTGTCTCAGGAGTTTAGATATCTCTCTATCTTTGGTGATGAAGTCTGCAAACTTGAGGCACCAAGGGCACCAGTTGCCACCAAGTTGGCAGATGACGTACTTGCCCTCTCTCTTTGCCTGTGAAACGGCCTGGTATATCTGTTTGAGAGGATCTATGTTTTCATCATAAACCTTCTTGAGTGCAGGTTTTTTAGCCTGAGGATCTGCCTGGAATTTAGGCTGTTGTGGGGCTGCCTTCATAGTTGCGGGTCCCTGAGGCGGTTGCTGTTTGTGCTGCTGTGGATGCTGTGCCAATGCGGTTGCTGCAATGCAAACTGCTATAAGAGAAATGATTACACGTTTCATATTCTAAAAAATCTAAAAGTTCAGGCAGAAAATAACTTGCCACCAGTCATTACGGCGGCCAACTTTGGTGAAGTAGCAGAGGAAGGGCTCCGGGTTCTTGATGAACTCAACAGATTGCACTTTTTGGGTTTTCTTCTTTGGCACGTAGCAGTCACCGCCCTGGTCTTCTGAGTAACCGTAGGCCTTGGTCTGCTCCAGGAAGTTCTGGTAATCTACTTTCTCTTTGAAGAATACAACGGCTCCGCTCATGGCGTCTTTACCCATAAGAAAGTAGTAAGGGTGCGGGCCTTCCGGCTCAAAAACCATCTCCTTAGTTCCAAAGTAGTTCTTCTCTGCCCAGCTGACATTCTTGCCGTAATAGAGGTAGGTGATGTGAACGCCCTCCTCAGTTTTGTTATCTGTGAAGAGGTATTTGAAACCAAACTCTTCTCCCTTTTTGCCCTGCTCGTCACTCCAATCTCCTTTTAGTTTCTGCATCAGACCAAGGAGGTTCTCAAAGTTTACGGTGGATGTATCTGTTATATCCATAGAGGCATTGAGGGGAGTGGTGGTCTGGTTCTGTTTGTCTGGGTTCTGCTTGGTGGAGTTTGAGCTCTGCGTAGTAGGGGTTTTGGTGCCCTGCTTGGTCTTGTCTGATTTGCAGGAGGTTGCAAAAAGAGCTAAGGTGGCAAACAAAACCATCGAGGAGATAAAAGATGTGTTCAAAATTTTTCTCATATCGGGACAAAGTTAAGCATTATTGTCCTTTTATGTTATGGGTTTGTTTTAAGTGGGGTTTAATTTGCTTTTTGGGTCTGCTTTTTGTATATTTACATACAGTTAAACCAATTATTTAAGGAGGTTAGTTATGGAAATTAGAATCCAATCAGTTAAGTTTGATGCAGATGAGAAACTTCTTGCATTTGTAAACAAGAAAGTTGAGAAGTTGGCAAAGTTCTTTGACGGATTTATGGAGGCAGATGTAACACTAAGTCTTCTACCGGATCAGTTGAACAAAGAGTGTAAGATTAAACTGCAGGTTCCGGGAGATGATATTCATGTTTCCAGAAATGCAAAGAGTTTTGAGGATGCTGTTGTAGATTGTGTAGATGTCCTTAAGGGCCAGTTGGTTAAAATGAAGGAAAAGAAGTTCGGCAAATAAGAGTTAACCTGTTAAAAGAACAGGTTAACGATATCTTCCGGCTGTGTGTCAGCAAAGTAGGCGTTCAAATTGAGAGCGCCTATTTTTTTTGCTATCTCCTCTTTTGTATGAGGCGTTCCAACCATCTGTTTTATAAACTCTTCCGTTGGGCTGGTGAAGAAGTAGTCTCCGCGGATGTCCAGTTTGGTGATGATGCCTTTATCTACGGTAACGTAGAACTCCATTATGCCGCCCTTGAGTTTTTTGATGGTGCCGTAGGTGTATCTTGGGGAGTGGCCGTAGTTCCATTTGTCTGTGGAGTAGCGCTTTTGGAAGAGGGAGTCTATCTCCTCATTATCTTTTTTTGTGTAGTTGTATGGGGTTATAGTTTGTTTGTTTTGGGTAGTGATGTAGGTTCCCAGGTAGTTCATAAACCAGATGACGTCTGCATCTTTGAGGGTTGGTCTGGCGTCTGAGTGGTGCAGTTCTATTGCGCGCTCTTTGAGTAGGTTATAGGCAAGGAGGTTCTTCCTTATGCCGGCCAGAGTGAGGTGCTCTTTGATGTTGGTTACCCTGGAACGGTTGCTCTTAACCGCCTTGTCCTGGAATTTCTCCGGGCGGGATTTAAGGGCAGAAGAGAGGTTGCTTGTGGAGACGTCAAACATCAGAGTTCCGTGCTGGAGTATGCGGTTTTTATGGATGCAGATGGCATTGCCTGAGAACTTGCGGCCATCTATCAGGAGGTCATTACGTCCTTCTAGAGAGGCGTTTACGTTGATTGCTTGGAGCGCTTCAATAATGGGTCTTGTGAAGCGGCGGAACATAGCATTGGTCTCTTCTCTCTTTGAGTCTTCTGCTCTGTTCTCTACAAAAGTGTAGTTGAGGTTGCCCAGATCATGAAAGACAGCGCCACCTCCGGTGAGTCTTCTTACTACGGTTATGTTGTTCTCTTTCACGTAGTTATAGTCTATCTCCGCCAGGGTGTTCTGGTAGCGGCCCACAATGATAGACGGGGCGTTTCTCCAGAGGCGGAAGATGGGCTCTTTGAACTTTTTGAGAAGGTACTCCTCTGTTGCCAGGTTACGCTGAGGGTCTGTACAACTGTCTGAGATATAGAGCATTGTTAGCGAATTTCTTTGATGTGATGCCTGTTTCCAAGGGAGTAGATTATGGCCTTGGTAATCCAGTAAACTATGTAGCCGGCCACTATGCCGAATAAGATACCGCAGATTATGTCACCAAGGAAATGTCTGCCCAGATAGACTCTGCTGTAGCAAACTGCCAGCGTCAGAATCCAGATGAACCACGTGTAGAACTTCTTTCTAATGAGCAGAGTAGAGATGGTTGCAAAGCCGGCCCAGTTTGCAGCGTGCAGACTTATAAAACTGTAAAGTCCTCCCTTGCCGGCAGGTAGACGAACAAGGTCCCAGATGTAAGTGTCATAGCCAGGGCGCAGACGGTGGAAGTAGGGCTTTACTACATCGTGACCAAAGTTCTCCGTTATAAGGAAGGTAGCTACGCAGGCCATAACGGTTACAAGGCTGATTATCCAGGAGTTGAAGTACTCCCTTTTGCCAATGGTGACTCTGGTGCGCAGGATTATGTAAACCAGTAGTATTACATAAATTGGAGCCAGGCCAAAGTCTTTGGAGATGAAAATCATCACCTTGTCCCAAAACTCACTGTGACAGCTGTTTATTGCCAGTGACGCTACTCTGTCTATGTGTTCCAGTTGCTGCAGCATTGTTGGAGTTTTTTAATCTTATTTTGTCAGAGCCTCCCAGATAAGGTCTTTCAGCTCTTTGATTCCCTCTCCTGTTACGCTTGAAATAAAAACGTATGGTACCTTCTTTGGAACTTTTCTCTTGAGCGCAGAAATCATCTCCTTGTCTCCTCCCAGAAGGTCACACTTGGTGATGGCCAGAATGCGCTGTTTATCTAGAAGTTCCGGGTTGTACTGCTTTAACTCGTTGAGCAGAATCTTGTACTCTTTTGCAATATCCAGATTTTCTGCAGAGACCAGAAAGAGCAGTATGGAGTTTCTTTCAATGTGGCGTAAGAATCTATATCCCAGTCCTTTGCCCTCGTGTGCTCCCTCAATGATTCCCGGGATGTCTGCCATCACAAAGGACATGTCATCATAGTAACGGACAATACCTATGCTAGGCTCAAGTGTTGTGAAGGCGTAGTCTGCAATCTTTGGATGAGCTGCAGAAACCGTAGAGAGCAGTGTAGATTTGCCGGCGTTAGGGAAGCCCACAAGTCCCACATCTGCAAGGACTTTCAGCTCCAGTATGAACCAACCCTCCTGGCCCGGTTCTCCCTCCTGTGCAAACTTTGGAGTCTGACGCGTTGCACTTTTAAAGAAGGCGTTACCCTTGCCGCCTCTTCCTCCTTTCAGAAGCATGCACTTCTGACCGTGCTCTGTTACCTCCCCAATGATTTCTCCCGTTTCAGCATCCTTTGCTACCGTTCCCAGCGGAACTTTGAGGATGATATCCTTAGCGTCCGCTCCGGTGCAGAGGTTTCCGCTGCCGTTGCCACCATTCTCAGCATCAATGTGTTTGCGGTACTTGAGGGAGATGAGGGTCCACATCTGGCTGTCTCCCTGCATAATGATGCTGCCGCCTTTGCCTCCGTCTCCTCCATCCGGACCGCCCTTGTCTATGTACTTCTCCCTGTGGAGGTGCATAGAGCCGTTACCGCCGGAGCCGGAGGTAAGGTGAAGTTTGACGTAATCTACAAAGTCTGTGTTAGGCATAGGGCTGCTATTTGCTGAGTGTCTTGCAGATGCAGTCAAATACTTCCTCTATGGTTTGCTCACCCGGGATCTCAAAATATTTGTCCTGCTTCTTGTAGAAGTCAATCAGCGGTTCTGTCTTCTGATGGTAGGTATCTATTCTGTTCTGGATTGTAGCAGGGTCTGCATCATCCTTTCTGCCCTCAATCTCCGCTCTCTTTGCAATTCTTTCAAAGATTGTGGAGTCCTTGATTGCCAGTGAGATAACCTTATCCACTCCCTCATTCTGCTCCTGGAGCATCTTATCCAGCATCTCTGCCTGAGCGGTAGTCCTTGGGAAACCGTCCAACAGAAATCCCTCCACGTTCTTATTGTTTGCAAAAGTGCTCTTAATCATTCCAACAACAACCTCATCGGGAACAAGATTGCCGTTCTCAATGAGCTCTTTTGCCTTGAGCCCCAGCGGAGTACCCTCCTTCATCTCCTTACGCAGAAGATCTCCCGTGGAGATATGCATAAGGTTGAACTTCTCTACAATAAACTTAGCCTGTGTTCCCTTTCCCGCACCCGGAGGGCCAAACAAAATGTAATACTTCATTTCTCTATCTATCTAAATTTTTACTTATGTTTTCTCTTTACGTTTTCTCTTTACGCTTTCTCTTTACGCTTTCTCTTTACTCTTTCTCTTTATGTTTTCTCTTTACTCTTTCTCCTAACTCTTACTTCTAACTCTTTCTCCTACTTTCAGTTCCAAGTGTTCCCGGTGTCCCTGTTTTCCGGACACCTGGCACGCTTTACCCCCATTTTCGTTCCCGGTGTCCCTGTTTTCCGGACACCTGGCACACTTTACCCCCATTTTCGTTCCCGGTGTCCCTAATTTCCGGACACCTGGCACGCTTTACCCCCATTTTCGTTCCCGGTGTCCCTGTTTTCCGGACACCTGGCACGCTTCCAATCCCTTCCAGTCTTGATGCAACTTTTCTTGCTGCTTGCTTTTACCTCACATTAATGGACTTACGTCTCTCTGTCTCATCTTCATCCAGCACGTAGATATCCTTGTACTGTCTTCCCAGCTGGTCGTAATCCAATCCATAACCAACAATGAAATCTCTTGGAATCTGGAGTGCAGGGTACTGAACATCTATATGGCCCTTGTAGTTATCCGGCTTTAAGAGCAATGTGCAGTACTTGATATCCTTAGCACCGGCATCCTTGAGGATGTTATCCAACTCCGTGATAGTTCCGCCGGTATCCACAATGTCCTCTACAACCACTACGGTCCTGTTTTTAACGTTCTGGGTGAGGCCCAGAAGCTGTTTAACCTTACCCGTGGAGGAGGTTCCCTCATAGGAGGCAAGGCGGATGAAACAAATCTCGCAAGGGAAGTTAATGTTCTTCATCAAATCTGAGAGGAACATAAAGGATCCCGTCAATACGCCTATAAAGAGCGGGGTATCAGCATCTTTAAGGTCATTATTAATCTTTTCTGCTACATTCTTTACGGCTGTCTGTATCTCCTCGTGAGGCATATAGAGCCTAAAGATTTTGTCATGGAGTTGGATTCTTTTCATTGTCAGTTTTTGTTATAGAACCCAAATTTAGATAAATTTGCGGAAGTTTTAAAAAATACCGCACTATGAAACCGGTTGTAAGTATCATAATGGGCAGCACCTCAGACCTCAAAGTAATGGAGGCGGCTGCAAAGTTCCTGGATGAAATGGAGGTTCCTTTTGAGATTAACGCACTCTCAGCACACCGTACCCCGGAAGCTGTAGCAGAGTTTGCAAAGGGGGCTGCAGTAAGAGGAGTTAAGGTGATAATTGCAGGAGCGGGCGGAGCCGCTCATCTGCCGGGAGTAATTGCGGCTTCTACAACGCTGCCGGTCATTGGAGTGCCAATCAAGTCCTCCAATTCTATGGATGGTTGGGATTCCATTCTCTCAATCCTTCAGATGCCTTCCGGTATTCCGGTTGCAACAATGGCTATTGACGGAGCAAAGAACGCAGCCATCTATGCAGTTCAGATGCTTGCTCTCTCAGATGAGACACTTAAGGCAAAGTTTGCTGCATTCAAAGGTGAACTAGCAGAGAAGATTGCAAAGGCCAACAAGGAACTTGCAGAGGTGAAGTTCCGTTTCAAAACCAACTAACCGCTTAAGTAAAATTTTGCAAAAGTTTTTACGCAAATGCATCCTGCCTATTGAGTGGGATGCTATTTTTGTTTCTGTTAAAACGTGTTGTAGATATGAAGAGGTTTATTCAAATATGCGGCCTTATTGCCGTGTTATTATTTTCTCTGCCGTGTGGTCTGCATGGCGCAGTTCAAATGCAAAGGGATACGATTGAGGAAGTGATTGAGGGAGTGGATGTTATGGATGATATTGTGGAGAGCGGAGAAGCGAATGTTGAGGGAGCGTTGGAGGAGATAGCGGTGCATCTTGCTCATTACAAGAGGCATCCGCTGAACATAAACTCTGCCGGAAGGAATGAATTGCAGCGCAGCGGACTCTTTACGGAGTTTCAGATAGAGTCTCTGCTTAAGTATATCGGTCGTAGTGGCGCTATTCTCTCCTTTGCGGAACTATCTCTGCTGTATGGCTTTAGCGAGGAGCTCGTTAAGAGGATTGCACCATTTATTTTTCTGGGTGAGAAAAAGAGAGTGAGCCGAGGTTTCCGTTCTTCCTTCACCTCAGATATCTATGCTCGCTATGCTGGAACTATTGAACAACAGCGTGTTACAAAGGAGACTTATCTTGCAAGGATGAAGGCCTCTTATGCGGAGAAGGTGGAGATGGCGGCACTGTGGAGCGGGAGTGGCTCTGTTGCTAAAGAGAGTTTTATAGGGGGAGGGGTGTCAGTTAAAGATATAACTATCGGGAAGTTCTCAATAGACAGAGTGGTGGTGGGAGATTTTGCAGCAAAGTTTGGGCAGGGGCTCTCCGTTTGGAACAGTTTTACATATTCCGGGGTGGATGAGAACTACGGTTTTTCAAAAAGAGGAGAGGTGATTTCTCTCTACAACTCTTCAGATACTACTAAAACTTTACGTGGCGCAGCGGTTTCTCTCTCCCTTGGAAAGATTTCATATTCAGGAGGATATGCCTTTGAGAAAAAGATTCTGGTTAACCGCCTTTCATATAACGGCTCTCTCTTTAAGATGGCTTTGAATCATTACCAAAAAGAGAATGAGGTACCAATTCTTTCTGCAGATTTTAAGACGGGAATTAGGGCTACAAGATTTTTTGGAGAGGGGGCTTGGAATTATACGACCAATGCAACTGCCTTCTTATTAGGCTGTTCTACGGAATACGGAAAGTGGAGTATGCACATTCTAACTCTCATTTACACAAACAGTTTCATATCTTCCACATCCGGTGCATACTCTTCACTTTCCCATCCTTCTAATCAGCGGGGATTTGCGGCGGTTACAGCGGGGCCGCTCTATAAGAAACTTCTCCTCTCCGCCTCTTTTCAGTATATGCAGTACCCTAAAGAGAGATACCATTTGAACTATCCTTCTGCAATGTACAAGGGGTACGTTAAACTCTCCATTGATGATGCAGGATTTACTACGCCTGCCCGTAACGAGCTGTACTTCAGGTTCTACACAAGGTGTAACATCACCTACAAAGAACCTGCAAAGAGGGTGGAGTTGTACTCGCTGAGGTTGGCGGGAAAGAAGTCTCTGGGTTCAAATCTGACAGTGGGAGGGCGAGGAGAATGGAACAATTACAACTGTTACGGAGTGATGGCATACCTCCGTTCTCTCTTTCTGAAGAGCAAAGTTTCTGCGGTTGCCGGGGCTGTGGGGTATGATGTAAAGAGGTGGGATGGGCGCATTTACTTTCCTGAGAGTGAGCTGCCTATGACCTTCTCCTCTCATCTGCTGTACGGTAGGGGTGTGGATTGGTTTGCTATGGTGAGCGCTAAGTTCACAAGATGGCTGAGTTTGCACTTTAAGGTACAACAACGCGGGGAGAGGCTGACCCTGAAGGGCGCACTGAGACTGCTGCTCTGATGAGGCAAAAGTGTTCCCGGTGTCCGAGATTTGGGGACGCTGGGAACGAAAAGCGGGCAAAAGTGTTCCCGGTGTCCGAGATTTGGGGACGATGGGAACGAAAAGCGGGCAAAAGTGCTAAAGGTGTCCCGGATTTACGGACACCTTAAGCAGTGATGGTCTTGGATGGGGGAAGGGTTACATTGGGGAGAGTTTGTGCTCCGGGTAACCTTCAACGTAGATGGCAGGAAGCGGAGCAACCGGGCAGGCGTTTTCACAGGCCCCGCACCCTATGCAGATCTCCTCATCCACAACCGGGAATCTTGGACTTGCTTCATCTGAAGGGTCTATTGCTACAAGTGTGATAGCGCCTGTAGGACAGTGACTTTCACATCTTCCGCAGTGTCTCTCTTCTGTCATAGGAATGCACAAAGAGGCATCCCATACGGCGTGTCCTATCTGAGTGAAAAACTTTTGAGAGAGATCTATCTTCCTGATGGCTCCGGTAGGGCAGACGGTAGAACATTTGTTGCACTCCGGAGCGCAGAATCCCTTTTCAAAAGTAAGGTGTGGCTGCATCAGCGTCATTATGTTGCCGGAAGGTCTGAGCACCTTGTTGGGGCATACGGAAACGCAGAGCTGGCAGGCTGTACAATGCTCTGTAAAGCGCTTAAGGCCAATAGCTCCGGCTGGGACTATCTCTGTTTCACGTTTGACGGTTTGTCTTTTGATGGTAAGCGGGAGTTCTTTGTCTCTGGCCTCTGCTGCCACTGCTGCAGTCATCATTCCTGCAATTGCCAGGAACGTTCTTCTCTCCATGCCACCCTTCTGCTGTGCCTCCGGAGTGTTAGGGCAGGATGGCTGGGCGGAAGCGGGTTGCTCGTGGTAACGTTTTGTGGTGTAGGAGATTGCGCCTTTATGGCAGTTCTTGATGCAGTCTCCGCACATAACGCATCTGGAGAAATCAATCTTGTGCTCTTTGGTGTTGATGCAGGAGGCTTTGCACCTTTTTGCGCAGAGTGTGCAGTTGACGCACTTGCTGGTGTTGATGACCGGTCTTAGGAGCGGGAACCTTGAAAAGAAACTCAGAATTGTTCCTACCGGGCAGATGGTATTGCACCAGGTTCTGCCGTTTCTGAAGGCCAGAACTGCTATGATAATCAGTGTAACAGCTGCAATGGCAAAGGTTCCTATTGACCTGATATAAATCTCTTTATGAAACGCCCAAAGTGAAACAGGAGAGAAAATATTTTGTGCAATTCTTCCGTAGGCGCTGTATGGTGCAAGCAGTGCAACAAAGGTGTTAATGCCTAAAAGTATGGCAATTACAAAGAGCGCTAAGATGGTGAATCTTAACCAGTTCTTGGGCTTGGAGTAGGTGTAACGGTTCTTTTTGAATCTACGTCCTATCCATCCAAAGATATCTTGAAGTATGCCTAGTGGACAGATGACGGAGCAGTAAATCCTTCCAAATATGATAGTTACAAGAATCAGTACTCCAACAATTATAAGGTTGAGGGCAAGTAGGGCAGGCAGGAACTGAACCTTTGCCATCCAACTAAGATAGGGGTGGAAGTTTCCTGTCAAACCAAGAAACAGGAGGGTGATGCCAACAAAAAAGATTGTGGCAAGAATGATTCTGACGCTCCTTAACATTATTACTTCTTTACCTTGAGCTTCTTGCCGGCGTGGATCTTGGACTTGGTGGTAAGTCCGTTAATCTTTAACAGGTCATTGAGGCTCATATTGTGCTTTTTAGCAATGCCGTAGAGAGTGTCACCGGCTTTGACGGTATAAGTGCCGTAGTTTCCGCCGGTTGCAGGAGTCTTGCTTCCGCTGTTGCCCTTTGCAGTGTTACGAGGAGCTGATGACTCTTTGCGGTAGATGGCAAGAGTCTCTCCCGGTTTGACGCTGTTCTTTCCAAGACGGTTCCACTTCTTAAGCTGTGCGGTGGTAACTCCGTAACGCTTTGCTATAGAGGCCAATGTCTGTCCCTTCTTAACTTTATGATAAATAATCTTGTCTGTACTCTGCGCCTCTTTGTACTTGTTGTAAACTATAGGGTTGAAGTAGATGGAATCTTTGTAACTGTAGATGGTCTTCTCGTTGTCTACAAACGGTACGGTGTAGTTGTAAGGCAGACGCAGAATCATGCCCTGCTGAGTGCCCGGGATAATATCGTGAAGATACTGAGGGTTCAGCTGGCGGATATCCTCCAAAGGAATACCTATAACCTCTGAAATCTGCTCAAAATGAAGGTTTTTGTGGATCATGAAGGTGTCTACGTGAGGCGGCATGCCAACCTTCTCAGGCACAATGTTGTAGTTCTTGTAGTACTTGAGGAGGTAGAGGGCTCCTATGAAGGAAGGAACATATCCGCGAGTCTCCTTTGGAAGGTACGGGTAGATGTCCCAGAACTCCTTGCTGCCGGCTCTTCTGATGGCTTTGTTCACGTTGCCGGAACCGCAGTTGTATGAGGAGATTGCAAGGGCCCAGTCTCCGAAAATCTGGTATGCGTCTCTCAGATATCTTGCCGCTGCGTCACAGCTCTTCTCCGGGTCAAATCTCTCATCTACGTAGGAGTCAATGTCCAGATCATACTGTCTTGCAGCAGAATAGATGAACTGCCACATTCCTTTGGCGTTGGCTCTGGAGACTGCAAACGGGTTGAGTGCAGACTCTATGATGGCCATTGCGGAGAGCTCCTTAGGGAGGCCGTAACTGTCAAAGATGTTCTCAAAGATAGGAAGATAATAGGTGCTGAGTCCCAGGATGTTAGCCGCCCTCTTTGGCATCTTCTCAGTGTATAGGATGATGAAGTTTCTGACAATGCTGTTGTATGGAACAGGGATGTAGGAGTTCATCTTCTTGATGTTCTCTATGTAGACTTCATCCGGAATGTCTGAGGTGTAGTTGGCATTTTCAATATCGGGAACATCTTCCCCGATAGTTTTTGCCATTGCTGCCTGCCTTTGTAAGTACCAGAGGGTGAGGAGAGTGTCCTGATTTCCTCCCGGCACCGTCTCATAGAACTCCGGGTTGAGGAAACCGTTCGTGCCGGCGTTGATGGTGTCTCCCACGGTGGTGGTATCTGACACCTCAATCTCCTCTCCTATAAGGTTTAAGAGAGAATCAATAGTCTTTCTCAGTTGTTCGTTTTCCTTTAAAAGTTCCTTTTTACTCTTTTTGGTATTTTGAGAAAATGCAGGTGTTGTGACGGCTATGCAGCCAAATACAACGAGCATCACGGCTAAGATTCTTGTCTTCATATCTTCTTTGCTTTTAGAAGGTTATGTTCATCTGCATTCCAAACTTGTTTGCCCGGTACATTGGGTTGGAGGTGTAAAATTTTCCATCCTGAATGATAGGCTCTATAATGGCAGGTTGAACATTGAATGTTATATCATCAGATATATCAAAGTTTGCAAAGTGCGCAAACACGTTGGCATCCACAACGTTAAGGATGTAGATGAGCAGTGTTGCAACTACGGAGTAATCTCTGTTACGTCTGTAATAGTCTCTGTACCAGATGAGATTCTCCTCAGTAAGGTGTCCCTCGTATGTTCCCTCTCCCCACTCTTTGTAGTACTTGCGGTAACGTTTGTACTGCTTCTGGTTGAATGCCCAGCAGTAACCGCTTATCATAAATCCGCCGTAGTAGATTGGAATATGCCAGTAATCTCCGTTGTAGGCCTGTCCCAATCCAGGAAGCAGAGCAGAGTAGATGGATGCTCTTCCAGGAAGCGGTCTCTCTGTAGATTTGTAGCAGGCCGTTCCATCTAAAAGCTGCCCCCAATATGTTGCTACTGCGCCCCAAATGAGAGCGTTACGCATATCCTTATCTTTGCTAAGTCCGTTCTTTTTCCACTTAACGTTGTATGCAACTGCACCTCCAATGCATCCTCCCAACGCTCCGTAGATAACGGGAACTTTCCAGTAATCTCTGTTGTAAATCTGTCCCGCTCCCGGAATTACCATTGACCCAAAGAAGGAGTTGGATACGGTCATTGAATCTTTGTGAGCAAGAGAGCGGACAAACCTCTTAATTGAGAAGGTTCTGATTGTGGTGTCTGTCTCGTAGTAGGTTGTATCTTCCTGATAGAGTGTGGATTTCATTGTTCCTGCGGCATTGGAGTTTACGAACTGGGCTGCTGCAAAATTTGGCAGAAGCAGCAGCGCCGCAAGAATGATTAATATGAACCTTATCTGTGACCTCACAATTAAATCTCTACAAATTATGTTCCTTGATAGCCTTAAGGAAGTTCTCCAACTGTTTCTCATCCTTGTAACGGATAATCATCTCTCCGCCCCTCTCTTTTGGCTTAATCTTTATCTGATCCTTAAAGTATCTTCCCAGTATTGATGCAATCTTTTTTGCAGATTCTGAGCCTGTTGCAACCTTCTTTGGAGCCGGTGCCTTAGCAGCGTCTCCCTTCTGTGCAATCTTTTCCGCCTCCCTTACAGAGATGCCCTCCTCTATAATCTTCTTTGTCAGAGCGAGTTGTGACTTCTCCTTGGTGAGGGAGAGGATGGCTTTTGCATGACCCATCGTGATTTTTCCCTCCTTTAGAGCCATCTGAATCTCCGGAGGGAGTTTGAGCAGACGGAGGTAGTTTGCAATGGTTGCTCTGTTCTTTCCAACCCTTGGAGAGAGCTGTTCCTGAGTGAGATTGCACTCCTCGATGAGTCTTTGGAAACTGATGGCAATGTCTACCGGATCCAGGTCTTCTCTCTGTATGTTCTCCACAAGCGCCATCTCCAGCAGCGCAACTTCCTCAACATCTTTGATATAGACCGGTATGCTCTTTAATCCCGCCAACTTGCTTGCGCGGAATCTTCTCTCTCCCGATATGATTTGGTATCTCCCGACAGATATTTTCTTTACCGTAATAGGCTGAATCACACCCATTTGCTTTATGCTCTCAGAGAGCTCCTTCAGCTTGGCCTCATCAAAGGCGCTGCGAGGCTGGTATGGGTTAGGAACTATCGCGGAAAGTTCTAACTCCTTTATTGAGGTAAGAGGGGAGACCGGTACTCTCTCCTGATTTATTGTGGATTGGGTTGCGTTGGGGAGGAGAGATTCCAACCCTCTTCCCAGTCCCTTGGAAAAATTCTTCTTTGAGGACATAGACTAAAGGTTTTTAGCTATAACCTCCTTTGCGAGGTTGAGGTAATTGTTTGATCCGTTGCTGAGAGCGTCATACAAAATGACCGGTTTTCCGTGGCTAGGGGCCTCTGAAAGACGGACGTTTCTGTTGATGATGGTCTCAAACACCATATTGCCAAAGTGGAGGCGGACATCTTCTGCAACCTGGTTTGCCAGGCGCAGACGGGAGTCGAACATCGTGAGTAAAAAGCCCTCAATAGTGAGGTCCGGGTTCAATTCTCCCTGTATCAACTTGATGTTGTTGAGGAGTTTGCCCAAACCTTCAAGAGCAAAGAATTCACTCTGGATAGGGATGATTACTGAGTCTGCAGCCACCAGTGCGTTTATGGTAACGGTTGCCAGTGACGGTGCACAATCTATGATTATGTAGTCAAATTTGTCTCTTACTGAGGCCAGCCCTCTCTTCATTGCATTGGCCCTCTCCTCTACATCCTCAATATTCTCCACCAACTCTATCTCCGCTCCAGCCAGATTGATATGAGAGGGAGCCACATAGAGGTTCTTAATCTCAGTCTCCAAAAGTATATCCTCTATCTTTCTGGTTCCTATAAGGACTTCATAGATGGTCTTCTTATCTGTGGAGTTGGGGTTGAAGTTCAAACCTGATGTTGCATTGGCCTGAGGGTCAGCATCAATAAGCAGGGTCTTTTTCTCCAGCACGGCCAAGGATGCAGCAAGGTTGATGGCGGTGGTTGTCTTGCCCACGCCACCCTTCTGATTAGCTATTGCAATAACTTTTCCCATATAAAAATGCTTAACGTACAAAAATAACAAAAAAATCGGCACTGAATAAAGACTCCTTAATTTATTATCTTTGTCTTCAGAAAGCATGCCGTATGACAACAGAAAAATGGATGGTGATTGTGAACCCCAAGGCAGGTAGCGGGCGTGGTCTTAAGGACTGGCCCATTATCTCCAACCAGATGTATAACAGCGGTTTGAGATTTACCTGCGTATTCACCGAACATAAATTCCACGCCATAGAACTTACTGTAAAAGCCATAAATGACGGGTTCCGTCACATTGTGGCAGTAGGGGGAGACGGCACCATTCACGAGGTGGTTAACGGCATCTTCATCCAAAAAGAGGTTCCAACTACAGATATCTACCTGGCGGTGATTCCTGCCGGTACAGGTAACGACTGGATCCGTATGTACGGCATCTCCTCAACCTACTCCGAGGCAGTAGATGCCCTGGTTCAGAAAAGGACAGTGCTCCAGGATGTGGGAAAGGTGGAGTTCTTTGAGACCAGAGTTCCCCATATTCGCTATATGGCAAACGTAGCAGGACTGGGATTTGATGCCGTTGTCAATATGAAGTACAACAACCTCAAAGACCAGGGAAAATATGGCAAAAGCCTCTATTTAAGAAGCACATTCAACACTTTTCTGAAATATACCTCCAAACATTTTGACATTAAAGTAGATGGAGAGCCTTTCTACAACGGAATGGTCTTTTCCGGAGCCGTTGGTATTGGAAAGTATAACGGAGGCGGTATGCAGCAGACACCAAACGCCGCTGTAGATGACGGTCTTATGGACCTAACCATCATAACCCATATGAGTAAGTTCAAAGTCCTCAGAAAATTCAAAATGCTCTTTACAGGCAAGATCTACTCACTTCCGAGTGTTCTCTTCCGCCAGTGCAAGACCATAGAGATAAACACCACTCCGGAAACCCGTATAGAGATAGACGGTGAGGCGGTTGGTACCTCCCCATTCCGTTTTGAGCTCGTTCCCCGCAGCATCCGAGTAGTCGTCGGCCACTCCTACAAGGAATAACAGACCAAAACATCTCCCCCGCTTTTCTAGATTCAAACCCTCAATCCTGTCACCAACTTCATAAGTGGTAAACCCCAGAGATGTCTTAAAATCTTACGCAGAAGAAGGTTCTGACTGTCCAGTCATCCGAGAAGACGTAATAACTCTTTTTCTTACCAACTCTGAAGTTGTTATAGAGTCCGGCAATTCCCACCTGGAATCTGTCATGCGCCCAACGGTAAGAGAGAGAGCCTCTTAAGACATAGTTGTACGTTACACGTGTCTTGTCCCCAAACACCTTATCCATTTTATCATCCCAGTCCTTTGCGTATGAGCCGTGCTTGTCCGTAATAAGGAGCATAGGGAGCACGGAGGCGTGGAAGAGAAGTCTTGGAGCCACAACCCAGTTGTATGCGTAACCCAAACCAAAAGATAACTGTCTGGATTTTACGCTGTTAATCTGGGCCATACGAGAGAGAGTCTCATCATTAAAACTGAGCCTTTGCTGATGTATGGTCACTCCCGCAAAGAAGCTTCCCGCACTCTTCTTTTGGTAAGTGCTGTAAGTCATCGCGGAGGAGTAAGAGAAAGTCTTGGTATTGAAGAGATAGTAAGCATTCAGAATGAAAGAGGTCACCTTGGCGGCTCCGGAATTTATCTTCATGGTATCGTCCGGAATACGTCCCTGCTTATAGAGTTCATCCAGAATTCCTGCATGGATAGTTCCGTGTATCATATTGGTTTTATGATACCTGAGCTCCATTCCAACAGGAGAGGAGTAGGTGGAAAACGAGAGATCTTTTCTGTATCCTTTCTGGGTATCCCAAGAGTATGAGAATCCGTAACCTCTGTAATATGCACCAATAGCCATCTGTTTTTGAGGATCTGTATCAATTTTAATGTCAACCCTTCCAAAGAAATCTGGATCCAGATTACTTACTATGTTGAGGTTCATATCTGACAGATACCTGTTTAGAAAGATTGACCAGTGGTGTTTGTGAACACCTATGTAGTTGGTATCTATGCCGGAGGACTCCAAATGTGCAAGCATGTTGTCCACCTTGCCAAGGAAGTGCGAGAGTCCCTGTCCGTTAAGAGAGGCGGCTGTAAGCGAGATAACTATCAGGAAAAGAGAGAGTTTTTTGAACATCGTTTTCTAATTTGCTTTCAAAGATAGGTAAATCTCACCAATCGCGGTAAATCTAACCCCGCTAAATTTGTTAGCCCCCCATCAAAGAGCTTCTCCTTTATTGAATAGTAAATCTCACCAAAAACCGCTAAATTTGTTGAACAGTAATTAAGAGATGACAGTTTAGAAAAATAAAAATAACAAGCTATTGCCGAGGGTAGCCAACTCCTCGAATTCTCAGAAGAGAATCCACTTGGCAGTAACAATAACTTGCTTTCGGGGAACAAAGATAATACACCAAAATCAATAAAGATGATTTTTATGAGAAGAGTTTATATCCTTTCAGTTGCGGCTCTTGCACTTGCGGCCGTTGTTTCTGCAGAGACATCATTGAATGCACAGCCTTATAAAGGCCCTCAAACCAGCAAAGTATATGCGGTTCCGGACCGCCAGCAGGTGGAGGAGAATTTCTCCCTGGTGCTTTCAGACTACAGCCCTTATCCTATTACGGATGCAAACCCGGCTTCCATTCCTGCCTTGACCAAAGCACCTAAGGGATATAATCCATTCTATATCAGCCATTACGGAAGACATGGCTCCAGATGGTTAATCAGCACCAGAACCTACACTGAACCGGTTTACTTCCTGCAGAAGGCAAAGGAGGCAGGAGTGTTAACCGATCAGGGTGAGGAAGTTTTAAAGAAGTTGGAGGTTGTGGCGGCTGCTGCCAAAGGGCGTTACGGAGAGCTCACACGGCTTGGTGCTCAGCAACATCGAGAGATTGCAGGAAGAATGTACAAGAACTTCCCGGAGGTCTTTAAGAAGAATGCAAACATAGATGCACGCTCTACGGTTGTCATCAGATGCATACTCAGTATGGAGGCTGCCTGCATGAGATTCAAGGAGTTAAATCCAACTCTCAACATTACCAATGACGCCTCTCATCATGATATGTACTACATGAACAATCAGGATCCGGACGGCTTCTTCAATAAAATCACATCGTCTGAAGAGAATAGGGAACTTATGCTGAACTTCCGCAGTAAAACCATTCACGGTGAGCGTCTTGCAGCTGCCCTGCTGAAGGATACCTCTTTCTTCAAGACATTCAACGAGAAGTATGCTTACAAGGATAACCCGGAGAAGACAAGAAAGTATAAGGCAGATTTTCTGGTATATGACGTTGGAGAAATTGCAATAAGTCTGCCTAACACAGACCTGGATATTTCTCTCTTTGAGTACGTTACACTGGATGAACTCTACAATTTGAACCTTTACAGAAATGTAAGTTCCTACAGATATGCAGGCTTCAGCGATATGGGTCAGCGTGTTACTCCGTTCCGCCAGACCTACCTTCTGAAGAACATCATAAAGACCGCAGACTCAGTCATTAACGCAGTGGGTACAACGGGAACCGTTTGCGGCGGTGCAACTCTCCGTTTTGGTCATGACTCCAACCTCCTTCCTCTCTGTTCACTTATGAACATAGACGGTGCCGGAGTCTATGAAACCAATATGGACAACCTTGCAAATGTCTGGAACATGAACCATTACATTCCTAAGGCCGGGAACCTCCAGTTCATCTTCTACGGCAAGAAGAATGCGCCTGTGCTAATCAAGGTCCTCCTCAACGAGCACGAGGCCACGCTCCCTGTGGAGACGGACAACTTCCCTTACTACGAGTGGGACAAGGTGAAAGCCTTCTACCAGGACATCCTCTCCCAATCCCCTTTGAAGTAACTGCTGCAGCCTGCTATTCAGCTCTCCTCATCCCTCCATCTAGTTCTAAATGCTTAAGGTGTCCCTATTTTCGGACACCTTTAGCGTTTAAACCGGACACCGGGAACGTTTTACCCCCCTTTTCGTTTCCAGTGTCCCCAAAAACCGGACACCGGGAACGTTTTACCCCCTTTTTCGTTTCCAGTGTCCCCAAAAACCGGACACCGGGCACGTTTTACCCCCTTTTTCGTTTCCAGTGTCCCCAAAAACCGGACACCGGGAACACTAAAATATTATCGTTAAAGAATTTGATGTTATGAAGGATCAACGTCTATGTTGACCTGAACTGGAAGTTTGAGCGCTTCAAGGACCCCTCTCAGACCCTCCTTGTTCTGAGAGAGCATCTTGTCACGGGCAAACTTTATAGTGAAGCATATTTGATACTCGTCTCTAACCTTCTCAATTCTAGGAGTGAACGGACCGCTCACCTCAATCGCCGTGTATGCTTTAGTATTCTTGAGTACGTGAGAAAGAGACATTGCAATACTGGTGAGCTTGTGTAAATTCTTGTGCTTGAGCGTAATGTTCACCATCCTTACAAACGGCGGGAAGCAGTACATACTTCTTTCAGCCATCATATTGGTACTGTTTTCAACCTTCAACTCAACATTTTCCTTTCTCTCTGCCATTGGTTGCTCACTGCCATCGGCTTTACCATCTGTCTGATTCTCACTCTCTAAAGATTCCTTACCATCAACTATGGTCTGCAGACTGGCAGCCTCACTCCACTTCGCAGACTTCTGCACCCCGTCAAAGGCCTCTCTCTGTTGCTCCTCCTGCTGTTTCTCTTGCTCCTCCATACGGCGAGCCATTGCTACAATCTCCTGAATTACAGGATGGTCCTTCTGGTTTGTCTGAATAACCAGATGACCTTTGCCGTCTCTTCTTCCGCTTCTTCCAAGCAATTGAATGAAGAGTTGCATAGACTTTTCATCTGCTCTGAAATCCTGTTGAGATAGGATGGTATCTGCCTGAATTACGGCAACAAGTGTAAGGTTTTTGAAGTCAAAACCTTTGCTTATCATCTGAGTGCCTACCAGTATATCAATCTCCCCCTCAGAGAATTGCTTAAGAACCTTCTCTGCGGTTTTGCGGCTCAGTGAAATATCCCTGTCATATCTTGCAATGTTTACATTTGGGAAGAGCTCCTTCAATTCCTCCTCAATGCGCTCAGTACCGGCACCTCTGAATTCCAGGTTTTTACCCTTGCACTTAGGACACTCTGCGAGAGCCATATTCCATTTAGTTTCACAGTAATGGCACCTTAATGTGTTGTCATAACGGTGATAACTCATAGGCACGTTGCAGTGCGGACACTTTATGATCTCTCCGCAATCCGCACACTGAACAACCGGTGCAAAAGAGCGTATATTGCGGAAAACGAGCACCTGCTTTTTATCTTCTAAAGTCTTATCTATCAGATTGATAAGCTGTTGAGAGAAACTGCCCTTCATCTGATGACTCTTGCGAGTCCAGATAGTATCAATGACGGTAACTTCAGGTGCAGGAGATGTGAAATATTTCTCCTTGAGAAGGACTCTTGCAAACTTTCTGCTTATGCAGTTAAAGAGTGTTTCAAATGACGGTGTTGCGCTGCCCATCAGCACTTTAGCTTTGTGTATCTGAGCTAAAAATAATGCAGCGTCTCTGCCGTTATATCTTGGTGCAGGATCCTCCTGCTTGTAACTGGAATCATGCTCCTCATCTATGACAATGAGTCCCAGATTGTTGAAAGGAAGGAATACAGAAGAGCGGGTTCCCAGCACCACAACCGGCTTTTTCTCAGCACCTTTGAAGGAGAGAATCTCTCTTATGAGTTTCTTCTTTGCAGTAGTCTGCGCGGAGTGGAATGTAAAGAGTCTTGCTCCGTAATGCCTCTTAAGACGCTCCTCCAACTGAGTGCTCATAGAAATTTCCGGAACCATGTACAGCACATCCTTACCCTGATACAACTCTTTATCTATCAACTTAATATAAACCTCTGTCTTTCCACTTCCGGTAACTCCTTCAAGCAGAACTGTCTTACTCTCAATGGCCTTTTCTATCTCCAGATAGGCTGTCTTCTGTGCCTCAGAAAGTTCAATCTTTTCACACTGCCCCCTCTTCTTTCCATCTTTCTTTTCAATATCTATTTGGGAGAAAATATCCTGAGGAGTCTTGTGCGCTTTAACCTCCTCCTGTTTTAGAATCTGAACGGGATAGGCCGCCTTAAAGACCTCCCCGATGGTGCAGAGCCAGTACTTTGAAACGGTCTCCCAAAACTTAATCTCTGTAATCTCTACCTTTGGGCGCTCTTCCACCTCCATGATTGGTTTTATCTCAAGACCTTCAGCATAACGCGGGAGCTGAGGTTTTGACAGCACCCTGTAAACTACTCCGTCGTAGGTCTTTGTGGCTAGTTGCACCTTAACCCAGCTACCCACAGTTACTTGAGAGTCAGGTAGTAAGTAGAAGATCTCCTGTGAGAATTTCACAGGGAGAATTACAGATGCATATTTAAATTCCCCAACCATTGTTGCAAAATTAAAAATAATCCATATATTTGCACTCCCATTTGCTGGTGCCTTAGCTCATCTGGTAGAGCAAAGGACTGAAAATCCTTGTGTCCCTGGTTCGACTCCCGGAGGCACCACCAAGCAAAAGAAGACTCGCAACCGCGAGTCTTATTTGTTGATGCCCCAGTGGCGCTGTATCTCCGGCGCATTCACTCCGGCGCATTCGTTCTGGCGCATTCACTTCGATGCATTCGTTCTGGCGCATTCACTTCGATGCATTCGTTCTGGCGCATTCACCCCGGCGCATTCACCCCGGCGCATTCACTCCGGCGCATTCGTTCTGGCGCATTCACTTCGATGCATTCCCTCCGATGCATTCACCCCGGCGCATTCACTCCGGCGCATTCGTTCCGGCGCATTCGTTCCGGCGCATTCTCACCGATGCTGCCTCCGCCCGGTTGCTATACAACTTCAAAGTCGATATGAATCAAGTAGCAGTCAGAGCTATATAAACACGTTAAGAACTCTGTTGATTTATCAAGTGTTCCCGGTGTCCGGAATTTAGGGACGCTGGGAACGAAAATGGGGGTAAAACGTTCCCGGTGTCCGGAAAACAGGGACGCTGGGAACATCATAGCAAATGAATAATGTACTCTTCACCTCAAACCAATTTTTCATTTTCTTAAATCAAGTGTTAGGCTTGTTTAAAGTATTTTGCTAACTTTGTGAATGAGCTGAGTAGTATTATTGGAGAGTGTGTTGAGAATGAGAGGTTTAGTATAGGGAGAAAGAAAGTTTTAGTAACGGGGAGTGAGATTTGAGAAAAGAAATTATTAAAACAAATTATGGAGATTTGGGTATGAAAAATTATTACTGGCTAGTCACTACTGAGCATTTAGAAGACCGACTTTGGTTCAGGGATGAGGAAGACTTTAAAGTCGGCATGAATCAAGTAGCAATTCTTGCTGCGACATCATCAGTTCAAATTTTGGCATTCATCTTAATGTCTAATCATGTGCACTTTGTACTGAGTGGGAGTAGAGAGGATGCTATTGATTTCATCACTTGTTTCAAGAAACGCTTTTCCCAGTATTATTCAAAAAAATATTCTGTAAAAGAGTTTCTCCGAGAGAATAAGGTGGATTTCAAAGAATTACATCCGAATGACGAATCCTTGGAAAGAGCAATTGCGTACGTTCAGATGAACAGCGTAGCAGCAAATATCTGTTTACATCCATCTGGATATCCATGGGGAACGGGAGGAGTTTTCTTCAATGAAAACAAGATCAGGAGACGAACTCTCGGAGAGTTGAGCTATCGAGAGAATAAAAGGTTGATCCATAGTAAAATATCACTTCCTTCTAATTATCTATTAGACGAGAATGATGTTGTTTCTCCTATATCTTATGTTAAGACTCAAGTGGTAGAATCTCTCTATAGGTCGGCAAAAAGGATGAACTTTTTTCTTCAATCTTCGTCAAAAGCTAAGCTTATAAAAGAGGCTCCTTCATTCAAAGATCAATTGATTTTTTCTGCAATGCAGGATTTAGTTGTCTCTCTTTTCAGAAAAAAGAGTTTTGGAGATTTGACTGATGTTCAGAAATCTGAGATTCTTAAACAACTTAGGTATAGATTTTCATCCGAGCCTAACCAGCTATCCCGCGTTTCAGGAATGCCGTTTGAAGAGGTGTGCAGGCTGTTGGAAGAATTTTAGTGGGGGGGTAAAACGTTCCAGGTGTCCGGAAAACAGGGACGCTGGGAACGAAAAGTGGGGTAAAACGTGCCAGGTGTCCGGAAAACAGGGACGCTGGAAACAGCTGGAACCGAAAAGTATATGAAACCGTGGCCAGGCGTCTGGACGGGACGGCATATGGAGGGATCGGCGGCATTAAGGATGGATGGAAGGAAGAGTGCTGCTGCTGAGGCTGCACCTCTGCTATTGAGGCTGTTACCCCTGCAGATGCTTTTATACGATTTCTTCTGCGTATGGGTTTAGATGGTGAGGGTTTCGCCTTCACTCTTTGCTATGACTACGGCACCGCAAGCGTCTCCGTATGAGTTGGTTGCAGTACGCGGCATATCGCAGAGCTGGTCTATAGCAAGCACCAGTCCCATAGCCTCCAGAGGAAGTCCTGCTACCGAGAGGGCGATGGAGAGCATCACGAATCCGGCCATCGGGATACCGGCAGTTCCTATGGCTGAGAGCATTACGGTTCCCAGAACAACAAGCTGCTGTGCAATGGACATATCCACTCCGTAAACCTGTGCAATGAAGAGGACTGTAACGCCCTCATACAGAGCGGTTCCGTTCATATTAACGGTTGCACCCAAAGGGAGAACGAAGCTGGTTATCTTGTTGGAGATTCCGCACTTCTGCTCGGAGTCTCTCATTGAGATTGGAAGAGCGGCACCTGAGGAGCAGGTGGAGAAGGCGGTGAGGATTGCGGTGGACATCTTCTGCATGTGGCGGTAAGGATGTTCCTTCCCAACAAAGTAGACTGCGGCAGGAAGGACGCCGAAGAACTGGATTATCATTCCGGCCCAAACGACTATGAGATAGATGCCCAGGGATGCTATCAACTGTGAGATGCTGTTGCCCGCAAGTATCTGTTTAGCAAGCATATTGGAGATGATTGCAAAGACTCCTATAGGCGCCAGTGAGATGACGAACATTGTGATTTTCATAATGACGTCATTGACTGCGTTGCAAAGATCCAGCAGGGTTGTGCGGGTTTTGTCTGCGCACTTTGTGATGAAGAATCCGAAGATGATTGCAAAGAAGATGACAGGAAGGATGTTGCCCATGCTCATCTCATGGAAGATGTTTGCCGGGACAATGCTAATAATTTGATCCATGAAGGAAGTACCTGATTTCCCGATAGTTGAAAGGTCTACATCCTGTGGAGTTGGAAGATTTGCGCCCACACCCGGCTTGATGATGTTCACCAAAATCAGACCTATGGCTATCGCGATGGCTGTTGTAACCAGGTAGAAACCAATGGTTTTGCCGGCCAGTCTTCCCAGGTCTTTGGAGGAATTGAGGCTTGCAACTCCCACAACCAGTGAGGTGAAGACCAGCGGTATGATTATCATTTTCAGGGCTCTGAGGAAAATCTGCCCTGCCCAGTCAATATAGTGGGTGTACTTAGGGAGCAGGATTCCAAACGCAGCTCCTAAAACCAATCCAATGAGAATCTGCCAGGGAAGTGCAATCTTTATTTTCTTCATAGTTTTTCTATTCTTTCACGTTCTTTTTTTCAACGGCTACAGCTCAACGCCGTAAAGCTCTCTGACGCGGCCGGGTGGAAGGGCTACAGCTCAACGCCGTAAAGCTCTCTGACGGGGCCGGGTGGAAGGGCTACAGCTCAACGCCGTAAAGCTCTCTGACGCAGCCGTCTGCAAGGGCTTCAAGGGAGCTGATGTGCATCTTTGGATCCAGCCCCGTGGCTGCGTATGCAATGGGAATCTCCGTGCAAGCGCCAACAATCGGCTGCTCCTTTATCTTCCAAAGTCCCTCAACTATAGGGCGGAACTTGCGTCCGGCCTCTTCAACTTTGCCTGCCTTTACAAGGTCTGTTACATCGTGGATTTCCACCTGAGTGGCGTAATCTGCTGTGTCAAAGCAGTATCCGCTATCCTTGGCGTGCTTCTGATAGATGCCGGTCTTCATAGTTCCCAGAGTTGCGGTGAGCCAAGCTCCTTGAGGTGAGACCTTTGCAACTTTGCGGATGGTCTCGTCTATGATGTGAATTACCGGGCGGGAGAGTTCATTGCGGAACTCGTCTATGAAAAAGTGGGCGGTGTTGCAGGTTACGCAGAGGTAGTCCGCTCCCCAGCCGATTAGTGTTTCCAGCCCCTCTCTCAGGTACTTACGAGGGTCCGGTCCTTTGCCCAAAAGGTAGGTGGTACGGTCCGGAGTCTCCGTGTACTCATAGACTATCATTCTGGGATGTTCCTGATCACAGTTTGCTGGATCTTTCTCCGCCAATATCTTTAGAAAGTCTGCGGTGGCGGCAGGACCCATTCCACCCAAAACTCCCAATGTTTTATTCGTCTTCATAAAATCAAATTAAATCTCTGCGAATTTACTCAATTTATCAATTGATGTCAAAGGGAAAAATGCTTAAATTCGCACAAAGAAACTATTATCCACTGATATATGAAAAGTCTAAAAGGTACCAAAACTGAGAAAAACCTCCTCACTGCATTTGCAGGAGAGAGCCAGGCCAGAAACCGTTACACCTACTTTGCAAGTGCCGCAAAGAAAGAGGGTTACGAGCAGATAAGCGCATTCTTTACAGAGACTGCAGAGAATGAAAAAGAGCACGCAAAGAAGTTCTTCAAGTTCCTTGAGGGCGGCTGCGTTGAGGTAAAGGCCTCTTTCCCTGCAGGAATCATCGGGAGTACGGCAGATAATCTGAAGGCTTCCGCAGCAGGAGAGCACGAGGAGTGGAGTCATGACTACCCTATGTTTGCAAAGATTGCAAAGGAGGAGGGGTTTGACGAGATTGCTAAGTGCTTTAAGGAGGTTGCAGTTGCAGAGAAGGCTCACGAGAAGAGATATCTTGCTCTGCTTAAGAACATTAAGAGCGGTAAGGTGTTTGAAAGAGATGAGATTGTAACCTGGCAGTGCCGTAACTGCGGTTACGTTACAAGAGCTAAGAAGGCTCCGGAGAAGTGCCCTGCTTGCGCTCATCCTCAAGCTTATTTCCAGCTTATCCAGGATAACTTCTAATTCAATATGCAGAATAATCCCAAGACACCCGTTGCGGAGACCTTTTGGCAGCGGGTGTTAAGGTGTGTCAAAGAGGCAACTCCCTCCGCGGTAAAGACCATGTTCTGGGTCATCAGGATTACCGCGGTGGTTTCTGTTTTGATCTATCTGCTGAAACTCTTTGGCATTCTGCCCTATATCAGCCACTTCCTTGAGCCGGTAATGAACTTTGTGGGTCTGCCAGGCGAGGCCTCACTGGCATATGTGAGCGGCTATTTTGTTAACGTATACTCCGCGATAGCTGCAGCGGTAACTCTCAATCTCTCAGCCAGATCTATGACTATCCTGGCCATTATGGTGCTCTGCTCTCACAATATGATTGTGGAGACGGCGGTGCAGAAGAAGACCGGTAGCAGCGCATTGAGAATTGTTCTGACCAGAACCTTGAGCGGAATTTTTTTGGGATTTGTTTTGAGCCGTATCTGGCCGGCCGAGCCTCAGGCTTTTACCGGAGAGGTGGTAGAGGAGCATATAACCCTGGCGGAGAGTTTTATGCCCTGGCTCGTTTCTCTTTTGAAGCTCTGCCTGAAGATGGCCGTGCTGATTCTTGTTCTCTCCGTTTTGCAGCAGATAATAAACGAGTTTGGAGTGATGAAGAAACTTACGGCGGCTCTCAGATGGCCCCTTAAGTTCTTTGGATTGGGAGAGGATACCTCTTTCCTCTGGATTGTTGCAAACACCCTGGGACTGGCTTACGGGGCTGCAGTAATGTTCCAGGAGAGGGAGAAGGGGAATATCTCCGATAGGGACATACAACTTCTGAATACACATATCTCCATCTCTCACAGCAACTTGGAAGATCTTCTGCTCTTTGTCTCCGTTGGAGGGGTGTGGTGGATAATCCTGCTTATGCGCTGGGCCTGCTCGCTAATTCTTGTCTGGGAAGAGCGATTGGAATTTTATATTAGAGACAGATTTTATTAAATTTGCCGTCTGGCACATTTTGAACTGTTATGGAGAGAATCAAATGCCTTATTGCCGGCAGCGGCCCGGCAGGTTATACAGCCGCAATCTATGCATCCAGAGCTAACCTTTCTCCGGTGATTTACAGCGGATTGGAGCTTGGTGGACAGCTCACAACAACTACGGTTGTGGAGAACTTCCCCGGTTTTCCGGAGGGGGTAGACGGTACTCTGCTGGTAGATAACATGAGAAGGCAGGCAGAGAGGCTGGGAACCCAGATTCGCACAGGATGTGTTACAAAATGTGATTTTTCTGCCCGTCCTTTCAAGATTGAGATAGACGGAAACCTTACCGTGGAGGCTGAGACGCTGATTATTGCTACCGGAGCCAGCGCCAAGTACCTGGGCATTCCGGGAGAGAGCGAGTTCCGTGGGAGCGGGGTCTCCGCCTGCGCTACCTGTGACGGCTTTTTCTACCGCAAGCAGGATGTAGCGGTGATTGGAGGTGGAGATACGGCCTGTGAGGAGGCTGTTTACCTATCGGGACTTTGCAATAAGGTCTACATGATAATTCGCAGAGATGCTATGCGCGCCTCTAAGGCTATGCAACAGAAGGTTGCAGCGAGGGAAAACATAGAGATTCTCTGGAATTCTCTTCCAAAAGAGGTTGTGGGAGACTTGAAAGGGGTTAATGGCATAAAGATTGAAGATAAACTGAGCGGAGTTCAGAGGGTGGTTCCTGTGCAGGGAGTATTTTTGGCAATTGGTCACCATCCTAACTCTGAGGTCTTTGCTCCTTGGATAAATACAAATTCCGAGGGGTACATTCTTACAGAACCTGACTCTCCAAAGACTAACGTTGCCGGTGTTTTTGCTGCCGGTGACGTTATGGATTTACATTATAAACAAGCAATTACGGCTGCTGCCTCAGGATGTAAGGCGGCAATGGAGGCTGAGCGTTTCCTAGCCGATAACTAAACTTAAAATGAAGAAAGTTAAAGTATTTGCACTATTTGCGCTGACACTTATTTCACTCCAGGGATGCAAGAGTTACTATGAGTCCCTCTTCAGAAGCAACGATATCTACGTTCGCTTCAGAGGAGCCCAAGATTACTATAACAGAGGGAAATACCACAAGGCTGCAGCATTGTTTGAGAGTATGATTCTGCTGGCTCAGGGTACGGAGTTGGAGGACAGTGTTCAGTACTTTAACGCAATGAGTAACTACCGTTACGGAGATTACATTACAGCGGAGCAAAACTTCAGCAAATTCCTGGAGGTATTCCCTCGCAGTCAATTTGCAGAGGAGGCAAGATTCTTGAGAATCAAATGTTTATACGAGGGTACATATAGATGGGAGTTGGACCAGGTTCCTACCCAGAAGGCTATGGCAATCATTGCTGAGTTTATGTATGACAACCCGGAAAGTCAGTACTATCCAATCTGTAAGGCTATGATGGATGAGTTTGCGGAAAGACTTGACCGTAAGGCTTATGAGAGCGCCAAGATGTACTACACAATGGATGACTATAAGGCTGCTCACTATGCACTTAAGGGTGTTTTGAGAGACAACTCAGATAACCGTTACAGAGAGCAGATCCTCTACTATACTGCATTGTCTTCTTACAAGTACGCTCTTAACAGCGTGAAAGAGAAGCAGAAAGAGAGGTACATGACCTTTATAGACGACTACTACAACTTCATCGGGGAGTATCCTACTGTTCCGGAGAGACGTCAGTTGGACAATATGTTCATCAGGGCTCAGAAATCTGTAGGTCTCAAGACTGGATTGGATTCCGCACAGATTGCTGCTGCCGCAGAACTTGCTAAGAGCGAGGGTGTTACTCCGCGTACATCTCAGAAGATTAAGGCAGACCGCAGAAATACCCGTCGCGCCATAAAGGAGGCTAAGAAAGCTGTTCAGGAGGCGGAGAGCCGTAACGAGGTTGCACGTAAACTTGAGGAAGAGAAGAACTTGAGCCAGAAGAGAGCAGACCGCAAGAAGGAGAGAGAGGAGAGAAAGGAGGCCTTGAGAATCTACAAAGAGGCTAAGGCTAAGCAAGATGCAGAGAAGAAGGCTAAAGAGGCTGCAGAGAAGGGAGATAAAAAGTCAAAGAAAGAGAAGAAGAAAAAATCTAAAGATTAATCAATTATATGGAAGAGAAGAAAGTTGTAAAAGTTCCGGACAACACAATTACCAGAGATATTATCAAACTCTCTGAGCCAACCGGAAACATTTATGAATCAGTGGTTATCATTGCTAAGAGAGCAAATCAGATAGCAGCAGAGCTTAAGAAAGAGCTCTCAGAGAAGTTGGAGGAGTTCTCTCAGAGCAACGTAGTGGATACATTGGAAGAGACTTATGAGAACAGGGAGCAGATTGAGATTTCCCGTCATTACGAGAAACTTCCAAAACCAACATTAACAGCAATTAAGGAGTTCCAGGACGGGGAGATTTACTGGCGCAAGATTGACTCTTAGTGCTTAGTAAACTGTCCATAAAGAATTATACTCTCATTGAGAGTTTGGAACTTGAGTTCCCGGATCACTTGGTGATCATAACTGGGGAGACAGGTGCCGGCAAGTCTATTTTGCTTGGCGCCGTTTCTCTTTTAATGGGGGGTAAAGCTGAGGCCTCCCAACTCAAGGATCCTTCAAAGAACTGTGTAGTGGAGGCAATCTTCCAAACCGCTGATGGTGAGAAGATTTTAAGGAGGGTAATTGCACCCTCCATACGCTCCAGATTTTTTATAGATGACGAGCCGGTAAGTGCTTCTGAGATGGAAGAAGCGGCCTCCTTACTTCTGGACATTCATGCCCAGCACAACCATCTTCTGCTCTACAACAAAGATTTTCAACTGAGTGTTTTGGACGGGTACTCCTCCAACACATCTCTGCTCTCATCCTACAAAGATGAGTATGAAAAGGTGAGAGAGTTGAAGAGTGAACTATCGGGAGTTGAAAAAAAGATAGAGAGGGCAAAAGAGGAGAGTGCTGCAAGAGAAAAGGAGCTACGGATGTTGCAGAGTGCTTCTTTGCAAGAGGGTCAGACTGAGGCGCTTGAGAAGGAGCAACTTCAGCTGGAAAATGCTCAGCAGATTATTGAGAGCTGCAGCGGGGCCACCAATCTGCTTGAGGGCGGAGAGGGTTCCGTTTCCCAAAATATCAAGGAGGCAATACGCCTTATTGAAAAGTCTTCTAACTTTGCGCCCGAACTTGAAGAGTTGGCCAAGAGGCTGGAGAGTTGCAGGATTGAGTGCAAAGATGTCGCTTCAGATATAGACAGAGTGCTTAGTTCCATCTCCTTATCTCCGGAACGCCTTGCTACGGTGGAGGAGAAGTTAAGTGCGATTTACTCACTGCTAAAGCGTTTCAATCTTACTACGGAGAGTGAGCTGATTGCCTTGAGAGATAAGTTGGAAGAGGAGAGCCAATCTACGGAGATGCTTGAAGAGTTGAAGGAGAAGTTAGAGGCTGAGATTAAAGAACATACAAAGGAGAGAAATGCTCTTGCAGCAAAACTTTCCAAGAGGAGAAAAGAGGGGGCGGTCAGTCTGGAGAACCTGCTTACTAAGGAGATCCGTTCTTTGGAGATGCCGGTTGCTAAATTTAAGGCAGAGGTTGAGAGTACGGAGGATTACACTCCGAGCGGTGCAGACAGAGTCAGGTTCCTGTTCTCTGCAAACGGAGATGAGAAACTGGTTGAACTGCAGAAGGTTGCAAGTGGCGGAGAACTCTCCAGAATTATGCTCTGCATAAAGAAAGTGATGGCTGGTTACAGAGGAATGCCTACGCTCTTCTTTGATGAGATAGATGTGGGAGTTTCCGGCAGCATAGCAGATAAAGTGGGACAGCTTTTGGATGCAATGGGGGAGAAGATGCAGATTCTTGCAATTACGCACCTTCCTCAGGTGGCTTCAAAAGGAAAGGCTCATCTGCTGGTTACCAAGGAGTTGGAGAAGGGAGGCGCACGTTCCGCCTTTACGTTTATTAAAGGTAAGGATAGAGTGATGGAGATTGCCCGTTTGTTGAGCGGCCAGAAGACCACTCCTCAGGCAGTGGCCAATGCCAAAGTGCTCTTGCAGGCCGCAAAGAGTTGAAACACAGAGCTGAAACAAAGCGCAACAAAGCGCAACAAAGCGCAACAAATGAAGCTCAACAGACAGGTTACAGAATAGATGGCTTAAGAAGAGTTGAAAAGAAGAACTGAATGATGGCCGTCAAACAAGGTTGAAAGAGTAATAAAAAATAGATATTATGAGATTAATTATTCAAAAGTCTTATGCAGATATGTCCAAATGGGCAGCATCGCTGATTGTTAAGAGAATAAACGAGTTTAATCCAACACCTGAGCGTCCGTTCGTTCTGGGTCTTCCTACCGGTTCAACACCTATAGGAACTTACAAAGAGTTGGTTCGTTACTACAAAGAGGGCAAGATTTCCTTTAAGAATGTTGTAACCTTCAATATGGATGAGTATGTGGGAATTCCGGAGAACCATCCTGAGAGCTACCATACATTTATGAGAGAGAACTTCTTCAGCCACATAGACATACCTCAGGAGAACATCAACATTCTCAACGGTAATGCTGCAGACCTTATTAAGGAGTGTGAGAACTATGAGGCAAAGATTAAGTCTTACGGCGGTATCAAACTCTTTATGGGCGGTATAGGACCGGACGGTCACATTGCTTTCAACGAGCCTGGATCTTCTCTGACTTCCAGAACAAGACTTAAATATCTGACTACAGATACTATCATTGCCAACTCAAGATTCTTCAACAATGACATCAACCTTGTTCCTAAGACCGCTCTTACAGTGGGAGTTGGAACAATTATGGATGCTGAGGAAGTAATGATTCTGGTTAACGGTCACAACAAGGCAAGAGCTCTCCGTCACGCTATTGAGGAGGGAATCAGCCAGATGTGGACGGTTAGCGTTCTGCAGATGCACAAGAAGGGCATCATTGTTTGTGATGACGCTGCTACCGTTGAACTGAAGGTAGGAACCGTTAACTACTTCAAGGACATTGAGAAACGTGAACTCCTGAGCGAGGAGTAACAGAGTGCGAGTGCCAGCCCCGGAGTGATAGCTGCTCTCCGCGGAGTAACGATTGCCCGCCGCTGAATGATAGTTGCCCGGACTGGCAAAGCCTGGGGAAAGAGTAAAAAGGATGACCAAAATGTTGGCCATCCTTTTTCGTTTCCAGCCGTTCCCAGTGTCCCTGTTTTCCGGACACCTGGCACGTTTTACCCCCTTTTTCGTTCCCAGCGTCCCTGTTTTCCGGACACTGGGCACACTTTTGCCCGGTTTTCGTTCCCAGCGTCCCTAAATTCCGGACACCGGGCACGTTTTACCCCCTTTTTCGTTCCCAGTGTCCCTGTTTTCCGGACACTGGGAACGTTTTACCCCCTTTGTCGTTCCCAGTGTCCCTGTTTTCCGGACACTAGGCACGTTTTACCCCCTTTTTCGTTCCC
>JAGDBO010000014.1 GCA_017959005.1 Bacteroidales bacterium | reverse complement strand
TTTTCCGGACACCTGGCACGTTTTACCCCCTTTTTCGTTCCCAGTGTCCCTGTTTTCCGGACACCTGGCACGTTTTACCCCCTTTTTCGTTCCCAGCGTCCCTGTTTTCCGGACACCTGGCACGTTTTACCCCCTTTTTCGTTCCCAGTGTCCCTGTTTTCCGGACACCTGGCACGTTTTACCCCCTTTTTCGTTCCCAGTGTCCCTGTTTTCCGGACACCTGGCACGTTTTGGCCAACTAGCGTAGGGGGTGACGGTTAGTCTAGCTAGCGTTGCAGGGGCTGCTGGTCGGTTATTGTCCAACTAGAATTGCAGAGGGTGCCGGTTATTCTGGAGTGCCGGTTATTCTGAGGTGATGGTGTAGTTTGGATTGAAGAGGACCTTGAAGGCGGCACGGTTTACGTAGGCTCCCTGAGGGGTCTTGATGAAGTCAAATTTTTGCTGCAGCATATCTTGTTGAAGCCGATGACTTTGTACGTAGTCTATAGCCTTGTAGTTGTATGGGTCCTTCATGCACTCAGACAATCCGTTGGTAAGCGCTCTTCCGAAGAAGTAGAGGATGTCATAACCGCTGAATGAGTTGGCGGACGGTTCATCTTTATAGAGAGCACGGTAACGGCGTATGAAGTTTCTAACCTCCGGTTTCTGAAGGTCTACATTGTAAGGCATGCAGAGCGTGAGGTTGTACTTGAATAGAAGGTTCATATCTATTGTCTCAAAGCCTTTCCATCTTGGCGTACCGAACAGAGTAACCTTCTCTCCATCTATCATCTGAATATCCAGGTTTCTAACAATCTCAATCGCAGTTGCTTCCACGGTTGTGTGGGCAATTACAATGTTGTCCTTGTCCTTCTTCATACTCTTAAGGATATCTACGTAGCCAGCCTGGTCTACATAGAGACCCTTCTCCATAAGTATGTTTTTGAGGTTCTCTGCAGATGCGTAATCTTTTTCATGATCTCTGTTGAAGACCAACAGAATATGAGGGTTGCTGAGTTCCTGGCACTTTTCAATAATCATGTTTGCAAGTGCCTCATTCTGGCGCTCTTGTGAAAGAGGTGCCTGGAAGAAGCAACTGCTCATATCAAGCAGTGAGTCTGCAGATGCATCCAACGGTGAAACTATTGGGATTCTCTTATAGTCTGCAACCGGGATGAAAACTCTCAGAGCGGAACTTCTTACAGGACCTATAATGAGGTCAGACTCAAGGAATTCGTCTGAGTTGAGGATGGACTCCAAGCTCTTTCCGGTACTCTGGTCAATTACGTTTATCTGAAGGTTGGCTCCCTCTTCCTTGAGCTGAGTTGCAGCAATCAGCGCTCCTGCATAAAAGTCCATGTAGTTGCCGTTTACATTTCCGGTAGCGTTGATAGGAAGTACCAGTGAGATAACTCTTTTACGGTTGGCATCTATGTATGGGATTTCCTTATAACCGTCATAATCATAATTTGTTATGCCGTTGTTGGTATTGTTGCCGTTGTTATAGCCGTTGTTGTTGCCGTTATTTCCGTTGTTATAGTTGGAGTTGTTGTTACCGTTATAGCCGTTGTTGTTGCCGTTGTTATAGCCGTTGTTGTTGCCGTTATAGTTGGCGTTGTTGCCGTTATAGTTGGCGTTGTTGCCGTTATAGTTGGCGTTGTTACCGTTATTCCCGTTGTTGTTGCCGGTGTTGTTGAGGTCTGTGGATGTGTTTGTTGCATCAGTAGTTTCGTTAGCATCAACGGGGAGGCGGTTTCCCATCTGAGGGATGCGGAGAACCTTTATTCCCTTAAGACGGTCTGAGGTCATTCCGTTGAACTGCTTGATGAGACTTTTTGGAACGTTGTACTTCTTTGCAATATCGTCCAGGTCTTCAAACCATCTCACCTTGTGGTTGATATAAGGGATGTCCTCTCCGTCCTGAATGTTCACGAGAATCTCCTGCTCACTTCCATCCGGAGTTCTCAGCACCTCTATTCCAGTGTTGGAGGTTCCGTTCTGCCCGGCGGTTCCAGTGGTTCCGTTCTTTCCAGTGGTTCCGTTCTTTCCGGCGGCTCCGTTCTGCCCGGAGGTTCCGGCAGTTCCGTTCTTTCCTGCATTTCCGTTCTTTCCGGCGGCTCCGTTCTGCCCGGAGGTTCCGGCATTTCCGTTCTTTCCGGCATTTCCGTTCTTTCCGGCAGCTCCGTTCTGTCCGGCGGCTCCGTTCTGCCCGGAGGTTCCGGCAGTTCCGTTCTTTCCTGCATTTCCGTTCTGCCCGGCAGCTCCGTTCTTTCCGGTGGTTTCTGAACCGGAGTCAGAAGTGGTTTTAGGGCTAACGGGGATGTAGAGTATCTGCCCCTCTTTCAGGCCGTTAGAGAGTGCCGGGTTCTCCAGTTGGAGTTCGTTGGCGGAGATATTATAGGCTTTGCAGATGGAGTAAATGGTCTCTCCCTTTTTGACGTAGTGGACATACATCTTCCTTCCCCTTTGGCTAATGATTTCAGTAGATACGGTTACTTTCACCTGAGCTTCAATGAGTTGAGGTGAAAGCAGCAGAAGGAGCATCAAAGCTACGGATGCACATCCTCTGCCTAATATGGCAGATAAACGTCTCATAATCTTGCAAGCATGTTCTTTATATTCTCTTCTATTCTCTCAAAAATGTTCTCGTCATAAGGTTGCTTAACAAACTTCTCTCCCACAACGGCTTCATAGAGTTCAATGTAACGGTTGGAGATGCCCTCTACAATCTCATCTGTCATTGGAGGAACAACTTCTCCTTTGCGTCCCTGGAATCCGTTATCCATAAGCCACTCTCTTACAAACTCTTTGGAGAGCTGTTTCTGCTGCTCGCCCTTGTCAAATCTCTCCTGATATCCCTCTTTGTAGAAATACCTTGAGGAATCCGGCGTATGGATCTCGTCCATCAGGCAGATCTCTCCGTCCAAAAGTCCGAACTCATATTTTGTGTCTACAAGTATCAGGCCTCTTTCTGAAGCAACCTGGGTACCTCTTGCAAAGAGCTTAAGGGCAGCCTCTTCCACCTTTGCATAGATATCTGCAGGAATGATACCCTGAGCAATAATCTCCTCTTTTGAGATATCCTGGTCATGTCCGCCAATCTCAGCTTTGGTAGTAGGGGTCACAATAGGGTGGTCAAATTTCTGGTGCTCTCTCATTCCCTCCGGAATCTTCACACCGCAAATCTCTCTTGCACCTGCTTTGTATGCTCTCCAGGAACTTCCTGTAAGATAGCCTCTTACAATCATCTCAACAGGCAGCGGCTGGCACTTGTAACCAACGGTTACCATAGGGTCCGGAGTTGCAATCTTCCAGTTGCGCACAATGTCTGTAGTGCAGTCCAAAAACTTGGATGCTATCTGGTTGAGAACCTGTCCCTTGTAAGGGATACCCTTTGGAAGTACAACATCAAACGCAGAGATTCTGTCTGTTGCAACCATCACCATGTACTTGTCTTTGATGAAATAGACGTCACGGACTTTCCCGGTATACTTCCCGGTAAGATCCTTGAAGTCGAAGTCTGTTCTTGTAATAGAGTTCATAATATTTGTGTTACAAAGTTTTAGCAAATTGTTCCAATTTTTCTGCAAAAGTCTCCCAGCTCAGCTCTTTTTTAAGAGCCTCAATGTTAGAGACGTACAGCTCTTTCTTTCCCTCTTTGAAATACTCCTCGATGGCTTCTGCCACACTTTCTGCGCTTACCTCTTTTGTCAGAAGTCCCGTCCCTTTTCCTCCTATGCTCTCCACCAATCCACCAACAGGAGTGGTAATCATAGGGAGGTTGAAACTCCAACTGATGGAGCTTATACCGCTCTGAGTGGCAGAACGATATGGCAGTACGCATACATCTGCAGCAGAGAAATATCTCTTTACTTCTCCGTCCGGAATGAAGCGGTTGAAGATAAGGAGGTTTTTCTTGCAGCGTGCAAAAGGCTCGCTCTCAATGATTTTGGTGCAGTAGTCAAAACTTCCGTAGGTCTCTCCTGCAACAACCAATGTGTAGGAATCATCCAGGTGGGTCATTGCCTCCAGCAGAATATCCAATCCTTTGTACGGGCGGATAAGACCAAAGAAGAGCAACACTTTACGCTTCATTATCTCTTCATCCGTTCCCTTGATACCCAGCTCTTTGCGGGCTTGCAGGGTATCCATTCTCTCTCCAAAGTTGGAGTAGAGTGGGTGGGGGATAACAACGGATTTTTTATCTGGATTGATTTTTTTCAAATCCTCTTCTACGGCTTTGCTGAGTGTGATGATACCGTCCTGTTTTGAGATAAAGTACTTGGCCAAAGGAGCGTCAAAGAAGTGGCGTTCGTGAGGTAAAACGTTGTCCATTATGGAGATACACTTTACTCCACGCTTTTTAAGTTTGGAGGAGACTTTACCCAGTGAAGGGGCAAAGTAGCTCATCCAATATCTCGTTATTAGAAGATCCGGTCCCCACTCCTCAATATTGCGGGCAGCAGAGCCCCAGTTCAGTGGGTTGGCCGTATCCAGAAGTGCCTCGCTCTCAACGGGCGAGGCATCATCGTCTTTTGCAACCAGCTGCGTCTTACCCGGAAAAAGGAAGGAAGGATATTGCCTTGAAAAGTTGAACGCCTTAACGGTGTGCTTTTTGGAAAGCTCCTTTAGAAGATAGGTGTTGAACTGCGATATCCCACCCCTGAAAGGGTAAAACGAAGACAGAATTGCTATTTTCATTAGGCTACGCTCTATTTTGCAGCCTCTTTCTTCTCACTCTTAGTCTCTGTTTCTGAATCTGTTGAGCTCTTCTTCTTGTTCTTTACATACTCGTTGTTGAGCCCCTCAATAATATCATTGGTAATGTCCAATGAAGGCTCTCCGCAAAGAACGGTAGTAGTAGCGGAAGTGGTGGTGAGGATAAGGGCGAACTTCTTCTCCTGGTTGTACTTCTTAACGTAAGTCTCAACAGCATCCATCACCTTGTTGAGCATAACAGCTTGTTCCTCCTGAATCTCAGCCTCTTTCTGAGCTGTGAGGTTCTGAAGATCCTGCTGGCGGTTGGTAAGAACGCGGTTGCGCTCCTGTGCCTCCGCCTGAGTGAGCAGGCCTTTATTAATCTTATTTTCAAAGTCTTTTGCTGCGTTCTGGAAATCTCTTCCCTTTGCCTGAAGCTCGTTCTGAATCTTCTCAACCTTAACCTCCAACTCGCTCTTGAGATCGTTGAACATATCAAAGTTGTTGATAACGGAATCCAGCTGAACGTAAACGATGCTGCCTGCTACAGGAGCTGCACTGCCGTCTCCGTTGGCTACATTGTTCTGATTCTGTTTGCAAGAGGTGAAAGCAATGGCAAGAGCCACGCAAAGGATTAACTTAATCTGTTTCATCTTAATTATATTGTTATGTTTATAATTCACTTTTGGGCGGGGCAAATTTAGTAAAAAAGGAGCTAAATCACTATTTGAGTTGCCGTCTGTAGGCCTGAATTGTATTTTCCAGTCCCATATAGAGGGCGTCACAAACCAGGGCGTGTCCAATGGAGACCTCCAGCAGCGCCGGTATGGTCTGAGCAAAGTACCTGAGGTTCTCTAGGTTAAGATCGTGACCGGCATTGAGTCCCAGTCCGCATCTTACCGCCTCCTGGGCCGCTTTGAAGTAGGGCTCAATGGCCTTTTCTCTGTTCTCCCGATAGCCTTTGGCGTAGGCCTCGGTGTAGAGCTCAACTCTGTCACAGCCGCACTCCGCCGCATTGGCCACCATCTCCGGGTTAGGATCTACAAAGATGGAGACGCGTATTCCCGCCTCTTTGAACATTTTACAGATGCCCTTCAGATACTCCTTGTTTTTTACGGTATCTCAGCCGGCATTGGAGGTGAGAGCATTTTCCGCATCGGGGACAAGAGTTACCTGCGCCGGAACTACGCTCAGCACCAGTTTGTTAAAAGGCTCTTTAGGGTTTCCCTCAATGTTGAACTCTGTTGTCACGATAGGTTTAAGGTCTATCACATCCTGCCTTCTGATGTGCCTCTCATCCGGCCTTGGGTGCACCGTAATTCCCTGTGCTCCAAACTTTTCACAGTCTACTGCACACTTAAGGACATTCGGCATGTTACCTCCGCGGGCGTTTCTTATGAGTGCTATCTTATTAATATTAACGCTAAGTCTTGTTTCCATTTCTTGTGAAGAAGAGTTATAACAGAGCAAAATTATGAAAATATACGTAACTTGCGAAAAATTAAAAGATACTATGAAGATAGCCCTTTTTGGCAGAACGATAGCTCCTTCAAGCATACCCAAACTTAAGGAACTTTTAGGAGCGGTTTTATCTCACAAGGATGTTCAGGTTGTGGTTTACCGCCCATTTCTGGAGCATCTTAAAACTTTGGGAGATAACCTTTTGCCGTCAGATTGCAATACATTTTCCTCATATAATGACCTGCCGGAAGATACCGGACTGCTGCTCTCTTTGGGCGGAGACGGAACTTTTCTTAGCAGCGTGCCCCTTATAAGGGAGAAGAGAATCCCGATAGCGGGCATCAACTTTGGCCGTCTGGGCTTTCTGACCACCTCTCAGACCGCTGAGGGGATGGAGAAACTGCTCACCGGAAACTTTAAGACGGAGAGCCGCAACCTTTTGAAGATGGAGTACAGCCAGATGCCGGAGGGCTTTTACCCCTTTGCTCTGAATGAGTTCTCCGTACAGAGGAGCGGTCCTGCGGTTTTGGAGTTGGAGATAAAGGTGAACGGAACGGCCATTCCGCGCTATGTGGCAGACGGTGTGCTCATTGCAACCTCTACCGGTTCAACCGCTTACTCTATGAGTGCCGGGGGACCCATCGTGATGCCTGGATGTAAAGTCTTGATAATTGTGCCGGTTGCACCGCACAACCTCAACATAAGGCCTTTGGTGGTGCCGGACAGTTCCGTTATAGAAGTCACATTCTCAACTCGTTATAAGAATGCAACGGTCTCTGCAGATAACCGTTCGTTCCAGGTTCCAAACGGCTCTACAATCAGATTCACAAGCAGTGACAGCGGTGTGATTCTGGCAGAGTCAGATAACGATTTTGTTCAGACTCTCAGCCGCAAGCTTTATTGGGGGGCAGATTGGCGCAATACGGTATAAAATTGTTATATTTGCCACCTATTGACTGTTTATGGAACAAATGTCTAAACTTCCCACTCACGTCTCCATCATAATGGATGGCAACGGGCGCTGGGCTAAAAGGCTCGGCAAAGATAGATTGGAGGGGCACAAAGAGGGTGTTGAGAGTGTGCGCGCCTGCATAGAGCTCTGCGTTGAACTCAAAATAAAGTACCTCAGCATATTTGCTTTCTCCACGGAGAACTGGGGGCGTCCAACCTCAGAGATTGAGGGGCTGTGGGCGTTGATGCTCAAGGCTTTGCGTGCAGAGCTCAAAACCTTAATGAAGAATGACGTAAGGCTCCTGTTTCTGGGAGACATCTCTCAACTGAGAGAAGAACTCAGAGCAGAGATAGAGCATTGCAAAGGGGAAACAGCTCAGAATAAGGGCACTACCCTAATCGTGATGCTCAACTACAGCGGCAAGTGGGACATAGTTCAGGCAGCCAACAGGTTCATTAAGGAGAATCCGGGAAAGCAACTTACACCGGAGGAGATGGACAAATATCTTGTAACCGCTCAAATACCAGAGCCAGACCTACTTATACGCACAAGCGGAGAGCAGAGGATTAGCAATTACATGCTTTGGCAGAGCGCTTATACAGAGTTTTATTTTACGGAGACTCTTTGGCCCGATTTTCGCAAAAATGAGTTCCGTCTTGCATTGGATGCCTTTTCTCACAGAGAGAGAAGGTACGGCAAAGTTTAATTAAAAAGTGAAGATGAAGTTTTTTAGATCTGTTATTCTCTTGATTTTAGCTCTGGCGCCGCTCACTCTGAGGGCACAGGAAGTGAATTATATAACCCCAAAGACATACGTGCTGGGAGGTATAAAAGTTTCCGGAGTAAAGTATTTGAGCGAGGAGCAAATCATCTCTGTTACAGGACTTAACGTTGGAGACAAGATAACAATTCCAAGTATAGAACTCTCAGACATTCTTAAGAGAGTCTGGGCACAGCGTTACTTCTCGGATGCAGGTTTTTACATTGATTCACTCTCTCAGGCAAAGGATACCGTTTGGTTGGGATTGCGTCTGAAGGAGAGGCCGAGAGTTTCCCGCTGGATATTCAACGGAATACGTTCCGGCCAGCGTTCAGACTTGGATCAGAGACTTAAACTTAAGAGAGGAACAGAACTTTCAGACTACGTAATTGCTTCATCTACAGATATTATCAAGAGATACTTCCATGAGAAGGGCTTCCTCAAATGTGAGGTAAAAGTTTCTCAGGAGGAAGATCCGGTTATCAGTAATGCAGTTAGGGTAACCTTTGATATAGACAAAGGTCCTAGGGTGAAGATTGCCAAGATTACCTTTGATGGAAACAAGAATCTTTCAGACTGGACCATTATGAAGTCCATGAAGCATACAAGAGACCGCCGTCTTCTCAATATGTTCAAATCCAAGAGATTCAAGGAGAAAGAGTATAAAGAGGATAAGACAAATCTCATAAATAAGTTTAACGAGAGAGGTTACAGAGATGCGCGCATCCTTAAGGATACTATGTATTACATTGAGCCTGACCGTCTTCAGATTGATTTCAAACTGGAGGAGGGAGACAGATACTACTTCAGAGATATCACCTGGACAGGTAACAGTATCTACTCTACAGATCAGCTCAACTCCGTTCTAAGAATCAAGAAGGGAGACGTTTATGACCTTGTTACAATGGACAAGCGTCTTAACGGAGACCCTAAACAGGCAGAGCCGGATGTAAAGAAAATGTATACGGATAACGGTTACCTCTTCTTCAATATTCTCCCGGTGGAGAAGAAGATTGAGAAGGACTCCGTAGATGTTGAGATGAGAATTTACGAGGGTAAGCCTGCAACCTTCAATAAGGTGATTATCAACGGAAACAACATTACCGCAGAGAAGATTGCACGTAGAGCGCTCTTTACAAAACCGGGTTACCTCTTCTCACAGAGTGACTTTGAAAGATCTGTCCGCGAGCTCTCTTCAATTGGTCACTTCAACCCTGAGGTATTCCAGACGGGAGCGGGATACAGTTTGGTTCCGGATGCAAACAAGAATACGGTAGATATTGCATACAATCTTGAGGAGAAACCTAACAGCCAGGTTGAGCTCTCCGGAGGTTGGGGCGGTAATACCTTTGTTGGTACTTTAGGTCTGAGTTTCAATAACTTTGCAATTAAGAGAGTCTTCAAACACGGTGCATGGAGACCTGTTCCTCTGGGAGACGGACAGACTCTTTCCATCAGATTCCAGACCAGCGGTACATACTATACCGCACTGAGTGCCAGCTTCTCAGAGCCTTGGCTTATGGGTAACAAACCTGTAAGTTTAAGTGTTGGAACCTATTACACAAGACAGACAAACTCCACATACTTCTATAAACATTCAGACCAGTATATGGAGGTGTTCGGTTTCAACGCAGGTTTGGGTTCAAGACTCAACTGGCCGGACAATTACTTCATTCTCTTCCACTCACTCAGTTGGCAGACATATAAGCTGAAGAACTGGTATTACAACTTCCTCTTTGCAACGGGTAAGTCTCACAATATCAGTTACACCATAACTCTCAACCGTAACTCTACAGACCAGCAGATTTATCCGAGAAAGGGTTCAGACTTCCTTGCAAGTTTACAGTTGACTCCTCCTTTCTCACTCTTCAGAGGTCATAGAGATTACAAGAATATGAGCAGTGAGGAGAAGTACAAGTGGATTGAGTATCACAAGTGGCAGTTCAAGAGTGACGTTTATGTTCCTCTCTATGGAAGCCTGGTTCTCAGAGGTGCTGCAAACTTCGGATACATAGGATATTACAAGAAGTCTCTGGGTTACTCTCCGTTTGAGGGATTTGAGCTCGGTGGAGACGGTATGAGCGGTTACAACACTTACGGTTCAGACATTATCTCACTGAGAGGTTATCCTAACTACTCGCTTACTCCTGTGGAGAAAAGCGCATATGTAGGCCACATCTATGACAAATTTACTCTGGAACTCCGTTACCCTCTGATTCTCCAGCCGTCATCTACAATCTATGCTCTTGCATTCCTTGAGGGCGGTAACTGCTGGAAGGATCTGAGTGACTTCAACCCGTTTGAGATTAAGAGAAGTGCCGGTGTTGGTGTAAGAATTATGCTTCCGGTTGTTGGTATGATGGGTATAGACTGGGGCTACGGATTTGATCCGGTTCCTAACGAGAACAAGAAGAGGGGAGGAAGCCAGTTCCACTTTATGATAGGACAGCAATTCTAATAACTTAAAAATAGGAGGATTAAAGATGAAAAGATTTTTGCTTTTTACTGCTTTGTCAATCTTTATGATGACATCTGCAATGGGACAGAACGTTCCTCAGAAGATAGGTTATGTGAATACTGAGACAATACTTGCGGCTATACCGGAGTATAAGGTTGCTTCAGAGAAACTTGAAACACTGAGCAATCAGTATCAGGAGAAGATTAAACAGGAGTACTCAAAGATTGAGACACTCTACAATACTTACCAGAAGCAGAAGGCCACTCTCAGCGCTGCGACTCGCCAGGCCAAAGAGAATGAGATTATTACAAAGGAGAGAGAGGTAAAGAAACTCCAGCAGTCTTACTTTGGTCAGGATGGTCAGATTCAGAAAAAGAGTGAAGAACTCATAGGTCCTATTAAGGAGAAAGTTCAGAAGGCCATTGATATGGTTGCAGAGAAGGGGGGATATTTGATGATTATAGATATTGCCACAAGCGGCGGTGTAGTTTATGCAGCATCTGATGCAGATCTCAGCCAGCAGGTTATAAACATCTATCCTACACTCAAATAGAGCTGGTATTATAATTGCAATAACAGATAGAAAAGAAACAATATTAAATCTAGAGATAAATTATGAAGAAGACTTTAAAATTGATGGTGGTAGCACTTCTCTTTGGTGCTGCCGTTGCTGTTCCATCAAAGGCCGATGCTCAGAAGTTCGGTCACATCAATTCCCAGGAGATTGTTGCTCTTATGCCTGAGAGAGATTCCGCTATTGTTAAACTCCAGAAGTTTGGAAAGGAACTTACTGAGGTTCAGCAGGCCATGCAGAAGGACTTTGAGGCAAAACTTAAAGAGTATCAAGATAAAAGAGCTACTTGGACTGAGGCTACCATTAAGGTAAAGGAGGAGGAGCTCACTTCTCTCCAGCAGCGTATTGAGCAGTACACTCAGACCGCTCAGCAGGATTTCAATTCACGCCAGGAGGCTCTTCTTACTCCGGTAATGAAGAAGGCTCAGGAGGCTATTGACAAGGTTGCAAAGGCTCAGGGTATCACCTACGTATTTGACCTTGCAACTGGTGCCATCATCTACACAGATGAGACATCTTCAGTTAACCTGCTTCCTCTTGTAAAGGCAGAGCTCGGTATCCCTGCATCAAAGGTTCAGCCAACTCAGTTCCAGCAGTAAAAACGGGACGTTTTTATAGTTGAAAAAAGGACATCGAATTTTTCGATGTCCTTTTTGTTTTTCACCCCGCCTACACAGTGGGCTGCCCCTCTAGGGGCGCTTCTGTGCCTTGTTAATTTCTTTTTGAGCTTTTTGTTAAAAATAATAAGCACTTTAGTTGCTTGGCGGTTAAAAATCCATTATATTTGAAGATATTTAAGTAATAATTATAAGAGCAACAGCATATACGTTTATATGGAAAGAAAAGTGGTTGACGTTCAAGATGTGGTAATCCGTTTCACCGGTGATTCCGGTGATGGAATGCAACTTACGGGAACTTTGTTTGCGGACGCTTCTGCGTTGTACGGAAACGAGATCTCTACATTCCCGGATTATCCTGCAGAAATCAGAGCGCCGCAAGGCACCGTATCCGGAGTTTCAGGCTTCCAAGTACATATAGGTCAGAAAGATGTGAAGACACCTGGAGATCTTGCAGACGTGCTTGTATCTATGAATCCTGCAGCACTTATGGCAAACGCAAAGTTTGCAAAACCGGGCGGAAGCATTATTCTGGATCAGGACAGTTTTGATGAGCAGGGGTTGGAAAAGGCTGGTTTTAAGACACTTGATCCTATCGAGGAACTTAATCTAAAAGATTACAATGTCATTTGGGCTCCTATAACTTCCTTAACCAAAGAGAGTTTGAAGGAGAGCGGTATGGATATGAAATCCATCATCAGATGTAAAAACATCTTCACACTGGGTATGTGCTACTTCATGTTCGGCCGTCCGCTCCACTTTACAGAGGAGTATCTTAAGAAAAAGTTTGCAAAGAAGCCTAATCTTATTGAGCCGAATATCAAGGTTTTAAATGACGGTTACAACTACGCTCACAATACTCACGCAATAGGTAATACTTATACGATTGCACCTGCAAAGGTTGAGAAGGGTGTTTACAGAAGCATCAATGGTAACCAGGCTACCGCGTGGGGTCTGATTGCTGCTGCTGAGAAATCCGGCAGACCAATGTTTGTAGGTTCTTATCCTATCACTCCGGCTACTGCAATTCTGGAGGAGCTGGCTATCCATAAGAACCTCAATGTTAAGACAATGCAGTGTGAGGATGAGATTTCCGGTATCTGTACTTCCATAGGTGCTGCTTACGCCGGAAATATGGCTGTTACTACAACTTCAGGTCCTGGTCTCTCTCTTAAGAGTGAGGCGCTGGGTCTTGCATTCATTGCTGAGCTTCCTCTGGTAATAGTTGATGTTCAGCGTAGTGGCCCATCTACCGGTATTCCTACAAAGACTGAGCAGACAGACCTTGCACAGGCTCTCTACGGACGTAACGGTGAGTGTCCTGTAATGGTTATGGCGGCCCGTACTCCTAGTGACTGCTTCCGCGCTGCCTTCTATGCAGCTAAATATGCAATGGAGCACATGATGCCAGTTATCTTCCTCTCAGAGGGTTACCTGGGTAACGGCAGCGAGCCTTGGAAGATTCCTTCAATGAGTGATTATACTGCAATCAACCCTCCAATCATTACCGAGTGCAACGGAAAATTCAGACCGTTTGAAAGAGATCCTAAGACCTTTGTAAGACATTGGGCTATCCCTGGAACTCCTGGTTTGGAGCACAGAGTAGGTGGTCTGGAGAAGACTCCGGGTGGAGCGGTAAGCTCTGACCCTGAGGTACATGAGATGATGGTTAAAAACCGTGCGGAGAAACTGCGCAAGTTAAGCGAGGTTATTCCGCCGTTGGAAGTTATTGGAAAAGAGAAGGGTGACGTTCTCCTGGTAGGATGGGGCGGAACTTACGGCCATCTCTATACAGCTGTAAACCAGCTCCTTGATGAGGGTATGAAAGTGGGCTTTGCTCAGTTTGATTACATCAATCCGCTTCCAAAGAACACTGCTGAGATATTCAAGAACTATAAGAAGATCCTTGTTTGCGAGCTTAACAGCGGACAGTTTGCAGATTATCTGAGAGCAAAACTGCCTGAATTTAAGTATCAGCAATTCAATAAGGTACAGGGCCAGCCTTTCATGGTTCACGAGATTGTGGAGGCCGTTAAGAATCTTAAATAGGGAGGAACAACTATGAAATATACACAACAAGATTTCAAGAGCGATCAGATAGTTAAATGGTGTCCGGGTTGTGGAGACCACGCTATTCTTGCAGCGGTTTTAAGAGCTATGCCGGAGATTTGCGAGAAGACGGGAATGACTAAAGAGCAGTTTGTATTTGTCTCAGGTATAGGTTGTTCCAGTCGCTTCCCTTACTATATGAACACTTACGGATTCCACGGAATTCACGGTAGAGCGGGTGCGCTTGCTACCGGAATGAAGGTTGCAAATCCAAACCTCTCTGTTTGGCAGATGACCGGAGACGGTGACGCTCTGGCTATTGGAGGTAACCACTTCATTCATGAGATCCGCAGAAATATTGATGTCAATATCATACTCTTTAACAACAGAATATACGGTTTGACAAAGGGTCAGTACTCTCCAACTTCCAAGTTCGGTATGGTAACCAAGACCTCTCCTTACGGTACGGTTGAGTATCCGTTTACTCCGGGTGAGTTGGTTCTGGGTGCAAGAGGAACTTTCTTTGCAAGAAGTTTGGACTCTGAACTGGCTTTGAACCAGGAGATTATGGTAAGAGCCGCTCTGCATAAGGGAACTTCCGTTATGGAGATGCTGGTTAACTGTATGATCTACAACAACGGAACTCACGCAGATATTTCTGACCGTGAGGTAAGAGCAGACCGCACCATAATTCTCAGAGACGGAGAGCCAATGATATTTGGTAAGAACAAAGACAAGGGAATTGTTCTGGACGGTCTTTCACTTAAGGTTGTTAAGATTGGAGAGAACGGATTCACAGAGAAAAATATCCTTGTACATGACTCTAAGTCAGATAATTTTGGTATCCACAGCATGCTGGTGGATATGAAGGGGCCTGATTTCCCTGTTGCTCTGGGAGTTATCAGAGACGTTGCAGACAAAACCTATGACGAGAGTCTTCACAAACAGGTTGCCGAGGTTAAGGAGAAGGCAAAGATCCACTCTATGGATGAACTCCTCCACAGCGGTGCAACCTGGACGGTAGAATAGAAACTTTTACACACAACAAACAAATACAAAATTTTTAAAATCATAATTTTATGAAAACAGCTGAAATAATGGCTAACCTGGAGGCAAAGCATCCTGGTGAGAAAGAGTACCTACAGGCAGTTCAGGAAGTTCTCGAGTCTATCGAGGAGGTTTATAACCAGCATCCTGAGTTTGAGAAGGCAAAAATCGTTGAGAGAATGGTTGAGCCTGATCGTATCTTCACATTCCGTGTTACCTGGGTAGACGATAAGGGTGAGGTTCAGACTAACCTCGGTTATCGTATCCAGTTCAACAGCGCCATAGGTCCTTACAAGGGAGGTCTCCGTTTCCATAAGGCAGTGGTTCCTTCTATGCTTAAGTTCCTGGGATTTGAGCAGACTTTCAAAAACGCTCTTACTACTCTTCCTATGGGTGGTGCAAAGGGTGGTTCAGACTTTGACCCGGTTGGAAAATCCAACGATGAGATTATGCGTTTCTGCCAGGCATTTATGACTGAGCTTTGGAATTGCATTGGTCCGGATCAGGATATTCCTGCAGGTGACGTAGGAGTTGGCGGCCGTGAGATCGGTTTCCTCTATGGTATGTACAAAAAACTTGCAAGAGAGTACAATACAGGCGTTCTTACAGGTAAGGGTGCAACTTGGGGAGGTTCTATTCTCCGTCCTGAGGCTACCGGTTTCGGTGCTCTCTACTTTACTCAGCACCTTCTTGAGAAGGCAGGTAAAGACCTCGTAGGTAAGAAGATTGCTCTCTCAGGTTTCGGTAACGTTGCTTGGGGTGCTGCTACTAAGGCTAAAGAGCTTGGTGCAAAGGTTGTTGCTATCTCAGGTCCAGACGGAGTTTGCGAGATTCCAGATGGTATTACTGATGAGATGATCAACTATATGCTTGATATGCGTGCTTCTAACCGTAACAAGGTTGAGGATATGGCTACTAAGTTCCCTGGAAAGGCTCTCTTTACCGCCGGTAAGAAGGCTTGGAGCATCAAGTGCGATATAGCTCTGCCTTGCGCATTCCAGAACGAGCTTTCTGAGGATGATGCTAAGGAGCTTAAGGCTAACGGTTGCTGGTGCTGCTGCGAGGTATCCAACATGGGTTGCCAGCCTGGCGCTATCCACTTCTTCCAGAATAACGGCGTATTGTTCGCTCCTGGTAAGGCAGTTAACGCTGGTGGCGTTGCTACTTCAGGTCTTGAGATGACTCAGAACGCTGAGCATATCAGCTGGGATGCAAAAGAGGTTGACGATAAACTTCACTTCATTATGAAGAGCATCCACGAGCAGTGCGTTAAATATGGTACTCAGGCAGACGGTCATGTAGACTATGTTAAGGGTGCTAATATTGCCGGCTTTATGAAGGTTGCTACTGCAATGCTTGAGCAGGGTATTATTTAATTGAGAAATCATTAAATAGAAAAAAATAAGGGAGTTTTAAACTCCCTTATTTTTTTTGTCAAGTTGAACTTTTACTTCAACCTGTATGGTTTCTTGTGCCATGGGTCTTCCAAAAGCGGACCCTCACATCTTCTTGCAGGAGGAGCAGCCTTAGTGTAAGCACCTGATGATGATGTGTAAGGGTTGACTTTCTCTACATCATTGGTAATAAACTCCTCCAGGTCTGGAGTCTCACCTGCAGTTATCTTGATTCTGCAGTAGATCTTCCATCTGCTGACCGTGTTGTAGTGAGTGATGTTGTCAATCATACAACTTCTGCTCTCTGAACGGTATACACCTACACCGTACATTGCTGAACCAGCAAAGAAGTTAATTCCAGTTGCAGTGTATTCCGGTCTGCTATAGAAAGTTTTCCAGTTCTGACCGTGGATTTCCGGAGTCTTTTCCCATTCCGGTGAAGACCAAGCTGAAGTGCTGGAATCCCAGGTAGGAAGGTATGTGTTTGGATAACATCCAAAACTCTGCCACTGGCGGAAATTGGACTCGTTTGACTGAGGGAACGGAGTTGTGTTGTAGTAAACATACTCGTCTCCCAAAAGTCCTATACCGTGGCCGCCGAACTCGTGTCTTAAAGTGTACTCAAATCCACCGTAAGAGGATGTTGCAGGATGTCTTGCAGGAGTCTGAGCAATTGAGAGGACTCCCATTCCACCCCAAGCGCCGTTATAAGACCAAATGTTGGTTCCCGCATAGACGTCTGCGTTGATTACGATGCTGGTAGGTGAGTATGTCAATGCAGCCATAGTTGACATTTCCGGAATTTTCTGAGCATACTCAATAACTACATTTTTATCACAGCCGATTCCGGTTGAATTACCGCCCTGCCAAGAGCATTTGAACTTGGTGTCTACCTTGGTGGTAGCATTGTTCCAATCTGTTGAACCCTGGCTCATTCCGGCCTCATTTGAATAGGCTGCTACAACATAGATAGCAAAGTAGCTGTAGTAATGCTTGTATGGCTCAATTTGGAACAAAGCCTTGATTCCCTTCTGAACCTCCTGGTCAAACTGTCCGCCGTACTTGAACAGATCCTGAGTGTAACCGTCTCCTGTGTAGATGAGTTTGAACTTTCTTGTTGTTGAGGTAACCTCTGTAGGGGTTCCGTCCGGGCCAACCTCGTAGAGTTTATACTCTCCGTCTGCCCAATAGTCTTTGGTAGAACCTGTTGTAAAGGTTACAACATCACTCTCCGTCTTTCCTCCGTCATAGCCGTCATCTGCCACAACTTTATAGTAATAAGTAGTGTTCTTGTCCAACTCAGTCTTGTTCATTGCAGATGTATTCTTGGTGGTTGCTATGGTTGTCCAAGTGCTGTTGTCTTTAGAAACCATTGCAGTATAGGTAATTGCATCACCATTTGCATCTGTTGATGCAGCCCAGGAGAAGGTGGTTATTGTGCTTATATTGCTTCCGGTTGGCTGAAGGTTGGTAGGCTTTGTAGGAGGAACGTTTTGAGCACCTGCCTTCTTGATAGTCACGTACTTGGTGTTGGTACCACTCTTAACGGTTACAAAGGTCTGGTCTGCATTCTTTGAGGTATACTCTCCTGTAGTAACAGTGACAGTTGCATTACCGGTTCCGGAAAGAGGAGCAACTGAAGTTAACCAGGTTGGTTTTGAAGTTGGGAGGGTAATTTCCCAAGAACCTGAGCAAGTTATAGTAAACGTACCTGTCTTACCAGAAGCGTTTTCAATTTCAATACTCTCCGGTGATACAGTAATGGCTGCGGCAGACGGAGCACTTATTGTTACAGAGGCGCTCTTACCTTTACCTGATACTGTGAGAGTTCCGCCCGTAGGAGTGGCTCCTGCTGTTACTGTGAAGGAACCGTTGTTTGAACCGCTTGTAGGAGATGCGGTATATCCGGTTGGGGCGCTTACTGTCCACGCAACATTTGATGTAACCGTCACGGTTGCAGAAGCATTAGCTGCAAGTGTGAGGGTTGTAGGTGATACTGAGAGTGTTGAAGCATCCGGAGTAGGGCCGGGACCTGGGGCAGGGTTACTGCCTCCGCCACCGCCACAAGATACCAGTGACAAAGAGGTCACAACTGTAATTGCAAAAATCTGCAAAGCTCTCATTTTTCTGAAAATAGGTTTCATATCAAAAGTAATATGTTATTATTTCACATTAACAACTGCAAGAATAGTACCAAGCTTTGGAAGCTATTCCAGCTGTGCAAGAGACAAATTTAATAATAATTCACTCTTAAACCAAACGAAGTTTTGCAAAAAAGAGAGGGGCAACCTTACGGTTACCCCTCATCTTTTTCTATTCTTTATAAAGATTAGTCTACGTCGTAATCTCTATAAGTGTTGTAGCTGTTTGGCCAGTAAGCACCGTCTTTCTGAATCCAACCCTCAAACTCTACATAGCCAGCGCCCTTAGTCATATCTTCAGAGCAGTTATCAGCTCTAAGAGTGAAGTAGAATGCGCTGTTGCCTACATAAGCGTAGTAGGTAAGACGTCTTGTTGAAGCATTCCAACCAGTTGCCCACTCGTTGTAACCGGCATACTTGTCAATAGTGATACTCTCATCACCATTGTCTTTAAACTCAACCTCGCAAGAAGGATCAGTTTCAGAAGGTTCCATCAAAACTAACTTGTAGTATGAAGTGGTTCCCTTTGCTTTCTGAACGATGAATGTGCAAGCATCCCAGTCATCATTCAAAGAACCAGCTCTTATATCCCAAGCGGTTGCAGTAGCGTTTACATAGTAGAATGCATAAGGAGAGAGGGTTGTGTAGTCCTCATACTCGAGCTGCATCATACCGTTACCCTTCATAGTGCTTACGCAAGCAGGACCTGCCATAGAGCTACTGAAGCTGAGGTCAAACGTGTACTCAACGCCAGGGGTAAGTGCTGCATAGTTGTAAGTAAGAGTGATAGTCTTCTTGAACTCACCTGCAGCAAAGTTTACAGAATTAGTGCTAATGCTGTAAACATTGTGAGGATCTGTAAGGGTGATTGGAACAGTTAAAGCCTCTTTACCAACACCTCTCTGGATTGTTATCTCAATAGGGGTTTCATTTGCCTGCAGACTGTATGTTTTCTCACTCAGTTCCCAAGTTACATCCTCGTTTGTTGGAGTGAAATATGGCCACTTGCTTTCACAAGAGGATAACAACATTACAGAGAGCAATAACCCTAATCCGTATTTAAAAATTTTCATAATAATCAATTTTAAAGTTTGTTAGGTTAAATCTATCTGTTAGTAACCAGGATTTTGCTGATCTCTGATCTGAGGGTTAGCTGCCAACTCGTCTGTTGGAATAGGACCAGCCCAACGGTGGTCAGAAGCAGCAACTGAAAGGGTAAGAGCAGGACCGTTAGATCCACCGGTGTGAACAATAGCTGTCAACTGTGGAGAAGGTCTTGTTGCCATACCCAGACCCCATCTCTTAAGGTCATTCCATCTGAATCCCTCGCCAATCAACTCTCTTACTCTCTCCTCTTTGATGTACTCCTTAAGAGCATCACCTGAAATAGAAAGTGGAGTGTGAGCTGGAAGTCTCTTAGAAAGAAGCTTATCCAGATATGAGCAAGCTACAGCGTCTCCACCGGAGTTTGCAAATGCCTCTGCAGCAATCAGATACTGCTCAGCAATACGGAAGAGCTTAATCTTATTGAGGTGAGTTGTCTCTGAAGAAGCAAGAGCAGAGTTACCAGGGAACTTATCCATGATAGTCATACCGCTTGCAGTACCTATAGATACAGTAATATTCTTACCGGTCATGAACCAAGTCTTGAATCTGAGGTCTGTAGGATCATAGAGTCCGGAAGCAACCCACTTGTTAAGAATCCAGTCTGGTCTGTATTGACCGTTAGATGGGTTGTATCCAACATAACCAGGGTCATTTGAACTAGGAAGTGAGCTAGCTCCTGCATCTGCCCAGAGCTGAACAATACACTCCTGACCTGAGTCATTCTTCCACAAAGAAGTCATCTCACTCTGAGTTGAGCAGAGAGGATACTTACCACCGTCAACAAGAGCTGTTGAGAGAGCAATAGCTGTATTCCAATCCTGCATCTCAAGAGCAAGTCTTGCCTGGAATGCGTGAACTGCATCAATAGTAATCTCGTCTGCTCCAACTGAACCGGCAACTGGTGCGAGGTAGCCCTCAGCCTTCTTAGCGTTAGCTACTACCCACTGATAAGACTCCTCAAGAGTGCTTCTTCCTGGGTAAGTTGAGATATCGCCGGAAGGACGGTTGTAGTCTACCAACATGATACCAAATGCATTCTTGTTACCTGCATTGTAAGGAAGGCAGTAGTAGTTCAAAAGCTTAAGTCCAAAGTATGCCTTTGTGAAGTAGAATACACCAAGGCACTTGTTAAGACGCTCGAGATCTTCCATATCGAGGTCTGACTTATCCATATTTTCAACTGCCTCAATAGCGAAGCAAGCGTGGTTAATTGCGCTGTAAGCACCGCCCCAAATATCAACAAATGGATCTCCTGAATTCCAGTCCCATCTGTAGTAAGATCCGTTACGGTTACCGTAATCGAGTGAAGGGTTCCAGAAGTCTGCAGCAATCTCAGGGATGTATACATAAGAACCTGCAGTGTAAGCTCTGTAGTAGATGTGCTCATAACGTGCCCATCCCTCTGCATCATCCGGGCTTACGATAGCGGTCTCTTTCTCAAGAACCCATTTAGGCTTCTCATCCAAGTTACAACTTGCAACTATAAGAGCCAAAACTGTGAGTGCAAATATTATCTTTTTCATAATCTTTACTGTATTAGAAGGTTATCTCAACACCTGCTGCATACTGCTTACTGTTAGGGTAAACAGCCAACTGGAGGTTGATGTTCTGCTCAGGATCCCAACCAGAGTACTTGGTGAAAGTAAGGAGGTTACGACCTGTTACGAAGAATCTAACGCCTGTAAATACGCCACCCAACTTGTTAAGTGTGCTCTTATTCAAAGAGTAAGAGAGGGTAACGCCCTTAAGTCTAACGAATGATGCGTTCTCTACCAATCTTGAGTCAAAGCACTCACCGTTTACAACATATTCAGGGTTAGGATATTTAGCCTTCTGACCAGGAGTCATCCACATTTCTGTGAGCAACTCTCTTGCAAGACGGTTGTCTGCAAAGTTTGAGTTGGTGTAGAAGTAACGGTCATTGTTGATCAGGTATTTACCAAAGATACCTGAGAACTGAGCCTGCAATGAGAACTGCTTGTAAGTGAAGTCAAGCTGGAGACCTGCAGACCAAGGAGCATAACGTGATTTACCAAGAAGAATACGGTTATCATCTGAGTAAACGTCTGTGATGTTGCCATCCTTGTCATACCAGAGTGGTTTACCGTTTGCAGGGTCAATACCGGCACTCTTTACATACCAAAGCTCACCTGCAGAGTGACCTACCTTGTAGTTCAAACCGTAGTCTGGAAGCTGGAACTCATCACGGCCGTCAAACAGCTCGGTGATTCTATCCTTGTTGTAGGATACGTTCAAACTTGCCTGGAAGAACATGTTCTCTGAACGAACGAAGTCATAAGAAACTGTAGCCTCAATACCCTCGTTCTTCATGTTACCGATGTTACCATAACCACCGTCTGTACCGGTTGAATAAGACCAAGGAATAGTAAGGAGCATATCCTTTGTCATCTTTCTGTAGACCTCCAATTTTGCCTCGAGTTTGTCAAACAGTCTGAAGTCCAAAGCAATGTTTGCAGTCTCCAAAGTCTCCCAAGTCAGGTTGTCATTACCGTAACCGCTGATGTAGAAGGTAGTTCCCTTATACTGAGTACCGGTAGAAACGGTAGCACGTGACAGGTAGTTGGAAATACCTGAGTTACCTACTGTACCGTAAGATGCGGAGAGCTGTAACTTGTTGATCCAGTCTGTATTCTGGAGAAGGGTCTTCTTAATGTTCCACATACCTCCTACAGACCAGAAGTTTGCATATCTCTTGTTCTTTCCAAAGAGTGAAGAACCATCACGACGGAATGAAGCGTCCAAGAAGTACTTGCCGTCATAGTCGTATGAAAGTCTTGAGAACAAAGAGTTGTATTTGTACTGTGAATAACTCTCACCTACAGAAGAAAGAAGGTCTTCACCGTTACCCAGAGATGCAAGACGTGGATCTGTCTGACCGGACTGCTCTGCGCTGAAGCTGTCAGAGTGGTTGATGATAGCCTCTTGTCCAACCAATGCGGTGATGTTGTGTTTCTCACCAAGCTGGAATCTGTACTCAGCTGTATTAGTGGTAGTTAAACGATAGTATCTTGTGAAGCTCTGTCCTACATAAGGACCATTTTCACGATAGATGTGAATCCAGTCCATAGGATCCTGGAGGTCACGTCTTGTCCATCTGTAGTCATATCCCTCAATACCCTGAGCGAATCTGAAGGTAAGACCCTGGATAGGCTTAATCTCCTCATAGAGGTTACCGTTCAGTCTGAAGGTATTATCCTTAACTTTCAGATATTTAAATCTGTAGTGAGGGTTCCAGGAACCGAAGTCATCCATGTAAGGAGTCTCCTCACCAAGACCAACGAAGTTACCCTTTGCGTCAGTTATGATCTCTCTTGGAGTCCACCAAGTTGGAGCCCACAAAGCAAAGTTAACAGGGTTGTTCCAGTTATTTCTGTTACCTGAAGAGTAGTCTGAGTTGTAAGGGTTCTCTCTAGACTGCTGATATGCAATACCCATTGCGATACCGAACTTGAACCACTCGGTAGGCTTAACGTTCATGTTGATACGAGCAGCATAACGGTTGTGAGCAGTCAGAGGCTCAACACCTTCCATTCTGTTGGCAGCCATAGAGATATAGTAGTCAACAACCTGAGTTCTACCAGATACGGATACGTCTGCACCCATGGTAGGAACGTTCTGGTTCAAAGCCCACTTCATCCAGTCAGTCTTAATGTTATTGCTAAGTCTGAAGTTCTTCATTGCCTGGAAGTCAGAGTCTGTTCTCATTGAAGGGTCTACCATCTCATAGAGGGTGAACCACTCCTCAGAGTTAACTCGCTTGATAGGGTTTCTTGCCAAGTTGGAAACACCGTAGTTAGCTGAAACCTTAACAGTTGGCTTCTCACTTGTTCCCTTCTTAGTTGTGATGTAAACTACACCGTTAGCAGCACGTGAACCGTAGATAGCTGTTGAGGAAGCGTCCTTAAGGATGGTAACGCTCTCAATATCATTAGGGTTCAAGGTGTTGAAGATGTCACTCAATACAGGAGTTCCGTCCAATACGAACAGAGGAGCGGTAGAAGCCTCAAGAGAGTTGACACCTCTGATACGCATTGATACTGTAGCTGAAGGGTCTCCGGATGAGGTATAAACCTGCAGACCGGCTACCTGTCCCTGAAGAGCATCTGCGGCGTTGATAACCGGCTTGTCCTTCAAAGCTTTAGCCTTAACGGTCTGAGCAGAACCTACCACTGAGGAGATCTTTCTTGCAGAACCGTAACCTACAACGATGGTAGGCTCCAGAATCTCTGCATCTTCTGCCAATGATACGTTGATAACTGTTCTTCCGTTAACAGGAACCTCCTGAGCGGTATAACCTACAGCTGTGAAAACCAAAACAGCATCTCTTCTTGCGTTGAGAACATACTGTCCGTTACCGTCAGCAGCAGTACCGGTCTTAGTTCCTTTAACCATTACAGTAGCACCTGCAACTGGCTCGCCGTCAGACGCTCCGGTTACGGTACCTGTTACCTTTATTGTTTGTGCCCAACCAAACTGAGGAAGACACAACAACAGTAACGCTAAAACAAATGTAATTCGTTTCATTAGGTTAAATTTTAAGTTAATTTTTAGTAGTGTTGTTTTTATTTGTTAATAATTATCTTTTGGTCGGTTTTAGTTAGGAGTGCAAGATACTGCTTTTTTTCTTTCGTACAAATTATTTCTCAACTATTTTGCGTGTCATTGTATTTTATAACCAAAAACGCACCTTTTTTGTTACATTTGTAAAAGAAATTTTACAAAGAGTATAATCAAGGGGGTTCTATGATTGGAATTTTTGATTCCGGGGCAGGTGGTCTTTCAGTTTGGAAGGAGCTTATAACTATCTTGCCATCAGAAGATTATTACTACATATCTGATGCCGAATACTGCCCTTATGGTCCAAAATGTAAGGAAATAGTAGAAAAAAGAGCGGAAACAATTTCCTCATACCTTATTAATAAAGGAGCGGAAATTATAGTGGTTGCCTGTAACACCGCAACCGCCGCAGCTATATCTCACCTTAGGCAAACCTTTGATACTCCGTTTGTTGGAATGGAACCGGCCGTAAAACCGGCGGCTCAACAGACCCAAAGCGGAGTGATTGGAGTGCTTGCAACACAGGGTACTTTCAAAGGGGAGTTATATCACTCTACATCAGAAAAATATGCAAAGAATAAGCAAGTCAAAATTATAGAGAAGGTTGGAGAAGGACTGGTGGAACTGGTAGAACAGGGTAAAACACAAACCCCTGAGGCTGAGGCCCTTGTACGTAAATTTATAGAGCCGATGATTGAAGAAGGGGCAGATTGTGTAGTGCTCGGATGCACCCATTATCCTTTTCTTACCCCTGTTATAGAGAAGGTTGCGGCTAACAGACTTAAAATTATCAACCCGGCGCCAGCTGTTGCCAAAAGAGCCAAAGAGGTTCTGGCAGAGGTGAGAAGGAAGAGCGGAGCCCCTAAAGCCAAATCTGACCTCTTTAAGGAGGGTAACATAATTGCAACTACGGGAGAGGGGGTGGAGCTTCTCAAAAAGATGAGTACTGAAATCATCGCGGAGATAGAGAGAAGGGGAGTGCTCTCCAAAAAGGAGCTGAATAATATTAAGAGAGAAAATGTATTAACTTTGAAACTATAAAACAATTATAAATATGGATACCTCTATTCTATTTTGGTTAGTCCCTGTAGCCTCTTTGGTGGCACTGGGCTTTGCCTTCATCTTTTACAGGCAGATGCTGCGCCAGGATGAAGGTACTCCTAAGATGAAGGAGATTGCTCTCTATGTAAGACAGGGAGCTATGGCTTATCTGAAGCAGCAGTACAAAGTTGTAATTGTAGTATTTATTGTTCTGGCCGGACTCTTTGCCTTTTTGGCTTACGGTCTTGGAATTCAAAACGGTTGGGTGCCTTTCGCATTCCTTACGGGAGGTTTCTTCAGCGGTTTGGCAGGCTTCATCGGAATGAAGACCGCAACTTACGCATCTGCGCGTACCGCTTCTGCAGCCCGCAAATCACTCAACGGAGGTCTTAAGGTTGCCTTCCGCAGCGGCGCCGTTATGGGTCTTACCGTTGTGGGACTGGGACTTTTGGATATCTCAATGTGGTATCTGATTCTGGATTACTTTGTTAACCCTGCAGATCTCTCTCAGAAACTGACAATTATAACAACCACTATGCTTACCTTTGGAATGGGAGCATCTACTCAGGCGCTCTTTGCAAGAGTGGGCGGAGGTATCTACACCAAGGCTGCAGACGTTGGAGCAGACCTCGTAGGAAAGGTAGAAGCGGGCGTTCCCGAGGACGACCCTCGCAACCCTGCAACAATTGCAGACAACGTTGGTGACAACGTTGGTGACGTTGCCGGTATGGGAGCAGACCTTTACGAGTCTTACTGCGGAAGTATCCTTGCAACCGCAGCACTCGGAGCCTCCTGTTTCATAGGCTCTTCCGAGATGCAGCTCAAGGCAGTCTTTGCTCCTATGCTGATTGCAGCTGTTGGAGTGTTCCTCTCCATATTCGGAGTATTCCTGGTTAAGACCAGAGAGGGTGCCGGAATGGGACAACTGCTTAAGTCACTGAGCCGTGGAGTGAACTTCTCATCTGTGATGATAGCCATTCTCTCCTTTGTAATCCTCTATGTTCTCGGCTTGGAGCACTGGTTGGGCATCTCATTCTCTGTAGTGACAGGACTTATTGCCGGCGTAGTAATTGGCAAGACCACAGAGTATTACACCTCTCATTCATTTAAGCCTACACAGAAGATTGCAGAGAGTGCTGTAACCGGACCTGCTACCGTTATTATTCACGGAGTTGGAACCGGTATGATCTCCACTGCCATTCCTGTTATCACGATAGGCATTGCTATCATCCTCTCATATCTCTGTGCTACAGAGTTTTCTGCAAACCTCCTTGCAAAAGAGAACCTCTCTTTCGGTCTTTACGGAATAGGTATTGCCGCTGTTGGAATGCTCTCCACCCTTGGAATCACCTTGGCTACAGATGCTTACGGACCTATTGCAGATAACGCAGGTGGTAATGCTCAGATGAGCGGTCTGGAACCGGAAGTAAGAGACCGTACAGATGTGCTTGATGCACTGGGTAATACAACTGCAGCAACTGGTAAGGGATTTGCTATTGGTTCAGCAGCGCTTACTGCACTGGCTCTGCTTGCATCTTATATTGAGGAGATTAAGATTGCCCTTATGAGAGTTGTAGATAAGAGCGGTCTTGAGGCAGCCGTACAAAACCTTAATACCGAGTCTCTTAAAGTAGAGAACGCAAGCACACTCAGCAATGCGGGCTTCTCAGATTTCATGACCTGGTTTGACGTTAACCTTATGAACCCTAAAGTTCTTGTAGGTATATTTATAGGTGCAATGCTTGCCTTCCTATTCTGCGGTCTTACAATGGGTTCTGTTGGAAGAGCTGCTCAGAAGATGGTTGAGGAGGTTCGCCGTCAGTTCAAATCAGACAAGGGCATACTTGAGGGAACAAGCAAACCTGATTATGCTCGCTGTGTAGAGATCTCTACAAGAAGTGCTCAGAGAGAGATGATTGGTTCATCACTGCTTGCAATTGCAGCTCCAATAGTTGTTGGTATACTGCTCGGTGTATCAGGCGTTTTGGGACTGTTGGCAGGCGGTCTTTCCAGCGGATTCGTACTGGCTGTCTTTATGGCTAACTCCGGCGGTGCCTGGGATAATG
>JAGDBO010000013.1 GCA_017959005.1 Bacteroidales bacterium | reverse complement strand
GTTAGGGGCGCACTTAATGGTATAGCGGCCGTCTACGTTCGTACTTGTTCCGGTCTTAGTGCCCTTTACAAGAACTGTTGCACCAACAACCGGCTCACCGTTTTGATCGGTGACCTTTCCGCTAACATTTACATTCTGTGCTATTACCTGACCGATAGACAGCATAGCTGCCAACAGGAAAGCAACGCCCAGACGTAGATGTCTGTTAGTTTTTGTTTGATTGAACATAGTTAATTTTTATTTGGTTAAAGTGTTTTTTCTAGTATTTTGGTCTAAAAATTTCCAGCTCCATGAACAGTTATTTCCACTTCAATAACCTTTTTACCGATTTCACCATTAGCAGCGAGAGTTGCGGTATTACCTATGACTCAGACGATTATGGAGGTAAAAGAGGTTCACTTCCCTTCCTACTCAAGGAGTATGAGAGGGAAATAGAGTATTTCAAGACCAGAACGGGAAAAGATCGCTCTTTTTCCACGTTGAAAAAACACGAATCCGTTCTAAAGCATTTAGAGGATTTTGTCATTCGTTACAGAGGAAAAAAGGACATTTCATTCTCTGAATTGGACGAGAATTTTATCTCGGATTTCTGTAATTATCTTATGGATGAATGCAAGCTAAGTCGCTCTACGGCATGGGTTTATCACATTCCGCTCAAGCGCCTTACCGCAGTTGCATTCAGCCGTGGAATCATCAAAAACAACCCCTTTGCCCTTTTTCATCTGGCGCCTGATGTCAAAGCTCGTTCTTTTCTGACAGAGAGTGAGTTACAACAGATGATGAATGTTTCGCTTAAGGGAAAAGTTCCAAACCTTGCTCGCGATTTATTCGTATTCAGCTGTTGGACAGGGCTTTCCTATGTAGATATAAAAAATCTTACAAGGGAGCAGCTTGTGGAACACAAGGGTGATTTATGGATTGTCTCAAAGAGACAGAAAACCAACAAACCCTTTCAAATCAAATTGCTTGAACCTGCAAGAGAAATTCTTACAAAGTATGAGAAAAAAAGAAGGCGCTGCAAAGATCCTCATATCTTTAAGACGGGGTGCTACAACTATTTGAATGACAAGCTAAAAGATGTTGTTCGTGCCTGTGGAATAGACAAGAAAATCTCATTCCACTGTGCCCGTCACACCTTTGCTACCATGGCTCTCAACAACGGAATGTCTCTGGAAAGCGTAAGCCAGATACTCGGTCACTCCAGCATTAAGACCACTCAGCTTTATGCCAGAATCACAATTTCAAAACTGGAGAATGACTTTTCCGTCTTCCATGAGAATATCAAGGATGCATTTTTTTAGTACATTTGCATCTATATGTCACAACTAGGACTGGCAAGCAAGACACTACTCTTTCCTTATTGGCTCACATTAGTGATAAGGAACAAGTTATATGATAAGGGTATACTGAAGGGAGAACGTTTCAGTATACCCGTTATCTCTCTAGGTAACATCACGGTAGGCGGTACGGGTAAAACCCCTCATACTGAGATGGTTGTCCGTGAGCTGAGAGGGAAGTACCGTCTGGCTGTAATCTCAAGAGGATACAAACGCAAGAGCAAAGGCTTCCACCTGGTGGAAACCACAGATGACTTCACTCTCTGCGGAGATGAGCCATTGCAGATAAAGAGGAAGTTCCCGGAGATAATAGTTGCCGTCTGCAAAGACCGCAACTATGCCATTCACAAAGTGGTAGAGGAGATGGGGGCCAACCTTGTCATCCTGGATGACGCCTACCAGTACAGAAAGGTGATACCCTCCTTCAACGTGCTGCTGGTTAACTACAATAAAACCATCGCGGGAGATAATCTTCTCCCGATAGGGCACTTAAGAGACCTCCCTTCACAGGCAAAAAGGGCAGAGGCGGTGATTATTACAAAGTCTCCGGACTTCAGGTATTATGATGGTAATATTGATGAAGAGAGAGGGCTGGAGGTTACGGCAGAACAGGAGAAGATCTGGCGCAATTCGCTTAAAATCAGTGAAAAACAGAGGATCTACTTTTCCACTACACTTTTTGAAGCGGCCCAACCCGTCTTCCCGGAGATTTGCGATATGCGCTATATCTACTCAAAGTTCGCAGTGGCTTTCACCGGTATTGCAGATGACACCCTTTTCCGCTCCCAGCTGGGCACCACCCACCAAATAGTGGAGATTCAGAAATTTCAAGATCATCACAATTTCAGCCGTTCAAATATTCGCTCAATTGAGGCAATGGCACAGAGGCAAAAAGAGGCTGCCGTTATCACCACAGAGAAGGACAGTATGAGGCTGAAAAACAACAAGCATCTCTCCAACCAACTGAAGGAGAGGCTTTTCTATCTCCCTATCGGGACTAAAATAATACCTTCAGTGAAAATGGAGGAGTTCCTCGCAGCTGCGGCGGCTCCCCCTCAAAAAGAGGAAAAATAACAATTCAATAAGTAGTTTTTATGACACAAACAAGGAAACCTAATTATGTAATTCCGTTGGCCTGCATAGGATTTATGTTCTTTGCAGTAGGTTTTGCATTGGGACTGAACGGATATCTTATTCCGCTTCTGAAGTCCTCTCTCAATGTCTCCGGAGGTGCCTCCTACCTTATTCTCTTTGTAACCTTCTCCTCCTTCCTCATCTTCGGTTATCCGGCAGGAAGTATTATTAAGAAGATTGGTTACAAGAAGACGATGGCCCTCTCGTTTTTGATTTTCACCGCAGCGTTCCTTCTCTTTGTATGGCCTGCTAAGATTGCAGAGGCTAATATGGAGGGCGGCATTGTTGCTGCAAACGTAAGAATCAAATGTCTGGTACTCTTCCTAATTGCTTCATTCATAAGCGGTTTGGGAAATACCGTGCTGCAGGCGGCCATTAATCCTTATATTACCATCTTAGGTCCTATGGAGACCGGCGCCAAGAGAATAAGCATAATGGGAATTTGCAATAAACTTGCCTATCCTATTGCTACTCTGTTCCTTGCATGGTTGATTGGTAAATCCATAGGAGATGCTCAGGTTGGTGATATCATCAAACCGTTCTACGTAATTGCGGCCATCTTCTTCATTCTGGGTATCCTCGTTCTCTTTGCTCCGCTTGAGGAGATAAAGGCTAAAGGAGAGGAGGAGGGCCACGAGGAGGATTGCCCTTACGCAGCCGGCAAGACCTCAATCTGGCAGTTCCCTCACCTGGTTTACGGCTGTCTCACACTATTCTTATATGTAGGAGTTGAGACTTTGGCTTTGCAAACCCCTGTAGATCTGGCAAGTACACTTAACCTACCTAACCCGGAGCTCTACCCTTGGCTCCCTTCTATAGGTATGGTAATAGGTTACCTCTGCGGTATTCTGCTCATTCCTAAGAGACTTTCTCAGGAGAGTGCCCTTAAGATTTGCGCCTGGATTGCTGTTGTGGGAACCCTTTGCTCACTCTTTGTACCTGCAAGACTTTCTGTTTGGTTCCTCTTTACCATGGCTTTGGCTTGCTCTCTTATGTGGCCTGCTATATGGCCTCTGGCTATGGCGGACCTTGGCAAGTTCACCAAGAAAGGTGCTGGACTACTGGTAGTTACAATCTTTGGCGGTGCCGTTATTCCGTTCCTCTTCGGACTTTTGAAGGACTTCCTTCAGAACTCAACAGGACTTACTCCGGCTCAGTCAATTCAGTATGCATACCTCATAGCTTTGCCATGTTTCCTGGTAATAATGTGGTACGCTTACCGCGGCTATAAGATTAGAAAGTAGTTAAAGGATGCAACGAAAAATGCATTTTTTGCATCATTTATTATGATTTGTCAGAAATATTATATAATTTTGAGCCGTTATTTTTAGACCAAAAAGCAATTAAACACTTTAACCAAATAAAAATTAACTATGTTCAATCAAACAAAAACTAACAGACATCTACGTCTGGGCGTTGCTTTCCTGTTGGCAGCTATGCTGTCTATTGGACAGATTTTCGCACAGAATGTAAATGTTAGCGGAAAGGTCACCGATCAAAACGGTGAGCCGGTTGTTGGTGCAACAGTTCTTGTAAAGGGCACTAAGACCGGAACAAGTACGAACGTAGACGGCCGCTATACCATTAAGTGCGCCCCTAAC
>JAGDBO010000003.1 GCA_017959005.1 Bacteroidales bacterium | reverse complement strand
TTTTTTTGAAGAGCCTTCGCATGATGTCCTGACGACGTTCGGTTTCTTCGTCCTCGGTACGGTTAAACTCTTTAAACAACTTTTTTGCTTCAACTCTCAGGTCGAACAAATCTGCATCAAAATCATTGTATATCTGATGCTTCTGCATCTTATCCCATTCTGTCATATTCATTAAATTAACTATTTGTTGTATTCTTTTTTCTTACGAATCCAGTCAGCGTTTGACCACGCAGAATCTACTTTCCGATGCAGAAGTGGGAGAAGATGTGGGAGAGGATTTCCTGGGAGGAGATCTCTCCTATGATGCTTCCAAGGTCATCCGTGGCCTGGCGGAGGTCTTGAGCAAGCAGGTCAGTAGGGAGGTTGATTGTGATGCCCTCCATTACTCTCTCAATGGAGACTTCTGCATCTTTAAGCGCCTGATAATGACGTAAATTGGTTACGTAGGTCTTGCCCTGAAGATTGGAAAGGAAGCCCTTTTCATAGAGTGAAAGCTGGTGGTTGATACTCTTTTTAGATTCCTCTCTCTCTTTCTTAAGTGATGTGCAGATAACCGCAACACCGGTGAGTTTCAGCTTTTTGCAATACTCTTTTATCTTTTGCTCAAGGGCTTTTCTTGGGCTTACCAGCATGTCACACTTGTTTGCAACAACAATGAGTTTCTGCTCTTTCCTTCTCTTCTCTGTGATGGATTTCAGAGAAGGGAGTATGGTATTCTCTCTCGTTGCATCTGTAACCAGAATGATGACCGAGCTCTCCTTGAGCTTTTGCCAGGTGCGCTCAATTCCCATCATCTCAATGGTTTCCGTGGTGTTACGTATGCCGGCGGTATCTATGAAACGGAATAGGGTACCCGCTATGTTTACATTATCCTCAATGGTATCTCTGGTGGTTCCCTGAATAGGGGAAACAATGGCTCTCTCCTCCCCAACCAAGAGGTTGAGCAGGCTACTTTTACCTGTGTTGACTGCACCTACAATGGCAACAGGGATACCGTTTTTAATGGCGTTTCCATCTGCAAATGAGGAGGATAGCTCATTAATCTTTTTATGGATATTCTCTAAAAGGGCGGTAAGATGTTTTCTGTCTGCAAATTCCACATCCTCTTCTGAGAAGTCCAGTTCCAACTCTACAAGGGCACAGAGGTTAAGCAGTGACTCTCTCATTGCCCTGAGTTCCTTGGAGAAACCTCCTCTCATCTGGTTCATTGCAATGCTGTGAGAGGCCTCTGTCTCAGATGCTATAAGGTCTGCAACCGCCTCTGCCTGAGCAAGGTCCATCTTACCGTTAAGGAAAGCACGCTTGGTAAACTCTCCCGGTTCCGCCATCCTTAGAGGAGCTGATATGGTTTTATCTTTGAATAATTTAGATGCCGTGTTTAGGAGCAGCATCTGTATCTTGTTCATTATGAAGGAGGAGGCGTGGCAGTAGATCTCAACTGCGTTCTCTCCGGTGTAGGAGTTGGGAGCGCGGAATATGGCTGCAAGAACCTCGTCAATGAGTTTCTCTCCCTCTGTAATGCGTCCGAAAGTAAGTTTGTAGGAGTCTGTGTTCTTGAGAGTTGCCTTGGTGGAACGGTTGCCTTTGGCTGGCTTGAATATGGCGGAGGCAATGGTTATGGCATCCGCACCGGATACCCTTATGATACCCACCGCTCCGGTTCCCGGAACCGTTGCAGGCGCAACTATGTTTGCACTGTTAAGACTCTCCATATTATTCCATCAACTTCTTGTACTTGAATCTCTTAGGCTCTTCATTGCCAAGACGCATCTTGCGGTTCTCCTCATACTCCTGGTAGTTACCCTCAAAGAAAACAACCTGGCTGTCACCCTCAAAGGCAAGAATGTGGGTTGCAATTCTATCTAAAAACCAACGGTCATGGCTTACTACAACTGCACATCCAGCAAAGTTGTCCAAGCCCTCCTCCAATGCTCGTATGGTATTGACATCCACGTCATTGGTTGGCTCGTCCAATAACAGAACGTTACCCTCATCCTTAAGAGTAAGGGCAAGATGGAGGCGGTTTCTCTCACCGCCGGAGAGTATACCGCAGAGTTTTTCCTGGTCTGCTCCGGAGAAGTTGAAGTGTGAAACCCAACCGCGGGCGTTAATCTCACGGTTGCCAAGTTTTACCCACTCTGAATCTCCTGCAATGGTCTGATATACCGTCTTATCCGGATCTATGCTCTTATGCTGCTGATCTACGTAAGCAATCTTTACAGTCTCTCCAATCTCAATTGTTCCGCTGTCCGGTTTCTCAATTCCCATAATCAGACGGAATAGGGTGGTTTTACCGGCACCGTTAGGACCAATCACTCCTACAATTCCTGCAGGCGGCAGTACAAAGTTCAGATGCTCAAAGAGAAGCTTGTCTCCGTAGGCTTTGCTAACATCATGGAATTCAATTACTTTATTGCCAAGGTGAGGTCCGTTAGGAATATAGATTTCAAGGTTAGCCTCCTTCTCCTTTGTGTCTGCAGAGGCCAGTTTCTCGTATGCGCCCAAACGGGCTTTCTGCTTGGCCTGGCGGGCTTTAGGAGCCATTCTAACCCACTCCAACTCCCTCTGAAGAGTCTTTCTGCGTTTGCTCTCCGTCTTTTCCTCCATCTCCAAACGCTTGGTTTTCTGGTCCAACCAAGAGGAGTAATTGCCCTTCCAAGGAATTCCCTCTCCGCGGTCAAGTTCCAGAATCCAGCCTGCAACATTATCTAGGAAGTAACGGTCATGAGTTACGGCAATTACGGTTCCCTTATACTGTCTTAAGTGAGCCTCAAGCCAGAGAATACTCTCAGTATCAAGGTGGTTGGTAGGCTCGTCCAAAAGCAGCACATCAGGCTGGCGAAGTAGCAGACGGCAAAGCGCAACTCTTCTTCTCTCACCTCCGGATAGGGTGGCAATCTTTGCATCTGAAGGCGGACACTGCAGAGCATCCATTGCACGCTCCAGTTTGGAATCTATCTCCCAACCGTCACAATGGTCTATCTTCTCCGTAAGTTCTCCCTGACGTTCCATCAGTTTGTTCATCTGATCGTCATCCATTGGTTCACAGAACTTTGCAGAGATCTCATTGAACTCGTTAAGAAGATCCATAACCTCCTGAACTCCCTCCTGCACAACCTCAAGAACGGTCTTGTCTGGATCCATCTGTGGCTCCTGCTCCAGATAACCCACGGAGTAGCCGGGCGCCCATACAACCTCTCCCTGATAGTTGGTTTCAACTCCTGCAATAATCTTAAGCAGTGTAGATTTACCGCTGCCGTTAAGACCTATGATACCAATCTTTGCTCCGTAGAAGAATGAGAGGTATATATCTTTGAGAATCACTTTGTTGTTGTGAGGGAGAATCTTCCCCACACCGTTCATTGAGAATATTATTTTTTCGTCCGCCATTATGGGTGTGTTTTTACAAAATTAACATTTATAGACTCTCAAGCAGAACCACGTTCTCCACGTGCTGAGTGTGAGGGAACATATCTACAGGCTGTACCTTACTGATAGTGTAGTTCTTACAGAGAGTCTCAAGATCCCTTGCCTGAGATGCCGGATTGCAGCTTACATAGACAATTCTCTTTGGGGCAGCCTTAAGAACAACCTGTGCAACGGATGGATGAATGCCCGCCCTCGGAGGGTCCAGAACTATTACGTCCGGCTTGCCGTTCTTCTCTATAAACTCCTCATTCAAAACGTCTTTCATATCTCCAGCATAGAAAACGGAGTTCTTTATTCCGTTCTCCTTTGCATTCATCTTTGCATCAGCAATAGCCTCCTCAACATACTCAATACCCACAACCTTTTTCGCTCTTTTTGCCAGGAATAGGGCAATTGTTCCGGTGCCGGTATAGAGGTCATAGAGAATCTCATCTCCCTTAAGATCTGCAAATTCCCTGACTACGGAGTACAATCTGTAGGCCTGCTCTGAGTTTGTCTGATAGAAAGACTTAGGGCCAATTCTGAAGGAGATATCCTCCATCTGCTCTGTTATGAACTCCTTTCCGGAGAATAGGTGAATAGGGCAGTCATTGTAACTGTCATTGGCCTTGTTGTTTACAACATACCAAAGGGAGGTGATTTCCGGGAAGTTCTCCCGGATGGCAGCAAGCATCTCCTTAACTTGTGAGAGTTCTTTGGCTCCTATTACAAGTATTACCATTATCTCTCCGGTAGAAGAGGTGCGTACCACAAGGTTTCTTAGGAGCCCTGTATGGTTGTATAAATCAAAGAATTGCAGATTATGATTTATTGCGTAATCCTTTGCAAAGAGGCGTATCTTGTTGGATGGCTCTCTCTGCAGGCGGCACTCTTTGATATCCAGCACTTTGCTGAACATCTGAGGAATATGGAAACCAAGACCGCACAGTTCCTCTTGAGTGAAGTGCCTCTCTTCTCCGTTTTCGTTAAAACGCTCGCTGTCAAAGAGCCAACGGCGGTCAGAGAAGGTGTATTCCAGTTTATTGCGGTAATATCGAGTCTTCTCGCTTCCTAAGATAGGGGATAGGTAGGGTAGGGTAAGGTGCCCTATCCTGGTGAGCTGGTCATAGACCTGCTGCTGCTTGAATTCCAGCTGTTTATCATAAGGAAGAGATTGCCAGGTACAGCCTCCGCAAATTCCGTAGTGAGGACAGAATGGCTTTTGACGGATTGGAGATTCCTTAACCATTTCAATTACGTTTCCCTGCATAAAGCCTTTACGTTTGCGTGTAAGTTGCACGTTTACAACGTCTCCTGGAACGCACTTAGGTACAAAGAGAACCTTTCCGTCAATATGAGCAAGGCCATTACCCTCAGCGGCAACGGCCTCAATGCTCACATTTTCAATGATTATCTTCTCCTTATTTCTTTTTCTGCTCATATTTTAGAATGCAGCTATAAGCTCCTTGTTGCTGTAAGCGTCTGCACCGTAGCAGGTTTTAAGGTATGCAATACCAATCTTGTAATCCTCCTCAGTAAAGGAATCTGTTGCTTCTTTTGCTACAACTACGTCATATCCAAGGCAGTAGGCGTCTGCAGAGGTGTGTCTTACACACATATGAGCGTGCAAACCGGTCATTATAACGGTCTTAACGCCCAGCTCCTTAAGGAGAATATCCAAATCTGTCTGGAAGAAGCCGCTGTAACGGCGTTTAGGAACTACGTAATCCTTTTTACAGAGTTTGAGTTCAGGAATAACCTCAGCGCCTTTGGTTCCCTTAATTGCGTGATCTCCCCAGAGTTTCAGTTCACGGTCAATGCCTTTGATGTGGCAGTCATTGCAAAAGATTACAGGAACGCCTTTCTTGCGTGCAGCATCCAAAAGTTTTGCAGTAGCAGGGACAATTGCTCTTCCGCGGTCACATCCAAGTGCGCCGGTTACAAAGTCGTTGAGCATATCCACAACCAGAACAGCAGGTTTGTTGAGTTTCAGTTTTTTAGTTGTCATACAATTTATATTATGTTAAATAGTATTAGTGCCTTATAATCAGTACAACAGAATCTGCCTCAGCCCTCTTCTTTATAAACTCCTCCATTTTCTTGAGATCTACCATACCAAGAGTTGGCTGTTTTGAGAATGTAACAACTGCGGAGACATAACGCTCAATGTCATTGGTATCCTTTCCGCTCTCGATTGCCGGAGATATGCTTATTGTAGAGACTTCCGGGTACAGTGCCTGCATCTCACCAATCAGTTTCTTTGTAAGTGGCTCATACTTTGTATATTTGCCCAGCCTCTGTCTTAACTTCTCAATCTCAGCGCTCTGGTGCTGAAGCGTCAGATTCAGATCATCATTCTTGTTGTTGAATGAGCTGAACTGCCTTAAAGCATCCAGACTGTCTGATATTGAGCCCTGTATAACCTTAACAGAGTAACTGCTCAAACCGTAGCCGCTCAGAGCCTCCTCCGCCTTCTTTATCTCTTCATTTGAAATCTCACGCCCAACGGCAGCCAGAGTTATTCTCATATTCTCTTTATCAATATCCTGGGAGATTATCTGGGCGCCGTGGAATCTCATCTCTTTGGCTACAAAGTTCTCTATGCTGCTCTTGATGATACTCTCTCTTATGATATTGACGGTCATAATTGCAGCCGGAACTATTGTAAGAACTGCAATCAGAATTATGGACCTCTTGGCCTTAAGGTATCTTTTGCGGTCTTTCAGGGTCTTCTTCTCAAACTGCAAAAGCCTTGAGCCAAAGAAAGTTGCAAGGGCAATGAATACAGAATTAATGAAGTATAGGTAGAAGGCTCCCAAGAAGTATTTTAGGCTCAATGAGGCAATACCGAACCCGGCGGTACAGAGCGGCGGCATAAGGGCAGTAGCAATGGCTACACCAGGGATTATATTCCCCTTCTCGTTGGTTGTCAGCGCAATAAAGCCTGCTGCACCGCCGCAGAGAGCTATAAGCACATCGTAGAGAGTTGGAGAGGTACGTGCAAGCAGCTCACTCTGAGCTCCGTGATAAGGAGTGATTGCAAAATAGAGCGTGGCTGTGATAAGAGAGATAACAGTTGCAATCAGGTAGTTCTTAAAGGAGTTCTTAAGCAGTTCAAAATCATTGGTTCCAACGGCCAGACCCATGCCGATTATAGGAGCCATAAGCGGTGAAACAAGCATGGCGCCTATGATTACCGCAGTGGAGTTCATATTCAGGCCCAGTGATGCAATCAGAATTGCAAAAACCAATGCCCACAGGTTGGCACCTTTGAAAGATACGCTGTCTGAAACGTTTGCCACTACCGCCTCCTGGTTGGCAAGGTACCTTTTCAATGAGAGGTATTCCCCTATCTTCTCCAGAACCGTCTTTTTTTCATTCATAACCGGATACACTATTCAAGGCAAATTTAACAAATTTCATCCATTTTCATCTAAGAGATGAAATGTGTAAATTTGTGCGCCTTAAAAATCTTGGAGATGAGTTCAGATATTAGAATACCGCTGGCGGAGAGAATCAGACCGGAAAGCCTTGAGGATTATGTTGGCCAACAGCATCTTGTGGGCAAAGGTTCCGTTTTGAGAAATATGATAGAGAGCGGAAACCTATCGTCTTTCATACTTTGGGGCCCTCCGGGCGTTGGAAAGACTACTCTGGCTCATATTATATCCAAGAAATTGGACCGCGCTTTCTACACCCTATCTGCCGTCAGTTCAGGCGTTAAGGAGGTCAGAGAGGTTATCGGGAAGGCAAAACTGAACCTCTTCAACACCAAAACACCTATCCTCTTCATAGATGAGATTCACCGCTTTAACAAGGGGCAGCAGGATGCGCTTTTGGGAGCGGTTGAGGATGGTACAATCATACTGATAGGAGCCACAACGGAGAACCCCTCATTTGAGGTAAACTCCCCTCTTCTTTCACGATGTCAAGTCTTTGTTTTAAAGGAACTTACGGCGGAAGATCTGGAAAAACTCCTCAAAAATGCAATAAAGAAGGACCCATATCTCTCCTCTCTGAAAATTGAGGTGAAGGAGAAGGAGGCTCTCTTCAGATATAGCGGCGGAGATGCGCGCAGGCTTCTTAATGTGCTGGATATCATAACAAACAGCACTCTGGATGGGGAACCTATCGTGATAACTAATGAACTTGTAAAGGAGAGGCTGCAGGAGAATATGGCTCTCTACGATAAGAACGGCGAGCAGCATTATGATATAATCTCCGCATTTATAAAGAGTTTGAGAGGGTCTGATCCTAATGGGGCGGTATATTGGCTGGCAAGGATGATAAAGGGCGGAGAGGATCCCCTCTTCATTGCACGCCGTATGGTAATACTTGCTGCTGAAGATATTGGGCTTGCCAATCCTAACGCACTGCTGCTTGCGCAGTCTACCTTTGCGGCGGTTCAGCAAATTGGAATGCCGGAGGGAAGAATACCTCTCTCAGAGTGCGCCATCTATCTGGCTACCAGCCCAAAGAGCAATTCCGCATATATGGCGATAGATACCGCTCTGGGTATGGTTTCAGATGCGGGAGACCTTTCAGTTCCTCTCCATCTTCGCAATGCCCCTACCAAACTGATGGAGGAACTGGGTTACCATCAGGGATATAAGTATGCTCACGATTTTGAAGGCAACTTTGCAGACCTGGAGTTTTTGCCTGAGGAGATAAGCGGAACCAAGATATACGACCCATCTGACAATAAACCCGAGCAAGAGATACGCAGACGCTTAAATCTTCTTTGGAAGAAATACAATTACTAACCCAATTTTCTTATATTTGCGGCCGATGAAAAATATAGAGTTTCTTAAAGATTATAATAACGGGATGTTCTTCCTGATGGCGGGTCCCTGTGTTATTGAAGGTGAGGAGATTACACGTTCTATTGCAGAGCGTCTGAAGTCTCTGACGGAAAAGCACAAGGTGCCGTTTATCTTTAAGGCCTCATATAAGAAAGCAAACAGAAGCAAACTCTCCTCTTTTACCGGTATAGGAGACAAAGAGGGACTTTCACTTTTAAAGTCTATAAGGGAGGAGCTTCAGATTCCGGTTGTAACTGATATTCACAGTGCTGAAGAGGCTGCAATGGCCGCTTCATACGGTATTGACGTTCTTCAGATTCCTGCATTTTTATGCCGTCAGACGGAACTGCTTCAGGCAGCGGCTGCAACGGGTAAAGTGGTCAATATCAAGAAGGGACAGTTTGTCTCTCCGGAGTCAATGAGGTTCGCACTGCAGAAGGTTAAGGAGAGCGGTAACGAAAACGTTATGCTCACCGAGCGCGGCAGCCAGTTCGGTTATTCTGATCTGGTTGTGGATTTCAGATCAATCCCAAAGATGCAGCGCTTTGGAGTGCCTGTAGTTCTGGATGTGACACACTCTCTCCAAAGACCTAACCAGGAGAGCGGAGTAACCGGCGGAGAGCCTGAACTTATCCCCTATCTGGCCAAGGCGGGCGTAGCAGTTGGAGCAGACGGACTCTTTATGGAGACCCATCCGAATCCTAAAGAGGCAAAGTCAGACGGAGCCAATATGTTGCCGTTGGATTTGATGGATAAGCTTTTAGGTGAGCTTGTTACATTGAGAAAAACTATCGTGGAAATTAGTAAATAACAAAAATAGAATAGAGTAAAATGCATCTAACATCAGATTTTTCAAAGAGGTATGAGAAGATACCGGTAACTATCTTCAACGATCAGAAGGAGGCTTCCAAGTTGATTGTTGAGGATGTTATCCGTCAGTCTAAGGAGAAGGCAAAACAGGGTAAAAAATTGGTGATGGCTCTTGCAGCATCATCAGCCTGCCTGCAGGTTTATGATGACTTCGTTGCTGCTGTTAAAGCAAAGAAGCTGAGCTTTAAGAATATAGAGGTGTTCGGAATGGATGACTACTATCCGTTGGATAGGAACGAACTTCAGAGCCACTACAGATTCCTCAAGGAGTGCCTTTTGGATGATACAGACGCTCCTAAGCAGAACCTCCACTTCATTGACAGCCAGAAGAGAGACAATTCATACGAGTATTGCGCTCAGTATGAGAAGGAGATAGAGAAGGCCGGCGGTCTGGATATGGTTATTACAGGCAGTATGGCAATGAACGAGCCGGGCTCCCCTTACAACTCACCTACCAGAAAGATTACGCTTAACTATACCACAAGAGTTTCATCCGCAAGTGAGTTCTTCGGCGTTAATGACGTACCTTACTACGCAATCTCCATGGGCGTTGGTACTATCCTCAAAGCCAAGAAGATATACTTCCTTGCATGGGGCGAGGGAAGCGCACCTAAGATTAAGAAGATTGTTGAGGGTGACGTTAACCCTATGGTTCCGGCTTCTTATCTTCAGGAGCACCCTAACGTAAAGATTTACATAGACAAAGCCGCTTCAGTAAATCTTACCAGAATTGAGACTCCATGGCTTACAGACAAGATTGAGTGGACCCCTTATATGATCCGCAAATCTGTTTTCTGGCTCTGCAAGAAGCTCAACAAGCCTATTTTGAAACTCACAGACAGAGATTACAATGACAACCTTATGGCTTCACTTATTACAGAGAAGGGACCTGCAAGCCAGATTAACATTAAGGTTTTCAATGATCTCCAGCATATCATCAGCGGTTGGCCGGGCGGAAAACCAAACACAGACGATTCTACCCGTCCTGAGCGTAAACTCCCTTATCCTAAGAGAGTTGTAGTCTTCTCACCTCACCCGGATGATGACGTAATCTCTATGGGAGGTACACTTGCAAGACTCTCTCAGCAGGGTCATGATATTCATCTTGCTTATCAGACCAGCGGAAACATTGCAGTGTTTGACCACGATGTTGTAAGATATCTGGACTTCATCCGTGAGAGTGCAGACCTTCTTGGAATTGACCGTAACAAGTCTACCAAGTTCTTAAGAAGCGTTCAGAAAGAGCTCGCTAAGAAGCATCCGGGACAGGCAGATCCTAAGGAGGTAAGAGACATAAAGACTTACATCCGCCGCTCTGAGGCTCGTTCTGCATGCCGTTTCCTCGGAATTCCGGACGACCATGTAAACTTCCTCTCACTTCCGTTCTATGAGACTGGTGGAGTAAAGAAGAAACCTCTTGGAAAAGAGGATATTGAGATAGTTAAGAGACTTCTCAAGAGAGTTAAGCCTCATCAGATCTTCGTTGCAGGTGACCTTTCAGATCCTCATGGAACTCACAGAGTATGCTTCCTCTCAGTCATTAAGGCTTGCGAGGAGCTGAGAAAAGAGGCTTGGTTTAAGGATTGCCGCATCTGGATGTACAGAGGCGCATGGCAGGAGTGGGATGTTGCAGAGGCTGAGATGGCCGTACCGCTTAGCCCGGAGGAGGTTAAGATTAAGAGAGATGCAATCTTCCGCCATCAGTCTCAGAAGGACTACCCTCTCTTCCCTGGTTCAGACGAGAGAGAGTTCTGGATGAGAGCCGAGGAGAGAAACCACAATACGGCTGTTATATTTGATAAGCTCGGTATGGCTGAATATCAGGCAATAGAGCTTTTCGTAAAATATAAGTTCGAATGAAATTAAATTTTAAACTTATAATGCTTCCGGTTCTTGCAGTTTTCCTCTGCGGGGCCGGAAGTTTTTCATTTATGGACGGTATGGATAATAACAAAGTTGCCAAGGTAAAGTTTGTCTCCTTTGAGAATGAGATGCCTGATATGGCTGAGATTAACTCAAAGTTCACAGAAATGGAAAGCCACCCCATTAATGTTGTGAACTGGCCTGAGAGAAACAACGGGTATGAGCCAAAGGCCTCATTCAAAATTATGTACTCTGAGAAGTATCTCTACATAAGATATGAAGTGGCTGAAAAAGAGGTCCGTGCCGCTTTTGACGATGATTCTGTTGCTATGCCTTGGACGGATGACTGTATGGAACTCTTTATAATTCCGGATAGTTCCAACGGTATCTACTACAACATAGAGATGAACTGCGTAGGTTGCGGAATTGTTGGGATGGGGCAGACCAGCAAGGATAGAGTACGCCTTACCGTGGAGCAGAGGAAGAGAATCCGCCGCTTTTCTACCCTGGGACGTGAAGCCTTTGGAGAGAGAGTTTCAAAAGAGGGTGATATTGAATGGTATATGATTATTGCAGTTCCTTGGGATCTGCTTACGGATAAGGGTGTTGACTGCGTAAAGGGAAAGAGAGTAAGAGCAAATGTCTACAAATGCGGAGACAAGATGTTCTCCCCTCACTATCTTACCTGGAACCCTATAGGAACCCCTGCTCCGAGATATCATACTCCGGAGTTCTTTGGCTATATGGACTTTGAATAATCAGAACGGATAACCTATACCAAAGTTAAATTGGAAGTTGTTCTTTTTGAACCACCTACCCGGTCCATTCCATTGGGATGTGGCCGGGTTAAATGTTTTAAAACCGAGATCCAGACGTATTATAGCAAAGGTCAGATCCAATCTAGCACCTACTCCCCAATCCAAGGCAATATGCTTGTAGAAATCGCTTGTGCGGAAGACTCCCCTCTTGTCTATCTCACCGTCTTTTAATTTTTTAGAGTGGTCAAATGTCCAGACGTTTCCGGCATCTGCAAATAGAGCCCCTTTCAGAATCCAGAACATTGGGAAACGGTACTCAACGTTTGCCTCAAGTTTGATGTCTCCAGTCTGGTTTGGAATCGTATAGGCGGTATCTCTTGGAGCAGACCCCGGGCCTAAAGTTCTTGATTGCCAGCCTCTCATATCGTAGGCGCCGCCGCCCCAGAAGAGCTTCTCCAACGGCAGCATGTGTGAGTTGCCGTATCCTTTTCCCATGCCTCCCAATACTCTGAATGCAACCATGTGGCTGGGATCTTTACCAAATTTAATTGTATAAACTGCAGAGAGTTCGTGTCTGTGATATTGAGAGTAAGGAGTTTTCCAGATAAGATGCTCCCCATCCTCGTTCTTCTTCATTGAAGAGTTGAAAAGACTCAATACATTGCCTGCCAAATCTATACGGTACTTTATATAGAAGTAGTTGTGAACGGGATTGCTTGCAGGGTCTGAGGTATAGTAGATACTTGCTCCCGTTCCCAAATCAAAGTGACTTCTGTATGACTCCTTTAAGAAAGGATCTGAAAGCCATGCATAGAAGATAGAATCAATATCGTATATCTTAATGATATTGGCCTGAACCGGAGATATCTTAAACTGCAGCTTACGCCTTATGCTCCAGGTATATCCGAATCTTCCTGATATAATGTTTCTTCTGTACTCCGGGCGGGTTTGATAGTTAATTGAGGCATTCAGTTCCGTGTGCGGAAGGGTAGCAGAGTGGAACCAACTATCCGGAGCAAAGAGGAATTTAGGAATATCCAGGGAGGTGCTTGCACCAAATTCCAGAGAATGCTGGGATTTATGTCTCAGTTTGAACTGGAAATCTCCCATCAGACTGATAGTGAAGAGTTCCGCACCGTTAAAGAGGTTCTTGTGGAAGTATGAGATTGCAGGAGAGAGACCCAGCAGTGAGTTGGAGTTTGTAGAACCCTCAAGGTTTAACTTGTACCCCTGTAACGCCCCTGCCTGCAGGGAGATAGAGGTCTTTACCTTTGAAGGAGAGGACTCCTCCTGTTGAATGTTTACCGTATTGAACAGATTTACAGAGGCAAATCTGGAGTATGTATTCTCCACCACTCTCTCGTCATACTGAGTTCCCGGCTTAATAAGATTGAGTCTGTTAAGCACCTTTTTGCGTACCAGATTAGGAGAGCCCTGGAACTCTACAAGGTTGATATTCTTATATTTTACGGTATCTATTCTTGTTCTCCAAACCCTCAGAAGCGAGTCTCTTCTTGCCAGCGTTTCAGAATCCATCTGGAGTTCTGACCTTATGGTAGATGCGCTCTGAAGGAAGGTACGGTTGGCGCTTATTATAACAGAATCAAACTCAAATACTCTGTGAGGGCGTGCATCCTCACTCTTTTCAGTTCTTCTGTACTCCTTAATTGAGATATCCAGATGTGATTTGTCATTATGAGAGAGTGTATCTCCGGTAAAGAAGAAGAAGTTCTTGTCAAAGCCGTAATAGCCTGAATTTCTGAATATTTTAGCCAGACGTTCAGACTCCTTGTCCAATATGTTTTCTGAGAGAAACTCCCCTCTCTTAACCAGAGTCCCCTTCTGATTTGCAGAGAGAAGGTCCATAAGATCAACATCCTCAACGCTGTAAGTAACGGTATCTATGATATATCTCTTTCCCGGAGTCACATAGTAGTTAACCGTTGTCTTCTTATTGTTCTTCTCTACGGAGGTGTTAATTGTGGAGTTGTAAAAACCCTGGAACTCCATGTGGTTGAGCATGTTCTTAACTGAACTTGCCACAAGGTCCTCATCAAAAATAAGAGGCTCGCGTCCCATTCCCCTTGCTATCTTGTCCCACAGTTTTCCCTTGCCGTTGGCTGAGTTATAGAGCGCAACACCTGGCTGCCAGCCGAATATGCCGTTTTTAGGACTCTGTTTTATGTACTTCTTGAGGTCTTGAAGCTCTTCCGGCTTATCTCCATTGAATTCTACATTGTTTTTAACCAGAATAGATTGATCCTCAGGGAGATTCCTGGTCATACTGCAAGAGGCTGCAATAAGTGTTGCAACCGCATAGAGCAATATTTTAGGAGTTTTTCTCATAAATATGGCCCAAAATTACTCAAAAACTATTTAATAATTGTAATAATGAATATATTTGCACCTGCTTATAAATCCGAGTGAGTTGGATTTGTTAATTTTTTCTAATGTAACTAAGTTAGATTTGCAAAATGAAGAACAAGTACATTAATCTGGTTGAGCAAACTTTTGATTGGCCACAGGCCGAATTCAGAGTAGAAGACGGTAATCTCTATTTTCACGATATTCCTATGATGGATGTCATTGACCAGTACGGAACGCCGTTAAAAATCACCTATCTGCCAAAAATCTCCAGTCAGATTCAGAGGGCCAAGAGGCTCTTCAACGTGGCAATGGCAAAAGTAGATTACAAGGGTTCATACCACTACTGCTACTGCACCAAAAGCTCCCACTTTGCCTTTGTTTTGCAGGAGGCTCTAAAGAACGATATCCACCTGGAAACCTCTTCTGCCTTTGATTTTAACCTGGTTGACTCCCTTTATGAAGAGGGTCTGATTAAGAAAGACATTCAGATTATATGCAACGGATACAAGAAGGATCTCTACATTGAGAACATAGCTGCAAAGTGCAATGACGGCTGGAATAACATCATCCCTATTCTGGACAATATGAGCGAGTTTGATGAGTTTGACAAAACCATAAACGGCAAGTGTCAGATGGGAATAAGGATTGCATCAGAGGAGGAACCTAAGTTTGAGTTTTATACCTCAAGACTTGGAATCCGTTACTCCGACATTGTTCCTTTCTACAAAGATAAGATTGCCAAAAGCACCAAGTTCACACTCAAAATGCTTCACTTCTTTATCAATACAGGTATTAAGGATAACGCATATTACTGGAACGAACTTGCAAAGTGCGTAAACGTATATTGTGATCTTAAGCAGGTCTGCCCGGATTTGGATTCACTCAACATCGGAGGCGGATTCCCTACAAAGAGTTCCCTTGTTGAGGATTACGATTACGAGTATATGACAGAGGAGGTAATCTCACAGATTAAGAATATATGTAACCAGAGAGGAGTGGCTGAGCCGAATATCTATACCGAGTTTGGAAGTTTCACAGTTGGAGAGAGCGGAGCTACCATATTCCAGGTATTGGACGTTAAGCAGCAGAATGACCGCGAGCGCTGGTATATGATAGACAGTTCATTTATGACAACTCTGCCGGATATCTGGGGAATAAAGAAGCGTTTCATTATGCTCCCAATCAATAAATGGGAGGAGCAGTACCAGAGAGTCTTCCTGGGTGGACTTACCTGTGACTCAGAGGATTACTACAATGCAGAGGCCCACTCTAACGCAATCTTCCTCCCTATCACTCAGGGAAAGCACGAGGAGGAGCCGCTCTATATTGGTTTCTTCCATACCGGTGCATATCAGGAGTCTATAGCGGGTTACGGCGGAATCCAGCACTGTCTGATTCCTGCACCTAAGCACGTTATCATAGACAGAGACGAGACCGGTGACTACACCACCAAGCTTTTTAGCAAAGAGCAGTCTTACAAGAGTATGTTAAAGATTCTGGGATATTGATATGGCAACCCTATCCGGAGAGAAAATAAAGAAAATAAGAGCGTTACAGCAGAAAAAGTACCGCACGGAGAGCTCCCTTTTTGTAGTTGAGGGAGAGAAGATGGTGCAGGAACTCTCCCGCTCCTCCTTTGAGACGGTGGAGATTTTTTATCGCGATGAGATTACGCCTGAAAAGATGAGCCGCATCTCCTCCCTCTCCTCCCCTTCCCCGGTTCTTGCCGTAGTAAAGCAGAAGAACCTCACCCTTAATGATATAAAACTCTCCAAAGGAAAGATTTACATTGCTTTGGACAATGTGAAGGATCCGGGAAATCTGGGCACGATTATCCGCCTTGCAGACTGGTTCGGAGCAGCGGCCGTTATCTGTTCAAAGGAGTGTGTGGAGTTATACAACCCAAAGAGCGTGCAGGCAACAATGGGTGCCCTCTTTAGAGTTCCTGTGGTATATGCAGATTTAAAGGAGGTTATAGCACTCTCAAGAGAGGCCGGATTGGATATAGTTGCAACATTTTTGGAGGGAAAGCCAATCTCTACAGAGCTTCTTGCCAATTCAAAAAAGAATGGTGCACTGCTTATTATGGGCAGCGAATCCTTTGGAATTTCAGATGAAACCGCCTCTGTAATAAAGGATAGCGAGAAGGTGCTCATACCCGCATTTGACAAGGAAGGGAAGAAACTTGTATCTAAAGAGGATTTCTCCAGCGAGTCTCTGAACGTTGCTACCGCCTGTGCGGTAATGCTTTCACACCTTAGATTCTAGAGCGCCTTAAGGCTCCATTCATCCAGTTTGGCATCTCTTAACGCCTTTGTATCCGCATATAACTTAGATAGTTCCTCAATCTTTTCCGTAGGAAGATTAGATGAGAGGTTAATCTCTATCTCTGCAATTTTGTTATCCAACTCCGCAATCTCGTTCTCCAATCTCTCAATCTCCTTCCTCTTTCTGCGAGCCTCCTTGCTCTCCTGACGCATCTGCTGTGAGTCTGTAACAGGCTGAGCTTTAACCTCTTTTTTCTCCTCCAATTTAACCGGTTTCTCCTGAGGCGCCTGCTTTAATAGAAGTTCGCTCTCCTTTTTAAGATGATCCAGATAATCTGCAATGCCGCCAAGGTGCTCCTTCACCCTTCCCTCCTTGAACTCATATACTTTGTCTACCAGATTGTTGAGGAAATCTCTGTCATGAGATACAATGACAAGAGTTCCGTCATAACTCATAAGAGCCTGTTTCAGAATATCTTTGCTTATGATATCCATGTGGTTGGTAGGCTCGTCCAGGCAGAGAAGGTTGTAGGGCTTTAAAATGAGTTTAGCCATAGCCAGACGGGCACGCTCTCCTCCGCTAAGTACAGCAACCTTTTTATCTATATCCTCTCCCTTAAAGAGGAATGCTCCCAGAATATCTCTCAGTTTTGGTCTGATCTCTGCGGTTGCAATGTTCTCCAAAGTGGAGTAGACTGTATCCTTTTTATCCAGTATATCCTCCTGGTTCTGAGCATAGTATCCTAGAGAGACGTTATATCCTCTCTCCACTTTTCCATCCAGAGGCTCCAACTCCTGAGTGAGAATTCTCATCATTGTTGTCTTTCCCTCTCCGTTTCTTCCCACAAAGGCAACCTTCTCCCCTCTCTCAATCACTATGTTTATACCCTTTGCAACCTGCTTATTTTCATATCCTATACATAGGTCTTCACTCTTGAATACAACCTGTCCGCTGCGTGGAGCCGGCGGGAATTTAACCGTAATTGCCGCCCTGTCTTCCAAATCTACGGTTATCCTCTCCAGTTTATCCAACTGTTTTATACGGCTTTGCACCTGGTTGCTCTTGGTGGCCTTGTAACGGAAACGCTCAATGAACTCCTCCGTCTTCTCAATCATCCTCTGCTGGTTCTCGTAGGCCGCTCTCTGCTGCTCCATTCTCTCCTTTCTAAGTATCTTATACTGAGAGTACGGCACCTTGTAATCATAGAGCTTGCCCAGCATTATCTCAACAGTGCGGCGAGTAATGCTGTCCAGAAAACGGCGGTCATGGGAGATAAGAATAACAGAGCCTCTGAAACTCTTAAGATAATCCTCAAACCACTGAATGGACTCAATATCAAGGTGGTTGGTAGGCTCATCCAAAAGCAGTGTATCCGGTTTTGAAAGCAGAATCTTTGCCAGTTCAATTCTCATATTCCACCCCTGGCTCAGTTCCCTGGTAGGGCGGTTGAACTCGCTCTTCTTGAATCCCAGTCCCGTAAGCACCTTTTCCGCCTGAGAGGCAGCCGGTTCGCTCTCCATCATAGCCACCCTGTCCTGAAGGTTGTTAAGTTCCACTATAAGAGAATTATATGATGCGGACTGGTAATCCTCCCTACTTTGAAGTTCAAGATTTATCTCATCTATCTTTGCATGAACGGCAAAGAGTTCATCAAAGGCGGTCATTGTCTCCTCCATAACACTCTTGTCTTTAGAGTGTTCCATCTGCTGAGGCAGATAACCAATCTTCTCCCCCTTTGTCTTAAGTACGTTTCCGGATGTAGGCGAAACCTCTCCCAAAATAATTTTAAGCAGAGTGGATTTACCGGCGCCGTTTTTACCCACCAGTCCAATCTTCTCATTATCTGAGAGATGAAAGTTTATATGGTCTAAAAGCGTAAAGGCTCCCCAAGAAACAGTAAGGTCTGTAACGGTAATCATTGCTCCAGAGGTTTATTGCGGCACATCATTATACTTATCTCATAGAGAGCGTATAACGGAAGTCCAACGGCCATCATCGTGAAAGGGTCTGAAGGAGTTATAAGGGCCGCCAGAATCATCAGAATCACAAAGGCGTGGCGGCGGTATTTCTTAAGAGTGCTCTTCCAGATTATTCCAAACTTTGACAGAAGAGCCATAACTGTCGGGAGTTCAAAGACAATTCCCAGCAGCAGAATAAGAGTGAAAAATGAGGAGATATAGGATTTCAGTGAGATCTGATTGGCTACATCCGGAGAGACCTGGTAGGTTCCCAAGAATCTGAGAGCCAGAGGAAAAAGCAGGTAGTACCCTACAATAACTCCGGTGTAGAAAAAGACTCCTGCCAGAGTGAAGGCCTTAATGGCACTGCGTCTCTCTTTTGGATAGAGAGCCGGCGCAACAAAGGTCCAGATAAAGTAGATTATTATTGGCGTGCAGATTACCAGAGCAAAATAGAATGAGGTGCTCAGGTGTACATAAAATTGTGCAGGCAGGTCTATATTAATGATTTTCAGACTGAACGGCTCCAGAGGAGGTCTGTTTATCTGCTCCAAAAGGTAGTTGGTCAAACGGTAGAGAGGAAAACTGTCATCCGTAGGAGCAAAGACAATCTTCTGGAACATAAAGTCTTTGAGGAAGAACATCACAAGCATCACCGCAAAAAGCAGGAGAGCTGACCGGAAGAGTACCTTCCTCAGCTCATCCAGATGCTCCCAGAATGTCATGTCCTTCTCTGCCAAGCTGCTCTCTTATATGCCTGGTTATTCGGAAATGTCTTTCTTAATATCGTCTTCAACCTCTTTCATCCCCTCTTTGAAGCTTCTCACGCCTTTGCCCACACCCTTCATAAGCTCAGGAATTTTCTTTCCGCCGAATAGTAACAAGATAATTAAAGCAATGATGAGAATCTCTCCCCAACCAAGGCTGCCAAAAATAAGTAAACTGTTCATGGTTCTATCTTTTAAACACTCTTAAACTCTACAAAAGTAACATTATTTTTCTTCTTCAGAAAAGTATGGAGCAAGTATCTTAAGAAACTCCTCCGGTGCTCTGGTAGGCATTCTGCTGTCTGCCTTAATGAAGCCCACAACAACGGTTCCGTAGCAGATCAGTTCCCCTCTCTGGTTGTATATCTCCTGATCCATAAAGATCTTAGCCATAGGGAGTTTTTTAATTACCGTAGTAACCGTCAGAGTATCACCCATTCTGGATGGAGCCTTGTAATGAATCTCAACGCTTACCACCGGCAGCATAATATTCTCCCTCTCCATCTTCTCGATAGGTACCCCCAACTCTTTCATCATCTGGTTTCTGCCGCACTCAAAGAATCTCACATAATTTGAGTGGTGCACAATTCCCATGGTATCTGTCTCGTAATACCTTACATCCAGTTTATACTCAGATTTATACATAGTTATTTGTTTTATTTCTCTTAAACCCCCTATATATCTCCCCTATTATTATCACGATGGCCGTAACGCCCACTATCGCCCCCCAATACTCTATTCCAATCCTGCAGGTTCTGAAGAGACCGGAAGGGAGGAACTCAACAATAAGAACCTGAAGCAGAACGATAAGTGAGAGAACCACAATGAACATCTTATTCTTCCACAGCGCCTTGAATGCACTCTTTGCGCTTCCCATTACCCTGGCGTTAAGCAGGTTCCAAATCTGCATAAATACGAATCCGGTAAAGAATACGGTCTTGTACTCTAAGGATTGAGACTTGTTCAAAAACATAAAGAGCATTGAGGCAAGGAAGAATCCCACTCCGGCAAAGAGTATCTTCTTCCACATAACCGGAGTGATTATGGACTCGGTATTGTCTCTCGGCTTCTCTCTCATTACCTCAGGGTCAGATGGTTCTGAAGCCAGTGCAATGGCGGCCAGCGTATCCATAATAAGGTTTATCCAGAGAACCTGCATAATGGTAAGCGGGAACTCTTCATTCAAAATCAGCGGTCCTGCAATTGCAGTAAGCAGTGCGGCAACGTTTACAGTCAGCTGGAAGAAGATGAATCTCTGTATGTTATGGTATATGCTGCGTCCCCACTCAACCGCCTTTACAACCGTGGAGAAACTGTCGTTGAGTATGATAATGTCACTGCTCTCCTTGGCAACGGAGGTGCCGCTTCCCATACTGAGCCCTACGTTTGCGTAGTTGAGTGCAGGGGCATCATTGGTTCCGTCTCCTGTAACCGCAACCACCTCACCCATAGACTCAAGCAGTTTAACAAGACGAAGTTTGTCTTCAGGGCGGGCACGGCTCATAACCTTAATGCTCTTTGCTTTTGATAGAGCCTCCTCATCCGTCAGATTAGAAAAGTCAGGGCCCGCAATGGCGTTAACCTCCTCACGGTCAGTTTCCAGCCAGAGTCCGCTCTCTCTTGCAATCTCAATTGCGGTCTTGGTATTGTCTCCGGTAATAACCTTAACATCTATTCCGGCACTCAGGCATCTTTTCATAGCTTCAGGAACATCCTCTCTTACAGGATCTTCTATAGCAGCAAAGCCGTCATAAATCAAATCTGTAAGAAGAGTTGAATCATCCTCCTGAATCTGAGTTTCTTCCAACTCCTTATGCGCAAAGGCAATGCAGCGCATTCCGCTCTTCTGGGCTTTGAGAAGATCACTCTCCTCTTTAAGTTTTCTCTCCCTTTCCAGTGAGGAACTCATACCCAGCAGAAGTTCTGCAGAGCCCTTAATATAAAGCATATAGCTCTCTGCACTCTTTACAATTGAGACCATATATTTGGTCTTTGAGGAGAAAGGAATTCTTCTTACAATCTCACATCCCTCTCTTAGTGCGCGGTAATCAAAACCGTTCTTTTTAATGAAGAGCAAAAGTGCCCCTTCCGTTGGGCTGCCCAAAATGTTCTCTCCGTCCAAAAAGGCTGTGCTGTTGATGCTTATGGCGGCGGCAGTCAGAGGATTAAGAGATAATGTGGCACGCTCAACGCTCATCTTGTTCTGGGTGAGTGTTCCGGTTTTATCAGTACAGATTACCGTTGTAGCCCCCATAGTCTCACAGGCGTGGAGTTTTCTGACAAGGGCGTTCTCCCTGGTCATCTTACGCATACTGTAGGCCAAAGAGAGTGAAATACTCATAGGAAGTCCCTCAGGCACAGCCATTACAATAAGGGTAACGGCCAGCATAAATATGGTAATGATGTGAGTTATTCCCTCAGGAGTGGTAATCTGAAGACCGTTCTTAATTTCAAAGAACAGCAGCGCAAAGAATATAAGAAGTGAGACGGTGATACCCACTCTTCCTATCTGTTTACCCAACTTTGCAAGTTGCTTTGAAAGAGGAGTTTGAACTCCTGTTATCTCAGATGCCGAGCGGGCGGTTTTGCCAATCTCAGTAGCGTCACCTACCCTTTCTACTATCATAACACCCTCTCCCTCGCTTACGGTTGTACCTCTGTAGAGGGCGTTTGGAGAGTATGCACTCTTGTAACTATCAACCTTTTGCGCAAACTTCTTTGCAGGATTGGACTCTCCGTTCAAAGAGGATTCGTTAACCTTAAGTTCATTGGAGGTTAGAACTGTTCCGTCTGCTGGAATCTCATCTCCCTGTGAGAGAACCACAATGTCATTTACAACAATCTCGCTCTTAGGTATTTCAATAACCCCATCCTCTCCGCTCTCCTTTACTCTGAGAACCTTTACGGGAGTCTGGTCATTAATGGAGTTAAGAATATCAAACTCCTTCCCTGCCTTGTATTCATTTAAGAATGATACGAATGTAGCCAGGAAAATGGCAGCTATTATACCAACGCTCTCCAATATGGAGGAGTTTTCACTCAAAAGAGATACTGCGGTAGAGATTCCTGCCGCAATTATAAGTATCACAATCAGAGGGTCTTTGAACTTCTCCAGTAACAATACATACCACTTCTCACGTTTTGCGGGCGTAAGAATATTGGCTCCGAACCGTCTGCGGTTCTCTTCTACCTCTCTGTTATTTAAGCCTTTGAAGGAGTTCATTAAGGCTCTTTATCTTTTCCGTAGCGTCACTCTCCTTCTTCTTCTCCAACTCAACCACCTGTGCAGGAGCGTGAGAGATGAATTTCTCGTTGGAGAGTTTAGCCTTAACGGATGCAAGGAACTTTGTATATCTCTCAATTTCAGCCGTTACCTTGGCTACCTCAGCAGCTGTATCAACCTTTACAGGAATGAAGAACTCAGTAGTTGAGACCATAAAATTAACACCCTGAAGTGAAGTGTCAAACGATTCAACCTCCTCAATTCCTGAGACGTTTGCCAACTTCTCAATGATTGGTTTCATTGAGTTTACAAACGGCTTCTTTACAAAGAGATCCAGCTTCTCCTTTGGAGATATTCCCTTGCTTTGACGCATGTTACGTATGTTTGCCACGCAGCCTGCAGCCTCTTCAAACATAGTTATATCCTCCTCGGAGTACTCATTAGCCTTAGGGAGTTTCTGAAGCATTATAGTTGCACCCTTCTCTCTCTCCTCCATATTCTGCCAGAGCTCCTCAGTAATGAACGGCATAAACGGATGGAGAAGTTTAAGGAGTGAATCAAAGAATTCTATTGTCTTAGTGTAAGTTACCCTGTCTATCTTCTCACCGAATGCAGGCTTAACCGCCTCCAGATACCAGGCGCAGAACTCATCCCAGAAGAGTTTGTAAATGGTCATTGTGGCGTCTGAAATTCTGAATTTAGAGAAGTGGTCTTCCATCTGGTTGATAGCCTTGGAGAGTTTTGCGGAGAACCACTTAACTGCGCAAGCAGCACTCTCTGAAGGTTTTGCACTGTCATCCACCTCCCAGCCTCTGGTAAGACGGAAGGCGTTCCATATCTTGTTGCAGAAGTTTCTTCCCTGCTCAACCTGAGACTCGTCATAGAAGACGTCATTACCTGCAGAGGAGCATAGCAGCATACCAATTCTTACGGCATCTGCACCGTACTTTGCTATAAGTACCAGAGGATCAGGTGAGTTGCCCAATGTCTTGGACATCTTTCTTCCCAATTTGTCTCTTACAATACCGGTAAGATATACGTTTGTGAAAGGCTCCTGACCCATAAACTCGTCTGCAGCCATAATCATTCTGGCAACCCAGAAGAAGAGGATATCAGGTGCTGTAATAAGGTCTTTTGTAGGGAAATAGTAAGCAAGGTCTCTGTTTGACTCTCTCTCCGGGAAGCCCGGTTTATCCGCATCAAATACGGAGATTGGCCAGAGCCAGGAGGAGAACCAGGTGTCCAATACATCTTCATCCTGCTTAAGATCCTCCTTCTTAACGTTCGGATCTATCTTCTTTGCAGCCTCAAACGCCTCATCCAGAGTAGCCTCTACAACAAACTCACCGTTAGGGAGATAGTAAGCAGGAATCTGCTGTCCCCACCACAACTGACGTGAGATACACCAGTCTCTTACGGTCTCCATCCAGTGACGGTAAGTATTTGTGAATCTGTCCGGTATAAGGTTTACTTTACCATCCTCTACGCTCTTTAAAGCCTTCTTTGCCAGCACCTCCATCTTGAGGAACCACTGGAGTGAAAGACGCGGTTCAATAACTGCATCCGTTCTCTCGGAATGGCCTACAGGAGAGAGGTAATCCTCAATCTTCTCCAGATTTCCGGCCTCCTCAAGCATCTTTACAATCTTCTCTCTGGCTACAAATCTATCCTCTCCTACAAGTATCTGAGCCTTCTCGTTCAATCTTCCGTGCTCGTCAATAATATCCAGAACAGGAAGGTGGTGGCGCAGTCCAATCTCATAGTCGTTGATATCGTGAGCCGGTGTAACCTTAAGGCAACCGGTACCAAAGTCCATTGTAACATAGTCATCCTCAATAATAGGAATCTCCTTGTTAATCAGTGGAATGAATATCTTTTTACCTCTCAGATAGTGGTAGCGCTCATCGTTTGGATTGATACAAACTGCAGCATCCGCCATAATTGTCTCAGGACGGGTGGTGGCTATGATTATGTAATCCTTTCCAACTTTACCCTCATCGCTGATGAAATAGCGGAGGTAGTAGAGTTTGGATTTGGTCTCCTTGTGAATAACCTCCTCGTCACTTACGGCTGTCATTCCAACAGGGTCCCAGTTGACCATGCGGATACCTCTGTATATAAGCCCCTTCTTGTAGAAATAGACGAATGTGTTGATTACGGCGCGGCTCAGTGCGGGATCCATCGTGAATTTTGTACGGTCCCAGTCACAGGAGGCACCCAGTTTTTTAAGCTGCTCAAGGATAATTCCTCCGTGCTCCTCCTTCCACTTCCAGGCCTCCTCCAAAAACTGCTCGCGGGTAAGGGAGGTCTTCTCAATTCCCTTCTCCTTAAGGCGTGAAACCACCTTAGCCTCAGTGGCTATGGATGCGTGATCAGTACCCGGAACCCAGCAGGCGTTCTTTCCCAACATTCTGGCGCGGCGTACCAATACGTCCTGAATTGTATTGTTCATCATATGTCCCATATGGAGGACGCCGGTTACGTTTGGCGGAGGAATTACAATGGAATAAGGTTCCCTTTCATCCGGTTCGGAATGAAATATCTTGTTTTCTAGCCAGTAGGAGTACCATTTGTCTTCACACAGAGACGGGTTGTACTTTGCAGGAATATCCATAAATGTTCAATAATTTTAAACCGGAGAGTACTCCGGGAGTTTATCGGGTGGCAAAGTTAATAATTTTAAGTATCTTTGCCCGCACTTGGACTAACATTAATATATGTATGGAAGATAACAAGCAACTGGACATAGAGCTCAACAGTGATGTGGCTAAAGGTTCATATTGTAACCTCTCCATAATCACCCACTCGCCCAACGAGTTTGTTCTGGACTTTCTGAAGATACTTCCAGGCTTTCCTAAAGCGGTTGTAACAGAGAGAATTATAATGACTCCGGAGAACGCCAAGAGACTGGCTTCCGCACTTGCGGACAACATAGGCAAATATGAGGAGCACTTTGGCTCCATTTCACTTCATAATCCTGAGATTGCAATCCCTATCAAGCAGTCCCAGAATAAATCGTAATTAGTTAGAATACAAAGATATGAGTAAAGAATTCACAATTGTGGTCCTTGCTAAGCAGGTTCCTGACACCAGGAATGTGGGTAAGGATGCGATGACACCGGAGGGTACGGTAAACAGAGCCGCACTTCCGGCTATTTTCAATCCAGAGGATATGAATGCTCTGGAGCAGGCTCTCAGGATAAAGGATAAATTCCCTGGTTCCAAGGTTTTAATCCTCACGATGGGTCCTTTCAGAGCTGCAGAAATCATAAGGGAGGGCTACTTCCGCGGAACAGACGGCGGAGTTCTTCTTACAGATAGAAGATTTGCAGGAGCGGACACTCTTGCAACCTCTTACGCTATTTCTCAGGCAGTTAAGAAACTTAACCCTGATATCATAGTTGCAGGCCGCCAGGCAATTGACGGTGATACCGCACAGGTAGGTCCTCAGGTTGCAGAGAAGCTCAATATACCTCAGGTAACTTATGCTGAGGAGATTACAGATATCAATGAGAGCAAGGTAACCGTTCTCCGCAGATTAGAGAGAGGTATTGAGGTGGTTTCTTCCACACTTCCTTGTCTTATTACCGTTCACGCTACCGCAGCTCCTTGCCGTCCTAGAAATGCAAAGATGCTCCTCAAATACAAATACGCACGTACCGCTAACGAGGAGAAAGATCCTGCAAATGAGGGCAAATATGCAATCGGAACTGATGAGAAGCCATATTTAAAGATTCAGGAGTGGACTGTAGATGATGTTGGCGGTGATGAGAACAGCTACGGTTTTGCAGGCTCCCCTACCAAAGTAAAGAAGGTTGAGAACATTGTATTCAAGGCAAAAGAGTCTAAGGTTCTTACCGGTAGTGATGCAGATATAGATTCACTCATCGGTGAGCTTATGGCAAATCATGAGATTGGTTAATTAATTAAGAATGAGTATTATGAATAACATTATAGTATACGCAGAGACCGATTCCGGAAAGATTTGCGATGTTTCATTGGAACTTTTGACAAAGGCCCGCTCTCTTGCAGAGAGGCTGAAGGTAGACGTTGAGGCCCTTCTTATTGGCAGCAACGTTCGTAAACTGGCTCCGGAACTTTACCAATACGGCGCAAAGGTTGTCCATCTGGCAGATGATCCTTCACTGGAGTTCTTCCGTACACTTCCTTACGCCGCTGTAACTCTTAGAGTTATAGACAACGAGAAACCTCAGATTGTGCTCTTTGGAGCAACAACAGTTGGACGTGACCTGGCACCTAGAGTATCCAGCGCTCTAAAGAGCGGTCTTACAGCAGACTGCACCTCATTGGAGATTGGAGATCACGATGATGCAAAGACAGGAAAGCACTATACAGACCTTCTTTATCAGATTCGTCCTGCATTCGGTGGTAACATCATTGCAACCATCGTGAATCCTGAGCACCGTCCTCAGATGGCAACCGTAAGAGAGGGCGTTATGAAGAAGGAGCCTCTTGCTACTCCGGTAGAGGGAAAAATCAAAGAGCTCAACGTCTCTTCTATTCTGGTAGACAGCGACTTTGCAGTTGAGATTATCAAGAGGGAGATTGAGGAGAGAAAGATAGACATTAAGGGTGCCCAGATACTTATTGACGGCGGTTACGGAGTTGGAAGCAAGGAGAACTTCTCTCTGATTTTTGACCTTGCAAAGACTCTCGGAGCCGAGGTCGGAGCTTCACGTGCCGCAGTAGACGCAGGCTTTGTGGAGAATGCACGCCAGATTGGTCAGACGGGTGTTACCGTTCGTCCAAAACTCATTATCTGTGTGGGAGTCAGCGGTGCAATTCAGCACACCGCCGGTATGGATCAGAGCAAGATTATAATTGCTGTAAACAATGATCCTGAGGCCCCTATCCACAAGATTGCAGACTACTCCATCATAGGAGACCTTAACGAAGTAGTACCAAAGATGATAGCTTCATATAAGAAGCAGAGCAAATAGGAGGATACAGTATGGCTAATTTTTATAAAGATAATAAAGACCTTAAGTTCCAACTCTCCAACCCTCTGATGAAGAGAATTGTAGAGATTAAAGAGAACAATTACGAAGATTACGGCAAATATGACTATGCTCCTAAAGATCTGGCAGATGCGCTGGATTCTTATGACAGAGTAATGGATGTAATAGGTCAGATTTGCGGAGATATAATTGCTGCAAATGCAGAGCAGGTAGATATTGACGGCCCTGTATGTAAAGGCGGTAGAGTAACTTACGCAGAGGGTACCAAGAAGAATCAGGAGGCTCTGACAAAGGCCGGCGTATACGGAATAGCACTTCCGAGAAAGTATGACGGTCTGAACTTCTCTATGGTTCCTTACGTAATGGCTGCCGAGCTGGTTGCAAGAGCAGACGCAGGTTATGCAAATATCTGGGGATTACAGGATTGTGCAGAAACCATCGCTGAGTTTGCATCAAAGGAGATTAAGGCTGAGTTCCTTCCTAGAATAGACAAGGGAGAGACCTGCTCAATGGACCTTACCGAGCCTGATGCAGGTTCTGACCTTCAGGCAGTTGCACTCAAGGCTACCTTTGACGAGGAGAAGCAGATGTGGATGCTCAACGGTGTTAAGAGATTCATTACCAACGGTGATGCAGATATCAAACTGGTTCTTGCCCGCAGTGAGGCCGGAACATTTGATGCCAGAGGACTCTCCTATTTTGTTCACGATAAGAAGTGGGGCGGCGTAACCGTCAGAAGAATAGAGAATAAGCTCGGTATTCACGGCTCCCCTACCTGTGAGCTGGTATTCAGAAACGCTCCTGCAAAGATTGTGGGTGACCGCAAGATGGGTCTTATCAAATATGTGATGAGCCTTATGAACGGTGCCCGCCTGGGCGTTGGCGCTCAGAGCGTTGGAATCTCAGAGGCCGCTTACAGAGAGGCTCTCAAATATGCCAACGAAAGAGAGCAGTTCGGCAAGAAGATTATTGAGTTCCCTGCAGTATACGAGATGCTTGCAGTTATGAAGGCAAAACTTCAGGCTTCACGTGCAATCCTCTATGAGACATCTCGTTGCGTAGACGTATACAAGGCTCTTAACGCACTTGTAACTCCGGAGAGAAAGCTCACTCCGGATGAGAGAAAGGAGAACAAGAAGTACTCAAGATATGCAGATATGCTTACTCCGCTTCTTAAGATGACATCCAGTGAGTTCTGTAACCAGAACGCATACGATGCAATTCAGGTTCACGGAGGTAGCGGTTATATGAAGGAGTACCCTGTTGAGCGTCTTTACAGAGATGCAAGAATTACTACAATCTATGAGGGAACTTCTCAGCTTCAGACAGTTGCAGCTATCCGTTATGTAACCAACGGTTCATATCTGGAGATGATACGCAACGAGTATGAGAGCGTGGAGGTTAAGGTTTCCGAGGAGGTTGCAGCCGCTTGCCCGGATGCTCAGAAACGTCTGGAAGCAGTTAAGGCTAAGCTGGTTGAGATGACCAAACAGTATGAGCAGACCGTTGCAATGATGGAGGGTAAACCTGAGGAGTACATTGACTTCCAGGCTCGTAAGATGTGCGAGATGGCTGCATTCATCATTGAGAGTTATCTTCTCCTTTTGGATTCACTCCGCTGCGCATCCTTCATTGATTCCGCAGAAATCTTTACGGATAAGAGCGCCGCATGGAACAACGAAAGATACAGCTACATTAAAAACAGTGATCCTGAGACAGTTCTGGCAACCTGCAAGAACGTTAAGAAGGATCTGGATATAGTTTATCAGGACTAATGAGCAACTATAAGGTCAAACTGGAGAATATCAAGGCCTTTGCCTTTGACGTAGACGGCGTTCTTACGGACGGCAGCATTATCTGTCTGCCGGAGACCGGAGATTTGGTACGTACGTTTAATTCAAAGGACGGTCTGGGTATGAGGATGGCCTATATGAGTGGCTTCAGACTTGGAATAATTACCGGAGGAGCAAGCGAATCAATCCGTAAGAGGTTTGAGCATGTGCTTGCTCACGAGGTGATTATGAATGCTCAGGATAAACTTCCTGTCTTTTTGGATTTCTGCAAGAGAAACAATTTCAAGCCGGAAGAGGTTGCCTATATGGGTGACGATCTTCCGGATATACCTGTACTTCAGCATTGTGGATTGGCTGTATGCCCTTCCGATGCAGTAACCGAGGTTAAGAGCGTATGTGACTATATCTCACTCTATCCGGGGGGCAGAGGCGCTGTAAGAGATCTGATTGAGCAGGTTTTAAGAGCTCAGGGAAAATGGACTCTGGATGCCGCAGCTTATCAGACGTGGAGACACGCAATAGAGTCTATGTATAAAATCAATAATACTTAATGGATAATCTTTCCCCTATTCAGAACAAACTGAAAGGCAAGAAGATAATACTTGCATCTGGTTCCCCGCGCCGCCGTGAGCTGCTCGGGGAACTTGGTATTGAATTCACTACCTCCAAAATTGAGGGGTATGACGAGAGTTATCCAAAAGAGTTGCCCGCAAATGAGATTGCAGAGTTTATCTGCCGTGAGAAATCTCTGCACTACTCAGAAGAGTTATCTGAAAACGAGATACTTATAACCTCAGATACCATTGTAGTTCTGAAAGATGAGATTATGGGAAAGCCATCCTCAAAAGAGGAGGCAGTTAAGATGCTAAGAGAACTCTCCGGCAAAACCCATAAGGTAATTACGGCGGTTTGTTTAAGAGACAGCCGTCATACAGTATCATTCTCAGACTCTACGAAAGTTACCTTCTATCCTCTGAGTGAAAGTGAAATAGAGTATTACGTAGATAACTACAAACCCTATGACAAGGCAGGCTCTTACGCCATTCAGGAGTGGATAGGACTAAGCGGTGTTGAGAGTATTGAGGGTAGCGTTTATACGGTTATAGGTCTCCCGGTAGCAAGACTTTATAGGGAGTTACTCTCATTTTAAGAGTTTAATCTCACCCGTTCTGTTTATAGAAATCAGCTCTTTATCAGCAAGTTCACGCAACGCCGTTACGTAGACATCGTCATCTACGGGTGCCGCCAACTTCTTTATTTCCAGGAATGTACTAAGACCATCCTTAGTGGATTTCAGGTGGGATAATATGATCTCTTCCGTCTTGAGGACTCTCTCTTTCTCCCTGTTTTTCACCCTTTTGGCAATACAGATGTCACATACTCCGCAATCCTCTTCAACCGGTTGGGAGAAGTAGTTGATAAGATAACGGCTGCGGCATACCTCTTTCTCTGATGCATAGGCCATAACTGACTCTATTCTCTTTAGCATCTGAGACTTTCTTCTCTCATAACGCACCGTGCTGATATAGAGGTTATTCTCCATAAGACGTTCACACTTGAAAATAATCATTGGGGTGCGTATCTGCGGTATGAACTTGATAATGTGCTTTTTGGAGAGCATCAGCAGTTTTGCCCTTACATTCTGAGGAGTATCCATTGTTGCCTTTGCAATATACTCCTCGTCTATAGAGACCATGTGGGAGAAAAGACCGGTGTAGTTTCTCATGAGGAACTTCACAAACTCATCCATCACATTGCTCTCCATCTGGATGTTATATAGCTCATCCCTGGAGACTTCAAACATAACTCTGGATGGATTGTCAATCTCGTCAGTAACCTCCCAATATCCCTCCTGCTCCAGGTATTTTATTGCGTAATAGGCGCTTATGGCATTAAGCCGGTACTCTCTTGCAAACTCGCTCAGGTTGAATTTTCTTACGGAATTGAGGCCGTCTCCGTATGCAATCTTAAGATAGTTGAATACATACTGGTAGACCTTTGCCATATACTCAATTGGAGGGAAGTTGATGGCGTGAATCTTCCTAAGTTTCTGAAAATCTGAGCTATTCCAAAGAAGAACCGCCCATGAAGGTTTTCCGTCCCTTCCCGCTCTGCCGGCCTCCTGAAAGTAAGCCTCAATGGAATCCGGCATATCCAGATGGGCAACAAGTCTTACGTGCGGGTTATCTATTCCCATACCGAATGCGTTGGTAGAGACTATGATAGGAGTCTCTCCGCTCATCCAGGAGCGTTGCTTTTGATCTCTCTGCTCCTTCCCCAACCCGGCGTGATAGAAATCTGCCCGTATTCCGTTGTTACTGAGAAGTTCCGCCACCTCTGTACATCTCTTTCTCTCTCTGCAGTAAACTATCGCGGAGCCCTCCCCCAACTTTTTAGGGTAGGAGGAGCAGACGGAGATAAGAGAGCTCAATTTGTCACTGCACTCTTTTGCAATGTAGCCTATATTTTTTCTGGAAAAATCTGTCGCGATAACATTTTTCTCCTTGAATTTGAGCTGCTCCATTATGTCATCCGCCACCTCTTTTGTTGCAGTGGCGGTAAGGGCTACAACCGGCACTTTCCCTATAATCTCTTTAATCTGAGCAATCTGCAGGTAGGAAGGGCGGAAATCGTATCCCCACTGGGAGATGCAATGTGCCTCATCTACAACTAGATAGGAGATATTCATCTGAGCCACTCTGGCCTTAAAGAGATTGGTAACCAGCCTTTCCGGGGAGACATAGAGGAACTTATAGTTACCGTAGATTGCGTTATCCAGAGTAATCTCTATGGCGCGTGGAGTCATTCCGGAATAGACTGCAAGTGAAGGAATTCCCTTGGAAACAAGTCTCTCCACCTGATCCTTCATAAGGGCAATGAGCGGACTTATCACAAGGCAGATCCCCTCCTTATCCAGAGCGGGTACCTGGAAACAGATGGATTTACCCCCTCCGGTAGGCATAAGAGCAAGGGTATCCCTCCCCTCGGTGATGCTCTCAATAACCGGAATCTGGGCCTCTCTGAAGGCATCATACCCCCAGTGTTCCTGCAATATTTTAAGATATCTCTCCTTTTTCTCCATTCTGTTCCAATTTCACCCCAAAGATAAGTCTGATTGGCCAAAGAAAAAAGCGGTTTGACTATGAAAATAGTTAATATAGATTATCTTTGCAGGCGGAAAATTCAAACGTATTAGATATGTCACAAATTGATTTGAGCAAGTATGGAATTACCGGCGTAAAGGAGATTGTTTACAATCCATCTTATGAACTCCTTTTCAAGGAGGAGATGAAGCCGGAACTGACAGGTTATGACAAAGGACAACTTACAGAACTGGGCGCAGTTAACGTTATGACCGGTGTTTATACCGGAAGAAGCCCTAAGGATAAGTTCTGGGTAATGGATGAGAAGTCTAAGGATACAATCTGGTGGACTTCAGACGAGTATAAAAATGACAACAAGCCTTGCAGCCAGCAGACCTGGAACGAGCTCAAGAAACTCGCACAGAAGGAGCTTTCAGATAAGAAGCTCTATGTTGTTGACGGTTTCTGCGGAGCAAACGCAAACACCCGCATCAAGGTAAGATTCATTATGGAGGTTGCTTGGCAGGCTCACTTTGTACGCAATATGTTCATCCGCCCAACAGAGGAGGAGCTTAAGAACTTTGGCGAGCCTGATTTTGTAGTACTTACAGCTTCCAAGGCAAAGGTTGAAAACTACAAGGAGCTGGGTCTCAACTCAGAGACTGCAGTTGTATTCAACATCACAGAGAAGATGCAGGTTATCCTCAACACCTGGTACGGCGGTGAGATGAAGAAGGGTATGTTCTCATATATGAACTATCTCCTTCCTCTCCAGGGTATTGCAGCAATGCACTGCTCTGCAAACACCAATGAGAAGGGCGAGACCGCAATCTTCTTCGGCCTCTCCGGAACAGGCAAGACCACTCTTTCTACGGATGAGAGAAGAGCTCTCATCGGCGATGATGAGCACGGTTGGGATGATGACGGTATCTTCAACTTTGAGGGCGGCTGCTATGCAAAGGTTATCAACCTGGACAGAAATGCAGAGCCTGAGATCTACGGCGCAATCAAGAGAGACGCTCTCCTTGAGAACGTTACAGTAGACGAGAAGGGAATGATTGATTTCTCAGACAAGAGCGTTACTGAGAACACCCGCGTTTCCTACCCTATCTACCACATCAGCAACATTGTAAAGCCAATTTCAAAAGCCCCTGCTGCCAAGAAGGTTATCTTCCTCTCTGCAGACGCTTTCGGAGTACTTCCTCCTGTTTCAATCCTTACTCCTGAGCAGACCAAGTACTACTTCCTCAGCGGCTTTACTGCAAAACTTGCAGGAACTGAGCGCGGAATTACCGAGCCAACTCCTACCTTCTCAGCATGTTTCGGTGCTGCATTCCTTTCACTCCATCCAACCAAATATGGTCAGGAGCTTGTAAAGAGAATGGAGAGCGTAGGCGCTAAGGCTTACCTGGTTAACACAGGTTGGAACGGAACCGGAAAGAGAATCTCCATTAAGGATACCAGAGGAATAATCAACGCTATCCTGGACGGTTCAATTGATAAGGCTCCTACCAAGAAGATTCCTTACTTCAACTTTGAGGTTCCTACTGAACTTCCTGGAGTTGACAGCGCAATTCTGGATCCTAGAGATACTTACGCAAACGCTTCTGAGTGGGATGTTAAGGCAAAGGATCTTGCTGGACGCTTCATTAAGAACTTCACCAAGTTCACCACTAACGAAGAGGGTAAGGCACTCGTTGCTGCAGGCCCTCAGCTCTAAAATGAAAAACCTTCCTGAAATATTGGAAGTGTCTGATTATGATAACCTTCTTGCGAAAGAGGCTGATGCCCTTCGCAGGAAGGTTTATTTTGATGAGGTATATCTGAGGGGGCTTATAGAGTTTACAAACTTCTGTAAGAATGACTGCTACTACTGCGGATTAAGAATTTCCAATACAAATCTTCCAAGATACAGACTGAGTGAAGAGGAGATTCTCTCCTGTTGTAAAACGGGATATGAACTGGGACTCAGGACATTCGTACTGCAGGGCGGTGAGGACCCATACTTTACGGATGATAAGATCTGCAGCATAATCAGTTCAATCAAAGGACTCTACAAGGACGTTGCAGTTACGCTCTCCATCGGGGAGAAGAAAAAAGAGAGTTATCTTGCTTATTTTAAGGCGGGTGCAGACAGATACCTTCTAAGAGAAGAGAGTGCAAATCCTCTCCACTATTCAAAGTTGCACCCTAAGAACCTATCTTCTGAAAAAAGAAAGGAGTGTCTTAAAAACCTGAAAGAGATTGGATATCAGGTTGGGGCCGGATTTATGGTAGGCTCCCCGTTTCAGGGAATTAATGAGATTTTATCAGATATTGAATTTCTGAAGCAGCTCTCTCCGGATATGATAGGCATTGGCCCTTTTGTCTCAAACCCGGAGACCCCGTTTGCACATTATCCGAATGGTTCAGTAGAGATGACTCTTAAACTCATATCCATACTGAGAATACTCTTTCCTCATGCTTTAATTCCGGCAACCACATCTTTATGGACTCTGGATCCCAGCGCTTTAGAGAAGGCTCTAAAATGCGGGGCAAATGTAATTATGCCAAACATTACACCTAAGAGAGTAAGAGATAATTACAGACTATATCCGGGGAAGACAAATACAGAAAAAGAGGCGGCGCAGACCGTAGCAGATTTGAAATCAATTATATCTGCAGCCGGATACCGCGCCGTCTCCTCTAAAGGTGACGTTAGAAGAATCTAACTATTTCTCTTTTTTGCAACAGCAGCAAGGGCCTATAATTCCCCAGATTCCTGCTGCAAGAGCAGCTCCTACGAACGGACCTACAATGAAAATCCAAAGATTTGAGAGTGCGCTTCCGCCCTGGAAAATTGCAGGAGCAAGTGAACGAGCAGGGTTAACGGAAGTTCCTGTGTAACGGATACATACAAGGTGTACAAGCACCAGTGAAAGACCTATTGCCAAACCTGCAAAGTTGTTTGTTGCACCGTTTGTTTTGGATGTTGCTCCCAATACTACAAGAACGAATACGCAAGTGAAGATTACCTCTGCAAGCAGACCGCCCAGGACGGTTACTCCGCTCTGAAGATCATTTGCTCCGGTTCCTGTAAGTCCTGAATTTGAGGTCAACAGATAGAGGAGAGCTGAACCTATGAAAGCGCCAATGCACTGGAAAATAATATACATTACAGTATCCTTTGCATTGATACGTCCGCTTAAGAATGCACCCAGTGTGATTGCAGGATTAATGTGACATCCGCTCACTCCTCCAATTGTGTAAGCCATTGCTACAACGGCAAGTCCGAATGCCAGAGCAGTTCCGATTACGGTTGCGGCATTTGCTACTGTTGAGCAGTCAGAAGAACAGTTAAGACTTACGGCAACGCCGCAGCCCATTAGAACCAGCACCATTGTGCCGAACATTTCTGCTAAATACTTTTTCATTTTGTATGTTTTTTAAGGTTCGTTTAAGCAAATTTAATAAAAATTGGGGCTATAAGGAGTACATCTTGGATGGAACTCCCCTTGGAAGAACCGCCAGAAGCATATCCTGCGGACGGGCGCCTACGCTTGCAAGCGCCTCTGAAGCAGCCTTATAACACTTATCGGGAGTATTATTGTTTCCGCTTATATGGCAGAGAAAAATATTGTCCAGCCGCCCTCTTCTGGTAGAGTAAATCTTCATAAGGGCATCACAGGCCTCCGCGTTGCTCAGATGTCCGTTCTCTCCCAATATCCTGGTTTTGAGTTCGTAAGGATAGTTACCCTCCTTAAGCATATCCGAATCATAATTGCTCTCCAGAATGAGAGTGTCTGAGAGGCAGGCATATTCCAAAATTGAAGGAGTCATATAGCCGCAGTCTGTAATGATTGTAATCTTATGCCCCTCAAACTCAATAAAATACCCTACCGTCTCGGTGGCATCGTGAGGCACGTCAAAGGGTGTAACCTTAACGGAGCATATATCATTCACCCTATTCTTTTCCAGAAGATGAAGGGAACCGTTTACTCTTCCTCTGGTACAGCTGTTCCAAAGCAGGGCATCCCTGATACCCTTAGTGGTATAGACAGGCTTGGAATACTTTGATGAGATAATCCCAAGAGATTTTATATGATCTATATGGTCATGAGTGACAAGAATAAAATCCAAATCTTCCAATCTTAACTCATGTTCCAGCAGGTGTTTACGGGTTATCCTAGGTCCTACTCCCGCATCTATCAGAAAAGAAACCTCCCCGTTTGTGAAATAGTAACAGTTACCGCAACTCCCGCTGGAAAGGGAGAAAAAGCGGATCATATTACAACTTGGAAATGAGAGTTGTAAATAGGACTGTCATTCTGGAAACAGCAGCGTCTGCAGCCTTTATAACATCCTGTTCGTCATTCTTATACTCTTCATTGGCAGTATCTGCAGATTCATTGGTAATAATGCAGACTCCAAAGACGTTTATGCCGCAGTGTCTTGCAACAATAACCTCAGGAATAGTAGACATTGCAACTGCATCACCTCCAATAAAGTGCATATATTTATACTCTGCTTTGGTCTCGTATGAAGGGCCGGAACCGGCTACGTAAGTTCCTGTCTTAAGGACAAATCCGTTCTGAAGAGCAATCTCCTTTGCAATGGAGATAAGTCTGGAGTCATAAGGGTGGCTCATATCCGGGAACCTTGTTCCAAAGGAATCCAGGTTAGGACCAATCAGAGGGTTAGGAAGGAAGTTTATATGATCCTCAATGGCCATAATGTCTCCAACTCTGAATGTCGGATTAAGACCTCCGCAAGCGCAGGAAACAAGCAGGTACTCCACGCCCAGCAGTTTCATAACTCTCACACCCATTGTTACTTGCTGCATTGTATATCCCTCATAGTAATGGATACGGCCCTGCATGCAGACTACAACTTTACCGCCTAATTTTCCTATGATGAGGTTTCCCTTATGGCCTACGGCTGTGGAAACCGGGAAGTTAGGGATATCCTTGTAAGGAATTATAACCGCATCCAGAATCTTCTCAGCCAAAGATCCCAGTCCGCTTCCCAGTATGATACCGGCAACAGGCTTATAATCACCTATTTTCTCCTTTACGAATGAAGCGGCCTCATGAATTTTAACTTCTATTTCTAACATATTGTGCTGTTTTTATAAATTTCAATCTTTACGAAGCTTGTGATAGAGTCTTCTGACTGCTTCCAGAATCTCTCTTTCCCTCTCTATATATCTGTTTTCCATAAGAATGCGGCCGTTGCAGATAACTGTCTGAACGCAATCCGAATGGGCGGAATAGATAAGGTTTGCCTCAAAGTTTATGTTCGGTGTAAAGTAGACATTGTCAATGTCAATTATGTTCAGATCCGCCAAAGCCCCCTCTTTAATCTTACCGCCGTTAAGACCGTAAGCCTTGTAACCGTTTGATGTAGCGCTTGCTATCAACTGTTTAAGAGTGATTGTGCTAGGATCTTTACGCCATGCCTTCTGAACCAGTGCGGTGGTCTTCATTGCCTCCAGCATATCCAGATTGTTTGAGGATGCCACTCCGTCCGTTCCCAAACAGATATTCGCACCTGCACTTTCCAACTCCTGGAATTTGAATTTATATCCGGAAGAGAGTTTGAGGTTTGAATTTATATTGTGAGCAATATTAACATGGTTATTGCCAAGTACTTCAACATCATTCTCGTCTATCCAGCAGCAGTGTGCCGCAATCACCTTCTTTGAGAAGAGCTCCAAATCATTCAGATATGCAATTGGCGAGCATCTGTGCTTTCTGAAACTCTCCAGTCTCTCCTGTGCCGTCTCAGCCAGGTGGAGGTGAATGAACTTGTTATGCTTTCTAGCAAACTCTTTTGCCCAGATTATATTCTCCTCAGATACCGTGTAGATTGAATGGATTCCCACGTCAAAGGTTGCCAAATCTCCCCACAATAGAGACTCTTCATACATCTTCTGGCAGGACTCTCTCTGCTGCATTATCCTATCTTTATCTCCAAGATCCAGAAAAACAGCGCAGTGGCGGCTTCTGAGTCCCATCTCGTTTGATGCCTTGACAGCGGATTTAATATAGAAATATTGATCGTTATAGAGAGTTGTACCGGATTTTATCATCTCCACGCAGGCCAGAAGAGTTCCGTAGTAAACAAGCTCATCATCCAAATGAGCTTCCATCTTCCAAATTGCCTGAAGCCAATCCTTCAGTTTGGAATCCTCCTCAGCCCCTCTCATCATTGTCATAGCGGCATGTGTATGCATATTGGCAAAGCCTGGGATAACCGCCTTGCCGCTTCCGTCAATTACTTTAAGATCAGGCGTTTTTTCCGGCTCAATTGATGAGGCTATCTTCTCTATCCGTTCTCCTTTGATAAGGATATCTCTCTCTTTGCCATCCAGGAGAACGTTCTTTATATGAATTGTTGCCATAGATTATATTTGAGTGTGAAGTTACAAAATAATTCATACTCTTTTCTTCTTTTTATAAATTTGTTGGACAAAGAGAGAAATAATGGTAACCAAAGAGTTAATAAATCCATCAAGTATAGCGGTCATAGGTGCTTCCAATGATATTGCAACGCCCGGAGGCAGCCTGATTAAGAATCTTATTATCAGTAATTTTAGAGGCAATATATTCCCCATCAGCAATAAAGAGTCAACAATCCAGGGTATCCGTTCATTCAAAAGCCTTATGGATATTCCGGATACGGACTTGGCCATAATTGCAGATGACAACGGTGATTGTCTGTTACAGATAGAGATTCTGTGTGAAAAGAAGAGTTGCAAGGCAATAATTGTCTACTCAGACGTAATTTCCTCCTCACACCTGAATGAAGATCAAGTTAAGGAGAGAATCAATGAAATATGCAACACCTTCTCAGTCACTCTTATAGGACCTAATTCATCAGGAATTGCAAACTCCAACTATAGCGGTCTCTATACAAGGACTTTGCTCAGGAGTGACGGTTCTGTTGAGATTATCTCCTCTTCCAGAACTCTTATCTCCTTTTTTGTGGAATCAGCCCCTAAATACGGAGTCAAGATATCCGGAGTCTATTCCGTGGGATATAGCCAACAAACCACTCAGGAGGATATACTGGCCTGGATGGATGATAATTGGAAAGATTGCAAGGGTAAGGTGATTGCCCTTAACATTGAAAAGGTATATGACTCTGTTTCAATGATGAACCATTGTCATTCACTGATATCCAAAGGGGCGCACATTGTGGGCATATTGGCTTCTCCAACCAAAGTTGTAAACGCTCTCTTTACAAAGTGCGGTATAATAAGGGCTTACGGAAGAGAGGAAATGCTTATAATTGCGGCAATTCTCTCCAAGGGTAAACCAATGGGAGAGAGAATCACAATTCTCACTCAGGCCGGAGGTCCGGCGGTAATGCTCTCAGATGTTTTCAAACAGAGCGGAGTAACGGTTCCGAATATCTTCTTTGAAGATTATAATTTTGGAAAGACAGCCGGCCAGATCTCCTCATTGATAGAGAAATATGACAATGATCCCAATAGTGATGCTACTGTGGTGATTTTTGGAGGAAAGGGAATGAGTGATGTCTCTGAAATATCCAACGTAATCTTCCGCGTAATTGACAGGACAAGTAAGCCTGTTTATCCCCTATTCTCCTCAGAATCATCTTATCAGGAGTATATTAACGAATTCCACTCCAGAGGCGGAATATCCTTCTCGGATGAAGTGGTTTTCGGAAGAGCCCTTGCAAAAGTTATCAAATCTACTCTGCCTAATCAGGACAAAAGCACTCCTGCTATAGACAAATACCTTATAAAGAGAGTGATAGATGAATCTCCCGATGGATGGATGTCTCCTTTTATGGTGGAGCAATTATTGGATGCCAGCGGAATCAACCGTATAAGACAGGTTGTTGCACTCTCTGAAGAGGATGTTGTCAACGCCGCAATAAGCATTGGTTATCCTGTAGTACTCAAGGTTGTGGGGCCTCTTCACAAAACAGAGGTGGACGGTGTCTCCCTTAACATTTCAGATGAGCACACGCTCCGCTCAGAATATGAGAGAATGAGTAATATTGAGGGGGTTACAGGCTTTATAGTTCAGCCTATGCAGGATGAAAACTTTACCGAGCTATTCATAAGGGCGGTAAGAAAAGAGAATTTTTCTCCTCTTATTCTCTGCTCCCTGGGAGGTATATTCGCAGATGTAATGGAGGATATAACATATTGCCTTGCACCGGTTTCAGCTCAGGAGGCAGATAAAATGATAGAGTCATTGAAGGCCTACCCTATCCTCAAGGGTTACCGTGGTCAGGAGGGTGTAAACCAGATAACATTCAACGATGCAATACGTAGAGTATCCGCTCTCTGTATTGCTGCACCTGAGATTGAAGAGTTGGAATTGAATCCTCTCTTCGGAGATGAGAATCAGACAATTGTGGCGGGCGCAAGAATTAGAATAAAGAAGTGAGTATGAAGAAATTAGTTGCTTGGTGGAAATCTTTGGACCCTTCTATGAGGGCTTTGATACTTATAGGATTCATCTGCTTAATCGGTATCATTATCCGTTGGCCTCAGGTTTTAAACGGATTAAAAAAGGGATTTAATTACTACAGCGGATATGCAGATTAGCAAATTTCATTAAATTTGCATCCGGTATATGGCAACAAGAAATGAAACGGAGAAGACTTTGGACCAGCTTCAAAAACTGATTCAGGAATTGGTTATGAAGTATGAGGTTGCAAAGAGCGAGTCCGAATCATACCTTGCGGAACTTACCAAAGTTAAAACTGAATTACATAACACTAAAAATAAATTAACTGAACAAGAGAAGAAACTGGAGCATTATGAGCTGAAACAGGCCTTTCTCTCTACGGACGAGGCGTCAGGCAAGCGTGCAAAGAGAAGACTGGGTAAGATCATAAAGGAGATAGATAAGTGTATTCAACTTTTGAACGACTGATTATGGCACTGAAAAAAAGCAATATACAGGTTACGGTTATGATAGACGGCATTTCGCTTACCTACAATTGCTCTCCGTCAGAGGCCAACCTTCTTCAGAAGACTGAGGAACTTATCAACAAAGAGATAGAATCATTCCGAAAGACCAGAGACGGTGCTTCGTCAGACTATAACAAAACGCTTATTGCAGTGATGATCAAACTTGTTATGGCCTCTTTGAGAAAAGAGACGGATATGGAAGAATCTATGCAATCTCTTAGAGAGATCAACTCCCAAATAGCTGAATATCTCCAGCAAAACAAGTAGACAACAAGACAGCTTAGCCATCGGAAGGCTCTTTGCGAAAATCAACACTAAAACAATACCGGGCTCATTATGCAGACAATGACAGGCCTAGGTTACCCGCAAGGGGATTTCATTTTGAGACGTTGGAAGCCAGCGTCTGAGAGAGAGCCCAAATCTTAATTATTAAGATTTTTCCGAAAACGGTCCTTCCGGTGGCTTTTTTATATAAACGTTCCAAATTATGACAGAGACAACTATTATTTATTGCATTGGAGCTTTCATCTTGGGATTACTCATAGGATTCATAATTGTACGTCCTATAGTTCTCAAGGGAAGAAAATCCAAGATCCTCCAAGAGGCTGAAAAGGCCGGAGAGGATATCAAGAAGGAGAAAATTTTCCAGGCTAAAGAGAAATTCCTGCAGCTCAAGAGTGAACACGAGCAGTACATAAACAACAAGAACAATCAGATTCGTGAGCAGGAGAACAAGATTAAGCAGAAGGAACTGGTTCTTACCCAGCAGACAAATGAGATTGGCCGTAAGGAGAGAGAGATTGAAGCTATCCGCAACAACCTGAAGGCTCAGACAGAGCTCGTTTCCAAGAAGATAGACGAGTATGAGAAGATGCGCCAGCAGGAGATTCTCCAGATGGAGAACATTGCCGGAATGAGCGCGGAAGAGGCTAAAAAACATCTGGTTGAGGCTATGAGAGCAGAGGCCAGAACAGATGCACAGGCCTATATCAACGATGTTATGGATGAGGCCCGCCTGAGTGCATCCAAGGAGGCTAAGAGAATAGTTATCAACACTATCCAGCGCACAGCTCCTGAAATTGCCATTGAGAATGCAGTTACAGTCTTCAACATAGACAATGATGAAATTAAGGGTAGAATCATTGGTAGAGAGGGTAGAAACATCCGTGCCCTTGAGGCGGCTACCGGTGTTGAGATTGTAGTAGACGATACCCCTGAGGCAATCCTACTCTCAGCATTTGATCCTGTACGCAGAGAAGTTGCGCGTCTTGCTCTGCATCAGCTCGTTGCAGACGGCAGAATTCACCCTGCAAGAATTGAGGAGGTTGTTGAAAAGGTAAAAAAACAGCTGGATGACGAGATTCTTGAGACAGGTAAGCGTACCTGCATAGACCTTGGTATTCACGGTCTTAACCTTGAACTTGTAAAGCTCGTAGGAAGAATGAAGTACCGTTCATCTTACGGACAGAACCTTCTCCAGCACTCCAGAGAGGTTGCAAACATCTGTGCTACAATGGCTTCAGAGCTCGGTCTTAATGCCAAGATTGCCAAGAGAGCCGGTCTGCTTCACGATATTGGAAAAGTATCTGATGAGGATCCTGAACTTCCACACGCAATGCTCGGTATGCGCATGGCTGAGAAATACAAGGAGAAACCTGAGATTTGCAACGCCATAGGTGCTCACCATGAGGAGATTGAGATGACTTCCCTTATCTCCCCTCTCGTTATGGTTGCAGATGCTATCTCCGGTGCAAGACCTGGTGCAAGAAGAGAGGTTATTGAGAGCTATATCAAGCGTCTCAAGGATATGGAGAACATTGCTCTCTCCTACCCTGGCGTTACCAAGACCTACGCTATTCAGGCCGGCAGAGAGCTCCGCGTAATTGTTGGTTCTGAGCAGGTTTCAGACAAAGACATTGAGATGCTCTCCGCAGAGATAGCCAAGAAGATCCAAAACGAGATGACTTACCCGGGTCAGGTAAAGATCACCGTCATCCGCGAATCCCGCTCTGTTGCCTTTGCTAAGTAGCAAACGCACAAAACAAGTTTAAAGGGGGTGAGCAATCATCCCCTTTTTCTTTCCCTTCAAAATCAGTTAATTCTTACGTTTGTATATCTTATCAACGATAAGTGCTATAGCACCGTCACCGGTTACATTGCAGGCGGTGCCAAAGCTGTCCATCGTGATATAGAGTGCAATCATAAGGGCTTGGAGAGTAGCGTCAAAGCCCAGTACCTGCTGCAGCACGGCAAGAGCGGCCATAATAGCTCCACCGGGAACGCCCGGGGCGGCAACCATCGTGATACCCAGCATAAAGATAAAGCCGGTGTAAAGCCCTATGTTGATGTCCATTCCGAGCATATACATAATGGCGTAGGCACAGGCAACTATCTTTAAAGTGCTGCCCGCCAGGTGGATGGTGGCACAGAGCGGTACTGTAAATGAGGAGATTCCAAAGTCCACACCGTTCTTTCTTGTCTGCTCCAACGTAACCGGAATGGTAGCGGCAGAAGACTGCGTTCCCAGGGCGGTAAAGTATGCCGGAAGCATTGTGATTAAGGCCTTTATAGGGTTCTTGCGTGATATGGCTCCGGCAATGCAGAACTGTATGAGAAGGAATAGAATGTGGATTATAAAGATCACAAATATGACCTTAATGAAGAGTTTCAGAATCATTCTTACCTGCCCTTCCGCTCCAAGTTCAAGGAAAATAGCAAAGATGAAGAAAGGCAGCAGAGGAATTATCACGTTCTTGATTACCAGGTCTATAATGTGCCTGAAATCCTTAAGTACGTTCAGCAGAGTTGGTGAATCAGAGTATGCTATTCCTATTCCCAGAACAAATGCCAGAACGAGTGCGGTCATAACTCCGAATACAGGAGCCATCTCTATGGTAAAGAAGGGTTTAAGGTCAGTTGACTGATTTAAAACAACATCTGCAAATGAGGCATCCGGAACAAGAATGTGAGGGAAGGTAAACTGGCAGGAGAAATAGGAGAAGTAGCCGGCACAAAGTGTTGAGCCGTAAGCCAATAATACCGTAATAATCAGAAGCTTTCCAGCTCCCCTACCCATCTCCGCAATTCCCGGGGCAACAAGTCCCAGAATCAGAAGAGGAATAATGAAGGAGAGGAAGTTGCTGAATAGAGAACCGAATGTGATGAAGACTCTTGTGAGAGCCACCGGAAAAAACAACGAACAAAGGATTCCGAGGGCAATTGCAACTATCACCCTCGGAAGCAAACCAAAGTGAAACTTTCTACTACTCATTACTTTTGAGTCATTTTACGCCAAACGTATGCAATATAGAGTATCACAAACGGAACTGCCAGTGATACCCAGGCCATTGTTCTGAGCGTGTATAGACTTGAAGAACTGTTATATAAGGTAAGTGAAGAGTTAATGTCATAGAGAGAGTGGAAGTATGCCATATCTGCAAAACCCACGGTCAGAAGAATAGCAAAAACTGCCATTACAACTCCCAGGCCTGTAAGATAGAATGAGCTCTTCTCCTTGAACATTGTTCTGATCAGAGCTGCCAGAACAAGCACAACTCCAACCAGGAAGATTGCGGCAATCCACCACTGATTGAGCATATTATGAAGATATGCATACTTCTCCGCCACTATAGGTCCGTTAATACCGTTAAAGGAGTCACTGGCAGTATCAACTCTGTATCCGGTTGTAAGGAAGAGGCATACAACAAAGGCAACAAAGAAGAGAACGAATCCTGTGCCTGTAACCTTGACCTTGGATAGTGCCCTATCTGCCAGGTTTTTGGCGGCATCTCCCTCCATCTTTGAGCACTGGTTGAAGGTAAAGAGCAGACCCAAAGTTCTTGCGGCAAGGAATACCACAACGCCGAGCAGCAGATTGAAAGGCTTGAAAATCAACTCTAAACCTCTGTAGTTATTGGTCCAGTAGGAGATAATGTTGGAGGAACCGGTTGTTATGTTCATCTTGTCCATTGCATAGTTTCCTCCGGAGATGAAGGTTGCAACCGCAACACCCAAGAGTATAGTTCCCACAATTCCGTTAATCATTAGGAATGTCTCGTAAGTCTTCTTACCCAAAAGGTTACGCTCCTTTGAACGGAACTCGTATGAGAAAGATTGAATTACAAAGGAGAGCAGAATAAGAATCCAGAGCCAGTATGCTCCGCCGAAGCTGGTGGAGTAAAATAGTGGAAATGATGCAAATGCAGCACCTCCGAATGTTACCAGAGTGGTAAAGGTGAGTTCCCACTTATGGCCGAATATGGTAAGGAGAATCCTCTTTTCATCCTCATTCTTAGCGGTTCCCCAGAGCAGAGTCTGACCGCCCTGAACGAATGTCAGAAAGACGAGCACCGCTCCCAACAGGGAGACTATTGCCCACCAGTATAGTTGAAGAAAATGATATGTTGTCATAATCCGTTAATTTTCAGTTACTGTTCTTAGTTCCATTTAATACCGTCCGGTCCCTTTCCAATCTGACGGAAGAGAATCATCAGTTCCGCAATCAGCAGAGTTGTAAAGAGAACTATGAAGATTAATAAGGTGGTATAGACGTTGCCGGATGAAACACCGGAAACAGAGGCGTTAACAGGAAGCAGATCCTGAATGGTCCAAGGCTGGCGGCCAACTTCTGCAACTACCCAACCAGCTTCTGCACAGATATATACAAGCGGTACGGAGATTATTGCAATAAAGAGGAACCACCTCTTCTTCTCAATAATTTTTCTCTTGTTCAGCCAGAAGGTAAGAAGAAGGAAGAGTATGAAATAACCTCCCAGCATAATCATAATGTGGAATGAGTAGAAGGTTATGGCAACAGGCGGAACGCTCTCCTTAGGAGATTTGAGGAAGCTGTAGCCGAAGTACTCAAAGTTCTCATCCAGATAGCTTTGCGCCTGCTTCAAAACAGTATCCTTCTGCGCTCCCGCAGGTTTGTCCTTAAACTGACCGTATACTGCAAGAGCTCTCTTTGCAATCTCTCCCCTTCTAACTTTCTCGCTGAAAGGAAGAGCCACCTTCTCTTCACCCTTTTTGTCCTTGTATTGATAGCCACCCTCAACTATGTCATTAATTCCCGGAACAAAACTATTGAAGTCTGAGAAGGCCAAAAAAGAGAGGAGTTTAGGAACCTCTATCTTAAAGAGGAACGGATCCTCGTCATTATCTATCTCCTTCTTAGGATTCAATATGCCGAATCCCACAAACGGAGCACCGTTCTGACCTCTGTAAAGTCCCTCCATTGCAGCCAGTTTCATAGGCTGAGTCCTGGATACTGTTGCAGCTGTAGTGTGGCCAGTAAACATCAGCATCGCAATAGCAAACAGTCCGAAAATTGAGGCGTACTTTATGCTCTTAATAGAGAACTCCCTCTCCCTCTTTTTGAGCAGATACCAGCAGCAAATTGCTATTACTACTATTGAGGCAACCAGAAAGCCGGAAAAGACGCTGTGACCGAACTTTGAAAGGGTTGTTGGTGAGAATACAATATCCCAGAAATCCGTCATCTCGTTTCTGGCAGTTACAGGGTTGAAGGCAACTCCCCTTGGGTCCTGCATCCAACCGTTAGCCGTAAGAATCCAGTAAGCGGAGAGATTTGCGCCAATGGCTGTAAGCCAGGTAGATGCAAGGTGGAATCCCCTGCTTACCTTGTTCCATCCAAAGTACATTACGGCAAAGAAAGTAGTCTCCATAAAGAAAGCGAAAATACCCTCTATGGCCAGCGGAGCACCGAATATATCTCCTACAAACCAGGAGTAATTACTCCAGTTGGTTCCAAACTCAAACTCCAGAATAATACCGGTAGCTACTCCGCAGGCGAAGTTAATGGCAAAGATTCTGCTCCAGAATTGAGTGGTCTTCTTCCAGAACTCCTCCTTTGAGATGTAATATTTAGTCTCAAAGATTGCAAGCAGCACTCCAAGTCCCAAAGTCAGAGGCACAAAGAGCCAGTGATACATGGCAGTTAGTGCAAACTGAAGCCTGGAGGCGTCTACTAATGATGATGTAAGTAGCATAATATCAGCTTATTTTGTTAAATTTTCTATTACGTGGTCTGCTTTGTCTCTATCTGTCTTGTACTTACCCAATTCCGGCTTGAAAAAAAATACTCTGAGAATCAGGAAAAGTACTATGAGTTTTATCAAGATTATTAACCAAAGGCTCCTTCCAACCTCCATATTACGGAAGCCGTCTCTATAGAAATTATATACCCTTTTAAGGACCTTCACCTTGTAAATTTAATAAATTCAAATGATTTTCGGCTCAAAATTTGATTTATATTTGCCTGTCAAAATGGAATCAATATGGATAAAAAGATAGATAACGGAAGAAGAGAGTGCCTTAAAAAGAGCGGCCTTTTGCTGGTTTCACTAATTGGTGCATCCGCACTTAAGAAGCTGAATGCAACCGGTTTGGAAAGGATTGGAGCATCTGAAGCGGATCAGCAGCAGAGAATTAAAAGAATGGCGGTTTACGTTCCAAAGAACTGCAAGAATCACAAGCAGGTTGCTTCAAAGGCTAAGAATCCGGAGCAGTGCAATCTCTGCGTAGATATATGCCCTCGTAAAGCGGTGACTCTTACGGATATAAAGGGAAGCAAACTAAAGGCACCCCTTCTGGATGAGAGCAAGTGCATAGGATGCGGCCGCTGCCTCAGAGTATGCCCTGAGATTCCAAAGGGTTGGGAAATCTGGGATCAGACCAACAATAAGAAATTGATGTAAAGAGAGTTAGAATCTCTTTTTATATGCCTTTAAGGTGTTAATCATCAGAGAGGCAATAGTCATAGGACCTACACCTCCCGGAACAGGAGTAATATAGGAGCACTTAGGTGCAACATTCTCAAAATCAACATCTCCCACAAGACGGTGACCGCTCTTTCTGGTAGCGTCAGGTATAGAATTAATACCTACGTCTACAATAACGGCCCCCTCTTTAACCATATCCGCCTTAACAAAGTGAGGAATACCTATAGCGGCAATAATTATATCCGCACTGCGTGTAAATGCCTCAATATCTTTGGTTCTGCTATGGCAGATGGTAACGGTGCAGTCTCCTGGTTCACCCTTCTGAGAGAGCATATTGGAGATTGGACGGCCAACAATGTTGCTTCTGCCCAGAACAACGCAGTGTTTTCCGGATGTCTTAACGCCATACCTCTTGAGCAGAGTCATAATTCCCATAGGAGTAGCAGGCAGGAAGGTATCTTCCCCTATCATCATCTTACCGGCGGAGATTGGATGGAAACCGTCCACATCCTTTGAAGGAGAGATTGTCTCTATCACCTTTTTCTCATCAATATGCTTAGGCAGAGGGAGTTGGACAATAAGACCGTCTACGGAATCATCTGCATTGATTTTGCGCACCTCGTTTAAGAGTTCCTCCTCTGAAATATCTGAACTGAAGAGTTTTACCTCAGAGGTGAAGCCTGCATCCGCACAAGCCTTCTCCTTATTGGCAACATATGTGCAGCTTGCAGGGTTGTCACCCACCAGAATTGCTGTAAGTGAAGGTCTTCTGCCACCCTTACTTATAATCTCTTCTACTTCCTGTTTGATTTCAGCCCTAATTGCTGCGGCTGTTGCCTTACCGTCTAAAATATTGTATTCCATACTCTTATCTACCCATTCTTCTCATTTGAGCCATACGTTTCATAAGTCCGCCGCCTGCAACGTTCTTCATAACCTTCTTGGTCTGTTCAAACTGCTTAACCAGGCGGTTAACCTCAACTATAGTGGTACCGCTTCCGGTTGCAATCCTGTTTCTGCGGCTACCGTTAAGCACCTCAGGATTAGCCCTTTCAAACGGAGTCATAGACTGAATGATAGCCTCCACGTTCTTAAATGAGGAGTTATCCAAATCCACATCCTTGATAGCCTTGCCTACACCAGGAATCATGCTCGCAAGATCCTTGATGTTACCCATCTTCTTAATCTGCTGAATCTGCTGATAGAAGTCATTGTAATCAAACTGGCTCTTAATGAGTTTCTTCTTGAGTTTGCGAGCCTCCTCCTCGTTAATCTGCTCCTGTGCCTTCTCAACCAGGGTAACCACATCACCCATACCGAGGATTCTGTCTGCAATTCTCTCCGGGTGGAAGACATCCAGAGTATCCAGTTTCTCTCCGGATGAGATAAACTTAATAGGCTTATTTACAACTGCTTTTATGGAGAGAGCGGCACCGCCTCTGGTATCACCGTCCAACTTTGTCAGTACAACTCCGTCAAAATCAAGCACATCATTGAAGGCCTTTGCAGTCTCAACTGCATCCTGGCCTGTCATTGAGTCTACAACAAAGAGTATCTCGCTAGGATTGAGCGCCTTCTTTAGTGCGCCAATCTCCTTCATCATCTGCTCGTCAACAGCAAGACGGCCGGCAGTATCCACGATAACCACATCGTACTGCTCTGCCTTTGCCCTCTTTACAGCGTTTTGAGCAATTGCAACCGGATCTTTGACCCCCTCTTCTGTATAAACAGCCGTCTCGATGGAGTTTGCAAGAACCTTCAACTGCTCTATTGCAGCGGGACGATAAACGTCTCCAGCAACCAGCATAACTCTCTTTCCCCTCTTGTTCTTCAGTTGGTTGGCCAACTTGGCGGAGAAGGTGGTTTTACCGGAACCCTGAAGACCGGATACCAATACTATTGCAGGATTTCCCTTGAGGTTGATGTCCGTGGCGGAACTACCCATAAGTTTGGCCAGCTCGTCATGAACAATCTTAACCATCATCTGACCCGGCTTAACGGACTTAAGAACCTCCTGTCCCAGAGCTACTTGCTTAACGTCATCACAGAATGATTTAGCCACTTTGTAGCTTACATCCGCCTCAATCAAGGCTCTGCGAATATCTTTAAGTGTCTCGCTTATATTAACTTCCGTAATTCTCCCCTGCCCCTTCAAGATTTTGAAGGATCGGTCCAATCTGTCTATCAGGTTTTCAAACATAATCTGTTACTTTACTAATTCATCTGAGTAATAAGCCTTTGCGAGATCTTTCTGATTGTATCTCATAGCCATTACCTGTCCGTATGCGCCGGCTGAATGAAGGGCAACAAAATCTCCTCTGTGAGTCTCAGGAAGGATGATATTGTGGCCGAACTTGTCACTGCTCTCGCAGACAGGACCTACTACATCATATTTGGTTAACTTACCGTTAGATACAAGATTCTCAATGGCGTGGTGAGCCTGGTAAAGAGCAGGACGGATAAGGTCATTCATACCCGCATCCAGAATCACAAACTTCATCTTCTGACCAATCTTAACGTAGAGCACTCTGGAGATTAGGTGGCCGCATTGGCCTACTATAGCTCTACCCGGCTCAAAATGAACCTTCTGACCAGGTCTTACAATGAGATTCTTGTTTATGAGAGTGAAATAATCTTTAAAGTTGGCAATAGGATTCTCGTTAGGATTCTGGTAATCTATTCCCAGGCCGCCGCCAAGATTGAGGTTTTCAATCTTTATTCCTCTATCTATGAACCACTTCTGCAGCTGTTCAACCATTCTGCAGAGCAGAGGGAATACGCTCATATCAGTAATCTGAGAGCCTACGTGGAAGTGAAGACCAATCAGTTTAACATTTTTAAGGTTTTTGATAAGATTGGTTACGGATTCAAACTCCCAAGGGGAGATTCCGAACTTATCCTCCTTCCTTCCGGTGGAGATATACTTATGTGTATGAGCGTCAATATCCGGATTCACTCTGAGTGAGATTCTTGCCGTGGTTCCCATTCCTGCAGCCAGATCGTTGATAATCTGAATCTCAGGAACGCTCTCACAGTTAAAGCTGTAGATTCCGGCCTTAAGAGCGGTCTTAATCTCAGCATCACTCTTTCCCACACCTGCATATACAATCTTTGAAGGGGCAAAACCGTTCTTTATTGCCAGTTTTACCTCGTTGCCGCTTACGCAGTCAGCACCCAGGCCGGCCTTCTGAATTATTTGAAGGATACGCGGTTCCGCATTTGCCTTAATTGCATAATGGGCGTTGTATTTGAACTTTTTGGTGTAAGATGTGTAAACATCCAGAGTCTTGTTAAGAAGCTCTACATCGTAATAGTAGAAAGGAGTGCGAATGGCTCCGAACTTCTCTATTGCCTTTTTAGTTATCATCTCTCTATAATTTGCTCTTTTAGAATGGATGCAAATCTAATCATTTTTTCTACATTTGTGAAGCCTTTCAGACACTTAACTGTCGTGATGAAACCGGCGCATTAAACAAGACAGTGGTATTAACATTTAAAATTTTGTAAAATATGGCAAAAGGACCTATCACTCAGTTTATTGACCATCATTATCGCCACTTTAATTCTGCCGCAATGGTAGATGCTATAAAGGCATATGAGCAACTTCTGGATGAAGGTGGAAAAATGATGCTGGCTATGGCCGGTGCAATGAGTACGGCGGAATTGGGCCTCTCCCTGGCAGAGATGATCCGTAAGGATAAATTTGCAATTGTCTGCTGCTCAGCAAACAACCTGGAAGAGGATATTATGAATCTGGTGGCTCACTCCCACTATAAGAGAGTGCCAAACTACAGAGACCTCACTCCTCAGATGGAGCAGGAACTTCTGGACAACCACCTCAACAGAGTAACTGATACCTGTATTCCTGAGGAGGAGGCATTCAGAAGATTGGAGGATCACCTGGTAGACGCCTGGAAAGATTCTGCTGCAAAGGGTGAGAGATTGTTCCCTTATGAGTTCATGTACAAGGTTATACGCAGCGGTGTCCTGGAGCAGTATTATGAGATTGACCCTAAAGACAGCTGGGTACTTGCAGCCTGTGAGAAGAACATCCCTATCATAGTTCCTGCATGGGAGGACTCTACAACCGGTAACATCTTCACCGCACACTGCATTAAGGGTGAGTTTGATCCTCATCTGGTTAAGGGCGGAATTGAGACTATGATGCACCTTGTAGATTGGTATAAGGCTAACAACCGTCCTGGTATTGACCGCGGAACCGGATTCTTCCAGATTGGCGGCGGTACCGCAGGAGACTTCCCAATCTGCTGTGTACCAATGATGGAGCAGGATCTGCAGTGGAAGGGCACAATGCTGTGGCAATACTTCTGCCAGATTTCAGACTCTACAACATCATACGGTTCATACTCAGGCGCAGTTCCTAACGAGAAGATAACCTGGGGTAAACTCTCTCCTGAGTGCCCTAAGTTTGTGGTTGAGAGTGACGCAACAATAGTTGCTCCGCTGATGTTCGCCCACATTTTGGGTTGGTAGTATCAAAATGTAAATAAAATTGAGCTTTTAATTCTCTTTTGGAATAAAGTTTTGAATATCGAATTCATTTTTGTAAATTCGTAGCGATAAAACTAGAATTAACAAATTTGAGATATGTCTAAGAAAACTTTATTGCTGGGAGATGAAGCTCTCGCACTGGGAGCCCTCCATGCAGGGCTCTCTGGCGTTTATGCCTACCCGGGAACTCCCTCTACGGAGATTACGGAGTTCATTCAGGCTCATCCCCTAACCAAAGAGAGAAATATACACTGCCAGTGGTCTTGCAATGAGAAGACTGCAATGGAGGCAGCATTGGGAGCCTCATATGCAGGAAAGAGAGCAATGGTCTGCATGAAACACGTTGGAATGAACGTCTGTGCAGACTGCTTTGTAAACTCCGCAATGACAGGCTCCAACGGCGGTTTGGTAGTAGTTGCCTGTGATGACCCTTCTATGCACTCCTCTCAAAACGAGCAGGATAGTAGATTCTACGCAGACTTTGCAATGGTTCCTTGCCTGGAGCCGTCTTCACAGCAGGAGGCTTACGATATGGTTCGCTTTGCCTTTGACTACTCTGAGAAATACTCCATACCGGTTCTTATGCGCCTGACTACCAGGATGGCACACTCCCGTTCCGTTGTAGATGTTGGAGAGGCAAGAGAACAGAACCCGCTTTCAAACCCTACTGATCCGCGCCGCTGGATTCTCCTCCCTGCAAATGCCAGAGTAAGAAACCAGCAGGTAATTAAACAGTTGCAGCAGTATGAAGAGGATCCTTCCGCACTGGAGCACAATAAGATTTATGAGGGCGGAGAGAAAGCTGAAATGGGAATCATAGCAGCCGGCATTGGTTGGAACTATCTGATGGAGAACATTGTAGGAAAGATTCCTTTCCCTGTTCTGAAGATTACCCAATACCCTATTCCTAAGAAACTTATTAAGGAGATGGCAGACACCTGCTCAACCCTTCTGGTAGTTGAAGAGGGACAACCATTTATAGAACAGCGTCTTAGAGGCTATCTGCCGCAAAGCGTAACCATTAAGGGAAGATTGGACGGAACCCTCCCTCGCACGGGAGAACTTACTCCGGATATCTTACGTAATGCACTCGGTATTAAGATGAAGGAGGCCTGTGCAAAGAGTGATGTAGCGCTTCCGCGCCCTCCGGCACTCTGTATGGGCTGTGGCCACAGAGACTTCTATACCGCACTCAACAAGGTTATTAAGAACTACCCTACTGCAAAGGTATTCAGTGATATAGGCTGTTACACCCTGGGCGCGCTTGCCCCATTCCACGCAATCAATTCCTGCGTAGATATGGGAGCCTCAATCACTATGGCAATAGGTGCATCAGAGAGCGGACTTCATCCGGCCGTAGCTGTAATAGGAGATTCCACATTCACCCACAGCGGAATGACCGGACTGTTGGATGCCGTTAATATGAATGCCAATATAACTGTCTGCATATCAGATAATCTCACTACAGGTATGACCGGAGGACAGGACAGCGCCGCCTTTGGAAGAATAGAGAATATCTGCCTGGGTATTGGAGTTGAGAAGGAGCACGTCCGTCTGATTGTTCCTCTTCCAAAGAATTATGCAGAGATGGAAGAGACTATCCGCCAGGAGATTGAGTATAACGGAGTATCTGTAGTAGTCTGCCGCAGAGAGTGTATACAGACTGCAAAGAGACACTTAAAAAAAGAGAATAAGAAATGAAAAAAGATATAATCCTTTCAGGCGTAGGCGGCCAGGGAATACTCTCAATTGCAACCGTAATCGGTTGGGCCGCAATTAATAACTCCCTCTATATCAAACAGGCGGAGGTACACGGAATGAGTCAGAGAGGTGGAGACGTTCAGAGCAATCTCCGTCTGAGTTCAACCCCTATCTTCTCAGATCTTATTCCGGAGGGTGAGTGCGGACTCATTATCTCTATGGAGCCTATGGAGGCACTCCGTTATCTCCCTTACCTTCAGAAGGGCGGATGGATTGTTACCAACAGCGCTCCTTTTATTAACATTCCTGTATATCCTGAGATTGAAGAGATTAAAAAGGCGCTGCAAAAAGACGCCAATGTGATCTTTGTAGATTCAGACAAGGTAGCCAAGGAGAACATGGCTCCCCTCTCCTCCAATATGGTGCTGTTGGGAGCGGCTGCAAAATATATCGAGATTCTTGATATAGAGAAGATTAAGGAGGCTATAAGAAACGTATTCGCCCGCAAGGGTGAGAAGATTGTAGAAGACAACATCAGAGCATTTGAGGCGGGTCTTAAGTGCTCCATCTCTAAATAATTGTTATGGAAAAACCGTTCAGTTTAGAAGCAGTCAATCAGTTGATGGCGGAGATGGATATTTCAGATATCTCCAAAGCAACCATAAGACAGTGTGTTTCAATAGCAAATACTCTGGGAGAGAGATACAACGAGAAGTTCATCCACCTGGAGATAGGAGTTCCAGGCATTCTTGCCTGCCCGGTAGGCGTTGAGGCTCAGAAGAGTGCGCTAGACAGAAACATAGCTCACGAGTATCCTCCTGTAAGCGGAATCCCTCCTTTGAAACAGGCCGCCTCAAAATTTTTGAAGGCCTACGCAGATTTGGATATTCCGGCTGAGTGCATAATTCCTACCGTTGGATCTATGCAAGGCAGTATGAATCTGATACTTGAGTGCTCTCAACTTAACCCTCAGAAGGATACAATACTCTTTATCAATCCGGGATTCCCGCCAAATATGATGCAGGCAAAGGTTCTTGGCATTAAGGCAGAATCCTTTGATATATATAGTTTTAGAGCGGAGAAACTGAGAGGTAAACTGGAGGAGTATCTCTCCAGAGGTAACATTGCAGCAATACTCTACTCCAACCCTAACAACCCTGCCTGGATCTGCCTGAGCGAGGAGGAACTTAAGGTTATAGGAGAACTTGCAACTAAGTATGACGCAGTGGTTTTAGAGGATTTGGCATACTTCTGTATGGACTTCAGAATGGATCTCTCAAAGCCGGGAGTTCCTCCGTTCCAGCCTTCAGTAGCAAGATACACAGATAATTACATTATCATGCTATCCTCTTCCAAGATATTCAGTTACGCGGGAGAGAGAATTGCGGTTGCTGCCTTCTCACCATATCTTTTCAAGAGAGATTATCCAGCTCTTAAAGAGAGGTACGGCATTGGCAGAATGGGAGACAACTTTGTTCTTACCTACCTCTACGTTGCCTCATCAGGAGTCTCACACTCAGTGCAATACGCCTTTGCAGCACTGCTTGACGGAGCGGCGGAAGGCAAGATAGATTTCATTAGCGAGATGGCAAAATATGCAGAGAGAGCACACCGTTCAAAGCAGATATTTGAGAGGAACGGATTCCATATTGTCTATGATAAAGATCTGGACCGCAAGGTTGGAGACGGATTCTTCTACACCATAGGATATAAGAATATGAACTGCAGTGATCTTATGACAAATCTTATGCGCTGCGGTATTACTGCTATTTCTCTAAACTCCACGGGAAGCCTGCAGAATGGAATAAGAGCCTGTGTATCAAGACTCTCTTCTGATGAGGAGTTTGAGATTCTGGATCAGAGACTCAAACTGTTCAATATTATGATGAAAGAAGAGGAGGGCAAATGGAGAGTGTAAAATTTATGACTGCCCAAGAGGCTGTCAAACTTATTAAAAGCGGAGACGGTGTCTATTTTCAGGGAAGCACCGCAGTTCCGGAATTAATCCAAGAGGCTTTGGCCCAGAGAGGTACGGAACTCAAGGATGTTAAGATTTACAGTGCCTTCTGCATACCGAGAGGAGTTGCTCCCTTCTGTAAAGAGGAACTCAGAGACTCCTTCATAATCCGTTCTCTCTTTGTCTGCGCAGACCAGAGAGAGTATATTGCCTCCGGTAACGGAAATATGATTCCTGCCTTTTTGGGAGAGATTCCGTTCCTTTTCAGAAGCAGACAAATTCCTGTAAACGTGGCTGTTATTAACTGCTCCCTTCCGGACGAGAATGGCTATTGCAGTTACGGAATCTCCGCAGATTTGGCGGTTGCCGCAGTAGAGAGTGCAGATATAGTTATTGCTCAGGTGAATAAGAGCATCCCATATCTCTACGGAAGTGCAATGATTCACATATCTGATATTGACGCAGCCGTGGAGTGTGATATTCCTCCGGTAGCTATGGAGTTTGGAGAACCAACTGATATTGAGCGCGCTATAGGAAACAATATTGCCTCTGAAATACCGGACGGAGCCACTCTTCAGATTGGAGTTGGAGGTATCCCTAACGCAGTTTTGAACGCAATCAAGCATCACAAACATCTTGGATTGCACACGGAGGCTATGACTGACGGAGTGGTCCGCCTTATGGAGGAGGGAGTTATAGACAACTCAATGAAGAAGTACATTCCGGGAAAGAGCGTGGGCTCACTGGCACTGGGTTCCAAACATATGTATGAATTCCTCCACTACAATAAAGACGTTGAGTTCCATGATGTTGCAGTGACCAATGACCCTCAGATAATCCGCATGAATCCAAAGGTTATGGCCATTAACTCCGCACTGGAGATTGACCTTACCGGACAGATTTGCGCAGACAGCATTGGAGAGAAGATCTTCTCCAGCGTGGGAGGTCAGCATGACTTCATGTACGGAGGAGCACTCTCTGAGGGTGGCAAGACATTCATTGCACTCCCATCCGCAACGGCCAAGGGAAAGAGCAAGATAGTTCCTACCCTGACACCGGGTGCGGGCGTTGTAACAACCAGATTCCAAGCGCAGTATATTGCTACGGAAAACGGTATAGTATATCTTAGGAATAAAGATTTGGCAGAGCGTGCCAAAGCCCTTATCTCAATAGCCCACCCATCTGCAAGAGAGGAGTTGGAGAGAGCTGCCTTCAAGCGCTTCGGCCACTCATTCAGCCGTCTCTATTGATGATTCTTTCTTAAAAGATCCTGAACGCTCTTTACCGGATTGAAAGTAGAGAGCGGAACCTCTATGAACTGGGTGTTCCATCTGCTCATTGAGCCGTTCCAAAGACCCGGAAGTTCAGTGTAATGCACCTTCTTACCCTCAAAGGTCTTCTCCACCTTAAGGGCGGTTGAAGGGTCAGTGAACTGGCTAAGTTTATATTTTGTTCCGCTGCAATCCTTTATGCAGCAGACAATATCCACCGGATTGAAGTGGGTAGATTTCTTAAGCAATTCCTTATCTTCAACCTGCACACCCTCAAGTATTTGCAGAGAGGTACTTCCATCCTCCTCATTGCAGATAAATGGACCTCCTCCTGCCTCTCCCTCGTTTTTAACCATTCCGCAAACTCTAAGCGGACGGTCCAAAATGGAAATCAGATAATCTGCAATCTCTCCGGCTGGTGCGCTAAATGATTGCGTAATAAGGAGTTCCTCCTCCAGGAAACTGGTTGCAGCCGCTATAGCCTCCTCCAGTTCATCACCTCCCTGAGCGCTCTGAAGATTCATAAGCAGAAGATTGGCCTGAGCCTTAAGCATCACAGCCCTTCCCAAAAGTACTCTCTTCCACTTGATTGTATCATCCAGATACTCCTCCTTAACAACATTGTCTATATTTTTAATAAAGATAAAGTCCTGATTTATAGAGTTCAGATTCTTTAACAGTGCACCGTGTCCGGCCGGGCGGCGCAGCACACTTCCATCCTTTTTAACCACCGGCTTGTTTTTAGTGTCATATGCAACAACGTCAGTAGCAGGATCCTGGGTAGAAAAAGTGACGTGATATTTGCAGCCGAATCTCTTTGAGTAAGCCCCTCTTTTGCTTCTCAGAAGCTTTCTGAACTCCTCAATATGCTCTTTGGAGAGAGTAAAATGCAGATTTACAATATCATTCAAGTCCTTGGCATAGAAGGCACCCTCAACAAGATGCTCTTCAAACGGAGTACGAACACTCTTTTCATACTTATGAAATGGCAGAAGTCCCTTAGAAGTAGAAGCCAGCTTCTCTTTTGGTAATGAGAGATCTACGGCAATCTTGCCTCTATTCTTCCTTATAAGTTCCAACCCCTTTTCATCTTTACCAAAGAGCGGAGCAAACATTCTTGTTGCCGCACCGCTGGCAGGAACAAACTTACACAGTGTACCTGTAAAACTATCCGCAGCCGAAATGGCTGTATGTATCTCATCTTCAGTAAGACGCTTAATACCGCCGTTTCTTGTGGAGGCCGCCTTTTTAATATTTAAACTCATTTCTGTAGATATATTCAGTTCTTATCTTTTCAAAATTCTCAGGAGCCTCTCTTAAAAGGGAGTCAATCTCTTTAACAGGGAAGAATGAGAGCAGTTGAGTTTTTAAATCTCCGGATAGATTCAGAGTATGTCTTGTCTCATCACCATTCTCACCGTAGTATTGTAAATCCCTTATACCCAAAAGAGTAGCCACACTTTCTACAACAGCCGCAGTACCGTTTTTCTTACCCTCAACGGAGTAACCTGCAATGTGTGGAGTAGCAATATCCGCTCTGGAAAGAAGCTCTAGGTTAATCTTTGGCTCGTTGCACCAGACATCCAGTATCACGCGTTGCACTCTCTTTGAAGCAAGCAGAGCCTTTTCATCCAAAACCTCTCCCCTTGAGCAGTTTATAAAGGTAGCCCCCTCTTTCATTTTGGAGAAAAACTCAGATGAAGCCATCCCTTTTGTGGTTGAATCTAAAGGTGTGTGAATTGTCACGATATCTGAATTTTCCAGAACTTCATCCAAAGAAAAATATGGAATGGAACCGCCGGATTGCTTCTGCTGTAGCTCTTTAGGAGGGTCATTGCGCATTACCTTAAATCCCAAAGCCTCTCCCAGACGGGCAACCTTCTCCCCTACATGCCCTGCACCAATCACTCCCAAAGCAACACTCTTTCTCTTAGAAACAGCTGATGGAATGAGATTTAGAGCGGCAAGAGAGGTGAATACATACTGCATGACCGCACCGCTGTTACAGCCGGGAGCTGAGAATACCTTTATAGAATTGGCATTGCAGTATGGAATATCTATATGGTCCGTCCCGATTGTGGCTGTTGCAATAGCCTTAACGCCGCTTCCCTCAAGCAACTCTGCATTGCACTTTGTTCTGGTCCTGATTATTAGAATCTTATCTCCCCCCGTAGATCTGATTGCAGAGGAGAACTCTCCCCCCTTGCAGTAAAGAGTCTCAACAAAGGGCTCAAAGAGACCTTTTATATACGGTATGGCGTCATCTATAATCAGTTTCATAACTATCTGAAGACTATCTTCTTAACCACATCCGAGCCCAATGTATTGTTGATTTTCTCCTTTATGGAGTAGCCACGTGCAACAAGCATACTTCTTAATATTGAAGAACTTATGGTGCAATAGAGAACCCCATCCTTAAAAAATTTGGACATAGTGGCCCTGGTAATATTCTCCTCCATAACCTCGTCCCAGGTACGCAACACTCTTGCGGCCAGGATATTATCTCCCGTCTCAATATCGTTGATATACTCCTTTAAGAGCTGAGCGAGTTTTACCGGCTTGTTGCGTTTCATACCTCTTTAATATTACCCTGTTCCACCTCAAAACTCTTGCACTCTCCCCCAATCTTTTTAACCAGCTTCTCCATCCTCACCTTGTTGCTGTCTGTAATGAAAATCTGAGAAAAATCCTCACCTACAACCAGTTGGAGCAGATACTCTACCCTACTCATATCCAATTTGTCAAAGATATCATCCAGAAGAAGAATAGGAGCGGTGCCACCAAAGAGCCTCTTCATAATTGCAAACTGTGAGAGTTTCAGAGCAATCAAAAAGCACTTCTGCTGCCCCTGGCTTGCACAGCTCTTTAGCGGATGGAACTCTCCGTCTGCTGAGGTAATCTCAAAATCCAAATCATCCCGATGGATTCCAGAGGTAGTAAAGCCCATCATCCTGTCTCTCTCCCGATTTTTCTTCAGAACCTCATCCAGAGGCATCTTCTCCAGATCACTGGTGTACCTTACCGCAACAGATTCCGCTCTGCCGCTGACCTTTGCGTAGTACTCCCCCACGCTCTGATTGAGAAGTTCTGCAAGATTTTTCCTCTTATCATATATGTAGGATGCCAGGGAGGTTAGTTGAACATCTATGGCTTCCGTTAGTTCCTCGTTATCCTCCGAGTTTTTGAGCAGACCGTTGCGCTGAGCAATCAACTTATTGTATCTCTGCAGTTTAAAGAGGTATTCCCTATCCACCTGAGAGAGGAGAGCATCCATAAAGCGGCGTCTCTCCCTGCCAGAGAGGTTTATAAGAGAGGTATCCGAAGGGGAGACCATAACTATCGGGAAGAGACCTATATGGTCTGAAAGCCTCTTGTAGGCCTTACCCTCCCTCTTGAGCAGCTTGCCCTCCTGAGGCCCTTTTCCGTATATGGCCAGTCCTATTGTTGTAAGCGAACCGTCATCCATAACGTAGGTTCCGTTCAAGGCGGCCGTCTCCGCACCGTGGCGGATGGAGAAGGAGTCCTGATAGTTGAAGAAACTCTTGGTCATGGAGAGGGAGTAAACCGCATCCAGAAGGTTGGTTTTGCCCACACCGTTGTTGCCGGAAATACAGTTGAGTTTTCCGGAGAAAGAGAGCTCCGCAAGGCGGATGTTCTTAAAATCGGTGACAGTAATCTTGCTTAAAAACATAAGACAAAAAACTATTGCAAAATTAGAATTTTATTCTGTAAATTTGCACTTCGCATAAAATCTTAAGAAAAATGGCTAATAATAAAAATGTACGTACTGAGCGTGAGCAAAATGTAGCTGAGGCAGTATCTAAGACAGAATTGTTTTTTGAAAACAACAAAAAGACCATAGCATATATCGTAGCCGGCATTATAGTGGTGGCTGCCCTTGTATTTGCCTGGATTAACCTTATCACCATACCTAAGCAGAAAGAGGCTGTAGATCAGCTTTTCACTGCAGAGCGCTATTTCAGGACGGATTCCTTCAACCTGGCGCTTAACGGAGACGGAAACGCTCTCGGATTCAAGCAGGTGATAGATAAATATGGCAAGAAGGCCGGCCAGGCTGCCTATTTTGACGCAGGAGTTTGCTGCCTTCGTCTGGGTGACAATGACGGTGCTATCTCATACCTTAAGAAATACAGCACAAAGGATAAAATTATGCAGGCCAGAGCAAAGGCTTGTATTGGTGACGCCTATGTAAATAAGGGAGATGTAAAGAGTGCAGTTTCATATTTTGAGTCTGCCGCCGCTACTGCAGACAATATTCTTGCAGCCGGTTACCTTCTCAAACTGGGTCTCTGCCAGGAGGAGTTGGGACAGCCTGCTGAGGCAGTTAAAGCATATCAGAAGATAAAGGATCTCTATGGAAATTCTCCGGAGGGATACGAGATTGACAAATATATTTCTAGAGCAGAAGCCGCTATAAAATAAGCTGTTATGGGAAGAGCGTTTGAATTCAGAAAAGAGAGAAAATTCAAGAGATGGGGCAACATGGCCCGCGTCTTCACAAGATTGGGAAAAGAGATAACAATTGCTGCAAAGAACGGCGGTCCGGATCCGGACTACAACCCTACCCTGAGAACCATAATCCAGACGGCAAAGAGTGAAAACATGCCTAAGGAGAACATTGACAGGGCTATAAAGAGAGCAGTAGAGAAGGATCAGAGTGATTATCAGGAGATAGTATACGAGGGTTACGGCCCGGGCGGTATTGCCTATCTCATTGAGACTGCAACAGATAACCACACACGTACCGTTGCAAACATACGCAGCTACTTCAACAAGTATAACGGAACCCTTGGAACCAGCGGAAGCGTAGAGTTCATGTTTGACCACAAATGCGTCTTCAAGATTAAGAGCGAAAAGGAGCCTATAGACTTGGACGAGCTTGAACTTGAACTTATAGACTACGGTGCAGACGAAGTATTTAAGGATACGGATGAGGATGGTAATGAGACCATTATGATTTACGGAACTTACAAATCCTTTGGCGAGATTCAGAAGTATATAGAGGATAAGGGTTACACAATTGTAAGCGGAGGATTTGAGAGAATACCTACCGTAGACCTTAAGAAACTACCGGAAGAACAACGGTTGGAAAATGAAAAACTTATTGAGAAGATAGAGAACGACGAAGACGTTCAGAATGTATATCATACATTGGATCTATCAGACGCACAATAGGATAACTATCTACAAAGGCCCCAAAAAGGGCCTTTTTAACTTTAACAAATACAAAAAACAAATATTATGGAATTAACTCACATTGAACACCTTGGGATTGCAGTAAACTCATTGGAAGAGGCTATCCCATACTATGAAAAAATGCTTGGTCTTAAGTGCTACTCTATTGAGGAGGTTAAAGATCAGAAGGTTAAAACCGCATTCTTCAAGATTGGACAGACAAAGATTGAGCTCCTGGAGAGCACTGATCCTGAAGGAACAATAGCAAAATTCATAGAGAAGAGAGGAGAGGGCATTCACCACATGGCATTTGCCACACCATCTGTAAAGGATTGTCTTACAGAGCTTGAGGCAAAGGGTGTGCGTCTTATAGACAAAGAGCCTAGAAAGGGTGCTGAGGGTCTTAACATTGCCTTCCTCCATCCTAAATCCACTCACGGTGTTCTTACAGAGATCTGTGAGGATCCTAACAAGAAGTAATACTAAAACCGAACAATATGAGTCAGCAACTCGAAGCCGTTAAGGCGTTAATATCCCTAAGGGAAAAAGCTCGTCTGGGAGGAGGTCAGAAAAGGATTGATTCTCAGCACGAAAAAGGAAAATTTACAGCAAGAGAGAGAATTGCAATGCTGCTGGACGAAGGCAGTTTTGAGGAGTTCGATATGTTTGTAACCCACCGCTGTACAAACTTCGGAATGGAGAAGAATCACGTTCTGGGAGACGGTGTCGTTACAGGTTACGGAACCATTGGCGGACGTCTGGTATATGTTTTTGCTCAGGACTTTACAGTGCTCGGAGGTTCTTTAAGTGAGACCTTTGCACAGAAGATCTGCAAGGTAATGGATATAGCAATGAAGGTGGGTGCACCTGTAATTGGAATCAACGACTCCGGCGGAGCACGTATCCAGGAGGGTGTAAACGCCTTGGCAGGATATACTGAAATCTTCCAGAGAAACATTCTGGCCAGCGGTGTAATTCCACAGATATCAGCAATATTCGGTCCTTGCGCAGGTGGTGCGGTTTACTCCCCTGCTCTTACGGACTTCAACGTTATGTCAAAGGGAAGCTACATGTTCCTTACAGGTCCTAAGGTTGTTAAATCAGTTCTCGGTGAGGACGTTACACAGGAGACACTTGGAGGAGCATCCGTTCACGCAAGCAAGAGCGGTGTAGCACACTTTGCTGTAGATAACGAGGAGATTGGTATTCAGACTATTAAAGACCTTCTCTCATATCTGCCTCAGAACAATATGGAGAAGACCCCTATTGTTCCTACCAATGACCCTATCAACAGAATGGATGACGTTCTGAACGATATCATTCCGGATAATCCAAACAAGCCATACAATATGTACTCCGTTATCAAGTCTATAGTTGATGACGGCAAATTCCTTGAGGTTCACAAGGATTACGCAAAGAGCCTTATAGTTGGTTTTGCAAGATTTGACGGTATTACCGTAGGTATAGTTGCAAACCAGCCTTCAGTTCTTGCCGGTGTATTGGATTCCAACTCCAGCCGTAAGGGTGCTAGATTCGTCCGCTTCTGTGACGCATTCAATATCCCTATCCTCACTCTTGAGGATGTTCCTGGCTTCCTCCCTGGTACTCAGCAGGAATACAACGGTATCATCCTTCACGGAGCAAAACTTCTCTACGCATTTGGAGAGGCTACTGTTCCAAAGATTACAGTTGTTTTGAGAAAGGCATACGGAGGTGCATACTGCGTTATGAGTTCAAAGCACCTGAGAGGAGACATCAACTACGCATGGCCTACTGCAGAGATTGCAGTTATGGGTCCTAGCGGTGCAATTGAGATTCTCTATGGTAAGGAACTCAAAGAGACTCAGGATGTTAACGCCTTCAAGACAGAGAAGGAGAAAGAGTATAGAGATGCATTTGCAAATCCTTACAATGCAGCTAAGTACGGCTATATAGATGACGTAATTGAGCCTCGCAATACCAGATTCAGAGTAATCCGTGCATTGCACCAGCTTGAGAACAAGAGACTTACTAACCCTGCTAAGAAGCATGACAACCTTCCACTCTAATTAAGACGAGATGAAGAGAACAGTTTTATTATTAGCAGTGTTGCTTCTTCTCTCCGGCAGAAGTTTTGCCCAGAGTGCCGTGGATATCAGACTCAATGAGGTTCTGGTAACCAACACCGCCGGCTTAACGGATGAGAACGGAGAGAGATGCGGATGGGTGGAACTCTTCAACACCGCCTTTGGAATGGTGGATGTTGCGGGCTTCTATCTCACTGACGACAAGTCAAATCCTACCAAGTATATGATTCCTAAGGGAAATACCGCAACGGTTATTCCGCTTAGGAAATACCTTATACTTTATGCTGACGGCAATTCTCAGAAGGGAGTTTTCCACATGAACTTCACCCTTGAAGGTTGCCGCAATCTTTACCTCTATTCTACAGACGGAGAGACACTTATAGATGAGATTGAGATTCCTGCAGATCTTGCGGAGAACAAATCATTCGGAAGAGTAAAGGACGGAGAGGGAAGACACGAGCCTGTGGGCTGGTCTAAAAAATCTCTCAGAAAGAGTTCAGATGACAAGAAGATAGATGCTAAGGGCGGATTCGATTATTTGGACCACCCTACTCCGGGCTATACCAACACTACCAAGGCCGTAGTTACCAAGTCTGAAAAGATGAAGGCAATGGATCCTTGGGGAGGTATACTGGCAGTAACTGCAATGGGAGTTGTATTCCTCTGTCTTATAATCCTCTACATCTGCTTTAAGAACATAGGCAAGAGAGCCGTTCGTAAAGCGGAAGAGGAGAAGGCCGCTAAAACTGCAAAGGTTGCATCACCTGTTAAGGGCGTAACCGTTACAGCAGAGGGCGGTATAAACGAGGAGGTTATAGCGGCAATAGCAATTGCCTGCCATCTCTATCAGAACGGTGCGGTAGATCCTACCATTCACGATGTAGAGAGCAACATCCTAACCTTCAACAAAGATCTCTTAAGGAACTCTCCTTGGGGAAATAAAATGCTCACAATCAAGCAAGATCCACAAATTAAATAAATAATCAGAAAAAACTTAATGTCATGAAAGAATATAAAATCAAGGTAAACGGTAATGAGTACAATGTTTCTGTCGAGGAAGTTGGCGGAACCATTTCAAATGTAAGTGTAAGCGCTCCGACTGCTGCTCCTGCAGCAGCCCCTGCAGCCGCTCCTAAGGCAGCTGCTCCTGCATCTGCAGGCGGAACAAAAGTTACCTCTCCACTTCCTGGTGTTATCCTGGATGTTGCTGTAAAAGAGGGTGATGCAGTAAAGAAGGGAGATAAGGTAATTGTTCTTGAGGCTATGAAGATGGAGAACGTTATTGAGGCAACCGCAGACGGTGTTGTTAAGGAGATAAAGGTAAAGAAGAGCGACTCCGTTCTTGAGGGCGACGTATTAGTTGTAATTGGTTAATATACAATATGATCTTAGAATCAAACTTTGTAGCAAACCTCAAACAGTTTGCGCAATACACGGGTTTTGCAAATGTGACCTTCGGTCATATCGTGATGATATTGATCGGTCTCATTTTCATCTACCTGGCAATTAAGAAGGATTGGGAGCCTCTTCTTCTGATTCCTATCGGATTCGGAATGATTATAGGCAACATCCCGCTCTTCCCGGGAATGCAGGTTGGAATATATGAAGACGGCTCTGTATTGAACATTCTGTATCAGGGAGTTAGAAGAGGTTTTTATCCTCCGTTAATATTCCTCGGTATTGGTGCTATGACAGACTTCTCCGCACTGATTTCCAACCCTAAGCTTCTGCTTGTAGGAGCCGCTGCTCAGTTCGGTATCTTTGCCGCATACGCAGGCGCTCTCGCTCTGGGATTCACTCCTGCAGAGGCTGGTGCAATTGGAATCATAGGCGGTGCAGACGGTCCTACCGCAATCTTCCTCTCCGGTAAACTTGCTCCGGATTTGATTGGCGCAATCTCCGTTTCTGCATACTCATACATGGCCTTAGTTCCTGTTATTCAGCCGCCTGTAATGCGTCTGCTCACAACAAAGAAGGAGAGAGTTATAAGAATGAAGGCTCCGAGACCTGTATCACAGCAGGAGAAGATTATCTTCCCTATTGTAGGTTTCCTTATCACAGCCTTCATAGTACCTTCAGGTATTCCTCTGCTGGGTATGCTCTTCTTTGGTAACTTGCTTAAAGAGAGCGGTGTTACAAGAAGATTGGCAGAGACTGCAAGAGGTCCGCTGAATGATATAGTAGTAATCCTTATAGGAGTTACCGTAGGTTGTTCAACTCAGGCAGATAAGTTCCTCCAGGGTAAATCAATTATGATCTTTGCTCTGGGTGCTGCATCTTTCTTTGTAGCAACATTCTGCGGAGTTCTCTTCTGTAAGTTTATCAACCTCTTCCTTAAGGAGGGCAACAAACTCAACCCTCTGATTGGAAACTCAGGTGTATCTGCAGTTCCGGATTCAGCCAGAGTATCCCATGTTCAGGGCCAGAAGTATGACCCTACAAACTTCCTTTTGATGCACGCAATGGGACCTAACGTAGCGGGCGTTATAGGAAGCGCCGTAGCAGCCGGTATCCTGCTGGGATTCCTCGGTTAAACTGTCTGGTTTACAGAGTATTGACTTTAAAGAATCGGGAGGTGAAAAAGCCTCCCGATTTTTTTATTTTCAGCCTCGTTTTCTATCATTATTTTTCGTAAATTTGTAGGGTTAAACGGATCAATTTTTACTATATGCAGGATAAATTGCAACAGCTGACAGACAAACTCTACAATGAGGGGCTGGCAAAAGGAAAAGAGGAGGCGGAAAGACTCCTATCTAACGCTAAATCCGAGGCGGAAAAGATAATAGCAAACGCTAAGGAGGAATCTGAAAAAATGATTGCTCAGGCTGAGAAAGAGTGTGCAAATCTGAAATCCAAAGCTGAGGGGGATATCAAAACCGCCTCATTCCAGGCACTTTCACAGATTAAGCAGGACATTGAGGAGGCTATAAAGGCTAAGACAGTTACCGCTCCCGTATCCGAGGCTCTCTCTTCCAACGAGTTCCTTCAGAGTCTGATTAAGAGCGTGGTAGAGGCATTCAAGCCATCCTCTCAGGCTACATCATTGGAGGTTATCCTTCCTGAGCAGAAGAGAAAAGAGATGGAAGCATTTTTCTCCAATGCTGCGGGAAAGGCTCTCGGTGAGGGTCTTAACATCTCCTTCTCCAAAGATGTTGCCAATGGCTTTAAGGTAAGCCAGAAGGGAAGCGGATACTTCATTGACTTTACTGACAACTCCTTTGAGAAGATTATCTCTCAGTACATAAGACCTAAAACAAGAAAACTCCTGTTCGGTGAATAATTATCACTACATAATAGCCTCTCTTCCTGTAATTTCCAAAGGTTATGAAGACAAGTCTTTAGACCTTAAGAAAATTACTGCGGAGATAAAAGAGCAGTGCTCTGAGAGTGACATTCTCTCTATTGATCTCTTCAACAAGGGATTTGACGGCACCGCTCTGGATGAGGCCTTCTTTGAAGAGGTGCTTAAGAGCAAAAGCCGTCTTACCCGTCTCTACTATCTTTTGGAGAGAAACATAAGAAACATGAAGGTAAAGGCAGCCGCTTCAAAACTCTATTCCCCTACGGAGGCGGAGAGGAAAATTGAGCAGTACTCCATACTTCCAAAGGAGGATATTTACGGAGACTACCGTCAGCCTACGGACACTGAGGCTGAACTCAGCCATTCTGATATCCAGACACTTAACTCCATCTTCTCAGATGAAGATATTGTAAGCAAGGAGAAGAGACTGGATGATTTCAAATGGGAAAAGATAACTGATTTTACAACTCTGGACTTCTTCAACATTGATGCAATACTGGCCTTTCTGGCTAAGGCGCACCTTGTGGAGAGATGGTTGAACCTGGATGTAAACAACGGTAAACATCTATTCCGCAAGTTGGTAGATGAGGTCAGAGGAACATACGATAAAAACAAATTGATTTACCAGATAGATGAAAACAACGGGTAAAGTAACCGGTATAGTATCCAACCTCGTAACTGTAGAGGTTGACGGTCCTGTTGCACAGAACGAATTGTGCTTCATAGATTTGGACGGGACTAAACTGATGGCCGAGGTCATTAAGGTCAACGGTGCAAACGCCTCCGTTCAGGTATATGAGAGTACCAGAGGACTTAAGGTTGGATGCAATGTGGAATTTGAAGGCAAAATGCTGGAGGTGACTCTGGGACCGGGCCTTCTGTCAAGCAATTACGACGGTCTGCAGGACAATCTTGCAACAATGGAGGATGTCTTCCTCAAACGAGGAGAGTACACTCCGGCATTGGATGCAGATAAGAAATGGGACTTCTCCCCTATTGCAAAGGTAGCAGACAAAGTGGTTGCCGCAGACTGGCTGGGAGAGGTTAAAGAGGGCTGGCTGCCTCACAAGATAATGGTACCGTTCTCATATGAAGGAGAATACACGGTTAAAAGCATTGCTTCTGAAGGCTCCTACACCATCAATGATACCATTGCAGTTCTTACAGATTCCAAAGGAGAAGAGCATAAAGTTACAATGTGCCAGAAATGGCCTGTAAAGGTGGCAATTAAGGGATATAAGGAGAAACCTCGTCCATTCAGAATTATGGAGACGGGCGTAAGAGCAATTGATACCTTCAACCCTATCGCAGAGGGTGGTACGGGATTTATACCTGGTCCGTTCGGCTGCGGCAAGACAGTTATCCAGCATGCCATTGCAAAACAGGCTGAGGCAGACGTAATTATAATGGCTGCCTGCGGAGAGCGTGCAAACGAGGTTGTGGAGATTTTCAAAGAGTTCCCGGAACTTATTGACTCCAGAACCGGCCGTAAACTCATTGAGAGAACCACCATTATCTGCAACACTTCTAATATGCCTGTTGCAGCTCGTGAGGCCTCCGTTTACACCGCAATGACCATTGGAGAGTACTACCGTGCCATGGGACTTAAAGTGCTCCTTCTGGCAGACTCTACTTCCCGATGGGCTCAAGCACTTAGAGAGATGTCCAACCGTATGGAGGAGCTGCCGGGTGCGGACGCTTTCCCTGTAGACCTTTCATCCATCATCTCCAACTTCTACTCCAGAGCAGGTATTGTTGTTCTTAACAACGGCCAGACCGGTTCCGTTACCTTCCTGGGTACTGTATCACCTGCCGGAGGTAACCTCAAAGAGCCTGTAACAGAGTCTACTAAGAAGTGCGCAAGATGTTTCTACGCACTCAGCCAGACGCGTGCAGACAGCAAGCGTTACCCTGCAATCGACCCTATAGACTCCTACTCCAAGTATCTGGAATATCCGGAGATGGAGGAGTTCTTCAATGAGAAGATGGAGCAGGGCTGGGTTTCCAAAGTGCTTGCGGCACGTAACATAACCCTCAGAGGTAAAGAGGCTTATGACCAGATCAACATCCTCGGAGATGACGGCGTTCCTATGGAATACCACCTCCGTTACTGGAAGAGCGAGCTTGTAGATTTCATTCTGCTTCAGCAGGATGCCTTTGACAACATAGATTGTCAGACACCTCTCAAGAGACAGGAGTATATGCTCAATCTGGTACTTGACATCTGCAACAAGGATTACCACTTTGAGAGATTTGAGAAGTGCGTTTCATTCTTCAAAAATCTCATTAACATAATGAGACAGATGAACTTCTCAGAGTTCCAAAGCCCTGAGTTTGAAAAATATAAAGAACAACTTCATAATACTGTAGAAAATGCCCTCTAACGTTTTTCAAAGAATATATACAAAACTGGAAGCCATAACCAAGGCTACGGTTACCCTGAGAGCTGAAGGCGTCTCCAACGATGAACTTGCATTAGTTGCAGGACGTCTGGCTCAGGTAGTGAAAATTAAGAAGGATCTTGTTACTCTTCAGGTCTTTGCAGGAACGGAAGGTATTCCTACAAATGCGGAGGTTGAATTCTACGGAGAACCGCCTGCACTAAACGTTGGAGAGCAGCTTAGCGGAAGATTCCTGAACGCTTACGGTGAGCCTATTGACGGCGGTCCAAAGGTTGAGGGAGAGAGAAGATACATCGGAGGCCCTAGTGTTAACCCGTTCAAGAGAAGACAGCCGTCTGAACTTATTCCTACGGGAATTGCAGGTATAGACCTTAACAACACGCTGGTTTCCGGCCAGAAGATTCCTTTCTTTGCAGACCCTGATCAGCCTTATAATCAGGTAATGGCAGACGTTGCCCTCAGAGCGGACGTAGATAAGATCATACTTGGAGGTATGGGACTTTCCAATGATGACTACCTCTACTTCAAACAGAAATTTGAGGATGCAGGAGCGTTGGACAAGATTATCTGCTTTGTAAATACAACAGAGCAGCCTCCTGTTGAGAGACTTCTTATTCCGGATATGGCTCTTACCGCAGCGGAGTATTTTGCAGTAGACAAGAATGAAAAAGTGCTTGTGCTTCTGACAGATATGACGCTCTATGCAGACGCCCTCTCCATTGTAAGTAACCGTATGGATCAGATTCCTTCCAAGGATTCAATGCCTGGTTCACTCTACTCTGATCTTGCAAAGATTTACGAGAAGGCCGTGCAACTTCCTAGCGGAGGTTCAATTACAATCATTGCGGTAACAACCCTCAATGACGGAGACATCACTCACGCCATTCCGGATAACACCGGATATATCACGGAGGGTCAGCTCTATCTTAGAAAAGATACTGATACCGGAAAGATAATTGTAGATCCGTTCCGTTCGCTCTCAATACTTAAACAGCTTGTAATCAATAAGAAAACAAGAGAAGACCACAGCCAGGTGATGAACACCGGAGTGCGTCTCTTTGCAGATGCTGCAAACGCAAAGACCAAACTGGAGAACGGATTTGACCTTTCAGATTACGACCTCCGTTGCCTGGATTATGCAAAGGAGTACTCCAACCGTCTTCTCTCAATAGACGTAAATATTAAGATTGACGAGATGCTTGATACCGGATGGGAACTCTTCCGCAAATATTTCAAACCGGAGGAATTGGGTATAAAGCAGTCACTGGTAGACAAATACTGGAACAGATAGCTTCTAAGGCGTAATGGCAATAAAGTTTCAATACAATAAAACTTCTCTTAACAACCTCAACAAACAGTTGAAGGTGAGGAAGAATGCATTGCCTACACTGAAGAACAAGGAGAGTGCGCTCAGAGTTGAAGTAAAGAACGCCAAAAAGAGGAGCGAGGAACTCATTCAGCAGCTGGACAGTACATTAAAGTCTTATGACTATCTGGCTCCTATGTGGAACGAGTTTGAACACAACCTAATCTCCGTTAAGGATGTAAATCTTAAAACGGAGAAGGTTGCCGGAATCAAGACCCCTGCGGTAGACAACATTATCTTTGACATAAAGGATTTTGACCTCTTCAACAAACCGCTCTGGTTTGCAGACGGGGTTTCAATACTTAAGCAGATGGCTTCATTAGGTATTGAATCTGAGGTATATAGAGAGAAGATGAGAATCCTGGACTACTCCCGTAAGAAGACCACTCAGAAGGTTAACCTGTACGAGAAGGTTCAGATTCCGGGTTATATGGAGGCCATCAGAAAGATTAAGAGATATATGGAAGATGAGGAGAACCTCTCAAAGGCTTCACAGAAGATAGTTAAAGAGAGACACTCAGCGGAAGAGGAGGAGAACGTATGATAAGACCTATGACAAAATACTCCTTTGTGATTTTCCACGAGGATGTACCTGAGTTCTTGAAGAAATTGCAAGATCTTGGCGTGATGGATATTACACGCTCCTCTAAGCCCGCTTCCGCAGCCTCAAAACAGCTCTTCTCAGATATCTCACGCTACAACGCCTCCCTTAAATCTCTTAACCAGATTAAGAAGGAGTATGCAGTAGCCCTCTCGGAGAAGAAAGCAGAAGTAGAGGCATTTGATGCAGAAACGGCTGTTCAGAAGTGTGAGGCACTAATCAGACAAAGAAGAGAACTCAAGGCGCAAATAGCTGAACTAAACGCAAGTTACAAAGAGGCACTGCCTTGGGGAGAATTCAGTGAAGATACAATTGAGAAGATTAAATCTCTCTCACTCACTCCTCACTTTATCTCTCTGCAGAAGAAGAAATTTGATGAAAAACTCAAAGAACTATACCCTCTTCAGATTATCTCCGAGACTCAGGATAAGGTTTATTTTGTGATACTTACGGAGCCTGACCAGACAATCAAGGGTAAGTTCAAAGAATCTCAAGCACCTCAAAGATGTGCATCTGAGATTGAGAGTGAGATTAAGCAATTAAAGGAGCAGTATAAGAGTACAACGGATGAGCTTATCTCTCTTACCGCTGCAACAGACTCAATATCTGAGAAGATAAAGGCTCTCTCCGCAGAGGCGGATCTCTTCCTTGCAAAAGAGGGTTCAACCAAAAAGGCGGAGCAGACTCTGGATGTATTCACCGGCTTTGCCCCTACCGAGTGTACGGAGACAATCACAAGCGCTCTGGAGAATGACTCCCTCTACTACATCAAAGAGGAGGCAAAACTGGAGGATAATCCTCCTATTTCACTCAAAAACAACCGCTTCACCCGTATGTTTGCCATACTTACAGATATGTACGGTAGGCCGGCTTACAACGAGTTTGACCCAACTCCTTACATCTCAGTCTTCTTCCTGCTCTTCTTTGCAATGTGTATGGGAGATGCAGGCTACGGAGTACTTCTGATCATCATTGCTCTGCTGCTCAGAAAGTCAAAAGGTACAAAGGAATACGCTCCTCTGGTTATGACTCTTGGAATAGCAACGGTTGTTGTGGGATTCCTTCTCCATACATTCTTTGGAATAGATATCTCACAGGCAAGCTGGGTTCCGGAAGGGGCTAAGAAGTTTATGATTACCGGAAAGATTGCCGGGTATGATTCACAGATGGTGCTGGCTCTGGCAATAGGAGTTCTTCACATCTGTATTGCAATGGTAGTCAAGGCTGTATATGCAACAAAGAAGAACGGTTTTGCAAATTCTTTGGGCACCTGGGGCTGGACGCTTCTGATAGTTGGAGGCGTAATAACCGGAGCAATTGCTCTTGCTGGAGTAATAGATCAGTCTCTGACAAAGACCATAATCATAGTGATAGGTATTGTATCTGCACTTGGTATATTCCTGCTCAACGATCTGCACCGCAACCCTCTGAAGAACATTGGCTCAGGCCTTTGGGAGACCTACAACACCGTTACCGGTCTTTTAGGAGACGTACTGAGTTACATAAGACTCTATGCACTGGGGCTTGCAGGCGGTATGCTGGGAGCAGCCTTCAACCAATTGGGTGGCATGGTATTGGGAGATTCAACAGGCTTCAGCGCAATGTGGATCTTCTTTATAATCATAGTGGTATTCGGACACGTTCTCAACCTGGCAATGTGCTGTTTGGGAGCATTTGTCCACCCTCTGAGACTGAACTTCTTGGAGTTCTTCAAAAACAGCGGTTACGAGGGAAGCGGCAAAACCTACAAACCACTTACCAACAAATAGATAAAGACTAACAGATAGAAACGAAAAGAACAAAATAATAATAACTAAAAACAATAACAATGAACGAAATTCTAGGTTATCTCGGATTGGGACTTATGCTTGGTCTCGCCGGAATCGGAAGTGCAATCGGAACAACAATAGCCGGTAATGCGGCAGAGGGTGGTCTTAAGGTAAACCCTGAGAAATCAGGTAACTACATGGTACTATCAGCCCTTCCTGCAACACAGGGTATTTACGGATTCGTAGCCTTTTTGGTATGGCTCAGTAAAGACTTTGCCGCTCAGGGACCGGTTCTCTTTGGTGTAGGTATCTCTGTGGGACTTGTATGTCTTATATCTGCTATCCGCCAGGGTAAGGTTTGTGCCAACGGTATTGTTGGTGTATCACAAGGTCACGATGTATTCACTAACACTCTGATTTACGCCGCACTCCCTGAATTCTACGCTATTTTGGGTCTTGTTGGTGCTCTTATGGTTTAAGCAGGATGACACTAATTAAATCTATATCAGGCATTAGAGGAACTATAGGAGGTGAGATTGGTAACGCTCTCACTCCCATAGATATTGTGAAGTTTTCTGCTGCCTTCTGCACCCGTCTAAAACTTAAAATTACAGATAGACGTCCAAAGGTTGTGGTTGGAAGGGATGCAAGACTTTCCGGAAGTATGGTTCAGCAGATTGTCTGCGGAACCCTGCTCTCCTGCGGAGTTGACGTTGTAAATGCAAACTACGCCTCCACCCCTACTACTGAAATGGCTGTCATCTTTGAGAAGGCGGACGGAGGAATAATCCTCACTGCATCTCACAACCCAAGGCAGTGGAATGCCCTCAAACTCCTCAACAACAAAGGTGAGTTCCTCACAGACAAAGAGGGTAAAGAACTTTTGGAGTTTGCAGTGAAAGAGCAGTTTACGTTTGTAGATGTTGACTCTTTGGGCAAGATGACACAAAGAGACTTTACCATGGACCACATAAATGCGGTTCTAAGTGACTCTCTTGTAGACACCCCTGCAATCAAAGCTGCAAAATTCAAGGTTGTACTGGATGCAATCAACTCCGTTGGCGGAACCACAATGCCTATCCTTTTGGAAAAGCTTGGTGTTGAGTGCGTTAAACTTAACTGCGAGCCTACGGGAGACTTTGCTCACAACCCGGAGCCTCTGCCAAAGAACCTGATAGACCTCTCTAACACAGTGGTTAAGGAGAAGGCAGATTTGGGTATCTCAGTAGATCCGGATGTAGACCGCCTTGCATTTATCTGTGAGGACGGCTCTCCGTTCGGAGAGGAGTACACACTGGTATCAGTTGCCTCATACGTACTGGAGAAGAACCCGGGCCCTACAGTTTCAAACCTCTCATCTACAAGAGCTTTAAGAGACGTAACTGAGAAGGCAGGCCAGGTCTACACCCCTGCTGCAGTTGGTGAAGTAAACGTTACCACCAAGATGCACGAGGTGGGTGCCGTAATTGGCGGTGAGGGAAACGGCGGTGTTATCTATCCTGCCCTCCACCACGGAAGAGACGCCTATATGGGCGTTGCACTCTTCCTCTCCAACCTGGCTCACAAGAAGTTGAAGATGACAGAGCTGAGAGACTCTTACCCTCAGTACTTCATTTCCAAGAACAGAATTGAGGTCTCTGACGCTTCTATGGTAGAGAAGATACTTGCCAAGGTAACAGAACATTACAAAGAGTACTCTCCGCTTACCATAGACGGAATAAAGGTAGATTTCCAGGATAAGAGAAGCTGGTTCCAACTCAGAAAATCCAACACTGAGCCAATTATCAGACTCTATACCGAGGCTCCTACTGAAAAAGAGGCAGACGCTCTTGCAGAGGAAGTTAAAAAAGTTGTAGAAGATGTTCTCCTTTAGGACAACAGAACTTAAAAGACAAGAAGATATTCTCCTTAACAAGGGGAATATCTCTTTTATATGTAACCAGTCCTCCTGGAACCCGGAAATTAGAGAGTATCCGTTTGAGGAGTTCTCAAGAAGAGGCAACCTGGTTTCAGTCTTTGTTCCCAGCGGGGACACTCTCAACCACCATCCCCTCTCAAGCAAAATTCCATTTAAGAGCATTAAGAGAGATATCAACGGGTATGCCTTTAATATTGAGGATTTTGCCAAAACAGATGCAATCATTGTGGAGATGCAGGATGCCGGTTGCCGTTACTTTGGTGCACCCAATCTTACTGCCAACCTCATTACCTTTCTGCACAATGCAGATTCCACTCTTCCGCTCTACATTGTAGACCGTCCCAACCCTTCCGGCCGTCTGGTAGAGGGGACTCCTCTTACTGCTGGATACCGCTCAGGCTTTGGTGTTGAGACGGTTCCACACCGTTACGGTCTTACATTGGGAGAACTTGCCTACTATGTTTATCAGAGAATTGGAGCAAAGTTCCCGCTCCATATAATCTCCTCAAAGTGTTCCCCTATCTCCAAACTTGTAATGCCGTGGAGTATTCCACTGGCGGAGAACTACGGTAACTTCTTTACAAGTGCCTTTTACACAGGCCAGTATCTTTGGAAAGCCACCAATATCAGCAATGCAGAGGGAACCATAAGACCGTATGAGATGTTCGGCGCTCCGTTCCTGCAGGATGTTGATTTTGAGAGCCATTCACTCTTTAAAGATGAGGGTGTTTATGTTCGTTGGTGTTCCTTTATTCCTCACAGCGGTCTTCATAAAGAGAGGGTATGCTTTGGATATCAGCTGCTTCTGACTCCTCAGAACCAGTACCACGAACTCTCTCACGCCCTAAGGCTCATAAGATGCGCCAATGATCTCTCCACCGCCTTCCAGTTCAACAAAACGGAAGAGGGCCAGGATTGCTCTATGGCTGAGATGCTTATAGGAGACAAGGAACTATTGGACTTTACCCAGGGCAAACTCTCCTGGGATGAAGTTAAAGAGCACATCAAACTGGAAGAACAGAAATGGATTAAGAAGGCAAAGAAGTTCCTCCTCTATGAAGAAGAACCCCTTTTCCGCATCAAATAACTTTCTGTTTAGAAGTGGTAGCCCACACCAAAAGTCCACTGAGTTGTTGTATATTGACGATCGCTTCGTGGAATACCCCCATCTTTTCTTTTCAATCTATTTTCTCTTTTGGTTGGCATAAAGCTACAACGAACGTTAAGTTTTTTGTAGTTAAAACCTATACCGAACTTCCATTTTTGATCATTGCGAGCATAATAATTAAAAAATGGCTTTTCATTATCATCTCTTTCTTTATACTTAGTAATTCTTCTGTAATTAAAGCCTCCTAAAACCTCAAAACTACAATTTTTACTAAGTCTGAAGTCATAGCCTGTTGAAATAATACCACCAAACCCAGTCTCTTGCAACTTGTCACATCCATACACCCATATTCCCCCTTTGTTGTTTGTATAGTGATACTCTTTTGTTGCATGCGGAAGATCTGAATGAAAGAATTCAAACGCCTCTTCCATAAACCAACCACAGTTCTTAATAAAAAACTGTTTAGCTCCAACATCTATAGAAAGACCTCCTTTTGATTTCTTATTATCGTAAGCATTTGCGTCCATGCTTAGTTTATTGAAAGTAAAATTTGCATGAATCACCCAATTATTAAACTTCCTATCCGACTGAGCAGACAATGATACAGTGAATAGTATAGAAATAATAGTAATAAATATCTTTTTCATAATGATTTTCATATTCTAATATCTTCTAGTTATTTTTTTGTAAAGTGGTGTGCCCAATCATATATACCACTATATCTCCACTTTCTGTTTTCCTGTGCCTGGAAGAATTATAAAGACCTCCAAGGATAAATGTCTGAATTGTCAGTTAATGTACCGCCAAGGAAATACATATATGATTCACCTGGTTTTATAGTAGCTTTCTTTGTTATCTTTTCAGAATCTTTTCTCTTCAGCTCATTGCCATCTTCATCCAACACTCTGAACGAAAACAAAACAGAATTATCGTTCAATTCTATTTCTACTCTGTCCGTTGTTTCACCGAATTTTACAGGTGTACCCAAGTTATGCCATACTTCCTCTCCGTTAATAGAATACTGGTATTGACATTTTCCGGGGTATGTTGTAGTCATATCGCTGAATAGAACATTCACAAACATAATTGAACAATGAGACTTCTTTTTCTCTTCAGTTGAAAAATATGGATACTTATTGTCTATGACAAGGGGAGATTTCTTTAAGTCATAAACTACAAAGTTGTATCTGCCCTTTTTCAAATTTGTGAGCTGTGTTTCATAAATAATTTTATCCGACTTATAAAATTGAAAATCAGCCTTGTAATTATCAATAGATTCATCCACCCATTTAGTAAAACCGAAAAAAGTATCCCACTTATCATCTCGTTTAGGAATACCACTATAAGCCTCAAATGCATTTCCAATGTAATGTTTCTTGGACCAAAACATCAATTCGTTAATGAAAAGAGAATCCGAGTATGAATTGGCCAAATCGGCGGTAGGTGTAGGAACAAACCAATTGATCTGAAAATAAAACTGTATTTCAGTGTCAGGCATTTTTGGAGAAATAATCGGTTTATCCTTTGAACAAAAAGTGAGTAGTACTACAAGAGCGGAGACACAGATGAGCAAATTTAAAAATTTACTTTTTTTCATAATATTAAAAATGTTAATCTGTAATCAGTTATGTGTCCACAAATTTATAAAATAGACTTTAAAATCAAAATATTAGAGAATCAAGTAGCCATAACAAAAAAGTGGAGACCAAAAGTCTCCACTTTCTGTTTTCCTGTGCCTGGAAGAATTATTTCTTCTTGTAACGGCTGTAGAACTTATCAACGCGGCCTGCTGTGTCTACAAGCTTCATCTTACCAGTGTAGAACGGGTGTGATGAAGAGGAGATTTCTACCTTTACCAAAGGGTAGGTCTGGCCGTCTATCTCGATTGTCTCTTTGGTAGCCTCACAACTTCTTGTGATAAATACCTCATCGTTAGACATATCCTTGAAAGCTACAAGTCGGTAGGTTTCGGGATGTAATGATTTCTTCATTGCTTTATCTTTTAATTGGGGTGCAAATATACAACTTTTATGGGATAATCAAAATTTTATGGCTATTTTTCACTATATTTGAAGGTTGTATGAATACTGAGAGGGAAAATATAGCAGTCATAAGAGAGTTGGCGGAAAGGTACAACAACCGGTGTTACTTTGAGAAGGATCCGGTGGTCTTTCCGCGCCACTTTTACTCTTTGATGCAGGAAGGGAGGGCAACTCTTAAAGATGTAGAGATTGCAGCGGTTATTGCCGCCCATTTGGCCTGGGGGAGGAGAGATATGATTGTAAGGGATATAAGCCGCGCTATGGATGAGATGGGTTGGAAGCCGCTGGAATATGTCATGAAGGGAAACTATCGGGATGAAGATAAATCTCTTCACAGGACAATAAAGTGGAGTGAGTTTGCAAAGATTTGCTTGAATCTGAAGAGGTTTTATGAGAGGGAGGAGAGTCTGGAGGTTCTGACGCCCAATGAGATGAGGGTTAAAATTTATGGACAGAAGAGCGATTTGAACTGCGCAAACAAAAAGATTCACATGTTAAGGCGCTGGATGGTAAGGGATGACGGAATTGTAGATTTGGGAGTGTGGAAGAGGATAAAGCCCTGCGAGTTGATTATTCCACTGGATACTCACGTACATAATTCTGCGGTTAGGATGGGGATTACGGAGAGAAAAAGTGCAGATATCAAGACCGCATTGGAGATTACTAAGTTTTTGTTAAAGTGCTTTCCGTCAGACCCTTGTAAGGGAGATTTTGCACTGTTCGCCTACTCCGTAAGGATGAGGGAAGAGGCGGAAGAGAAGAATAAAAAGAAAAATTGCAAATAGTTATGAAGAGAACCATCGCGATTATTGTTGCAGCATTTTGGGTTGTGGTTGCCTATGCCCAGGGAGTTGACACGCTCCGCTTTTCCAATGAGTTTCAGTGCGGAAGAATTGGAGATGTGCAGTTGATAAGTGCAGATTCCGCTCTTATAGCGGGAGTTAGAAAGGTACCTCATCTGACATACGAGGTTACAAGCGCTAAAGATCCGCTCAACCCGGTAGATACGCTGCTTGCTCCAAGTAGCAGATGGTTCTACTTTATGATGACAGGCACTAAAGATAAAGTGGTAACAATCAACCTTATAGACACGGATCCCGTGGCTCCGGTCTACAGTTATGACAACAAAAACTGGATGCGTTATGACACCACTGAGGTTCTTGCACCACTCTCTGTAACAAAGTTTTACGAGAGAGATACCGTCTTTATGGCCTACTATGTTCCTTACACCAATGACCATCTGGAAGAGATGATGCAGGAGTGGCAGTACAGAAGCGGGGTAAGCATTTTTTCAATAGGAAAGAGTTACCAGGGAAGAGATATGAAGATGATGGTGGTATCCTCTCCGTATGGCTCTATTAAGGGCAAAAAGAGGATATATATTCACGGAAGAGTCCATCCTAGTGAAACACCTTGCTCATGGTGTTTAGAGGGGTTAATTGAGGCTCTTTTGGCCCCTACTCCATACGCAAGGGCACTGAGGGAGAATGCCGTATTCTACATACTTCCTTTCAACAATCCGGACGGAGTTGCACTTGGCCACTCAAGATGTGACGCAATTGGAGTGAACATGGAGATAAACTACGGACAGCCGGACTCCCTCACAAGGCCTGAGGTTAAGAACATTAAGAAGTTCATTGAGACCACCACCTACGGAGAGAACTATCTGGATCTTATGCTCAACTTCCACTCCCAGATATTCCCGGCAAACACCTACTGGGTTCATTCAGAGGAGACTACATCCACTCCGTTCTTCCTTAAAGAGATACTCTTCACCTCACTTACCACAACTGAGAATCCGCTCTTCTCCAACAGATATATGAGTTTTTCAAAGATGGCGCCGAGGTATATTGAGGGCTGGTTCTGGGATAATGCCGGTGAGCATACCCTTGCAATCACTCACGAGACCTCATACAGCTACTACAACAACGACCCTAGCGGTGAGTGGGTTACAATAGAAAATCTTAAGAAGTTGGGAGAGAGAACGCTCTGGGCGATAAGTGATTTTCTGGAGATTGAGAATCCTTCCAGAATTATTGTTCATCCATTTAAAGCAACTGATTGTGAGAAGATTGGAAACAATGATGAACTGATTATCTTTGGAAAGCACTGCTATCTTGCAGAGAAGGCGGGTGCTACGGTTACCTACAGATACAAGGAACTGCCTGAGGGTGAGTATGAAGTAATGGTCTGGAAAGTGGGACGCAAGTCAGATGCCAGAACAGACGGTCTTAACTGCTGGGAGAAACTCTATGACCACACCCAGAGTGACAAGGGACTCTTCACCCTCAAGATACAACTCTCCGAGGGAGAGATGGCAGATGCAGTAATGCTCAGAAAGAAATAGAGAAAGTATAGTTTGAAAACGATATAGAGATGAAAAAGCCCTCTTTGTTATTATCCTTACTGCCTGTATTACTGCTTATTGCAGTGATCATACTCGGCTCTTTGCTCTTTAACGGAGATATGACGGAGGGACCGGCACAGGTAGCTCTGATTCTGGCGGCCACGGTAGGTTCCCTTATTGCAATCTACGCCCTCAAGGTTCCTTGGGAGAAGATTGAACACTCTATGGTTCACTCACTTAAGAATACCGGAGGTGCCATTTTCATCTTGCTTATGATTGGAGCGCTTACCGCCTCCTGGGTTCAGAGCGGAGTTGTACCAACCTTAATCTACTACGGACTTAAGTTGATACGGCCATCTATGTTCCTGATTACCATATTCATATTCACCGCACTTATCTCACTTATGATTGGCAGTTCCTGGACAACAATAGGAACCATAGGAGTAGCAATGCTGAGTGCGGGAAGCATTCTGGGACTCCACCCGGGATGGCTTGCAGGAGCCATAATATCAGGCGCTTACTTTGGAGATAAGGTCTCCCCTCTTTCAGATACCACCAACCTTGCAGCAACAATATCCGGAGTAAAACTTTACGACCACGTAAAATATATGCTAATTACCAACGTGCCGGCGGTAATTGTGACGGGTATAGTGTTCGCATTTATAGGTAGTTACGCAGCCACAGACAATCCTCTGAACGTTGAGGAGCAGATATCACAGATCTCCTCCACATACAACGTATCCGGCTGGCTGCTGCTTATCCCTGCCGTTACTATCTTTTTGATGGTTAAGAAGGTATCCCCTGTGCTTACCCTCTTTATCTCAGCCGTGGTGGCCTCAATTGCAGCGGTAATATTCCAGCCGCAGATAATAGCGCAGATAAGCCCATACGGAGACTTCACCTGGAGGACATTCTTCTACGCCCCTATCAGACTGATGAGCAACCATATAGATATAGCAACACCTAACGCAATGCTTACCCGTCTGGCCTCAACCAACGGAATTGCGGGAATGTTGAATACCATCTGGCTTATAATCTGCGTAACCCTCTTCAGCGGAATGCTTGAGGCTGGAGGATTCATTGCAGTAATCACAGCCAGGATTGCAAAACTTATACGCAATACGGTATCCTTAGTTACCACCACAATGGCAACCTCCGTATTCTGCAATATTGCTCTGGGTGAGCAATATATGGCAATCCTGGTTCCCGGAAACATGCTCAAGGATCTATACAAGGAGAAGGGATATGAAGGAAGGCTGCTAAGCCGCTCACTGGAGGACTCGGCAACGGTAACCTCAGTACTTATACCGTGGAATACCTGCGGAGCAATGCAGGCAGGAGTGCTTGGAATACCGACACTTGTATACGCCCCCTACTGCCTCTTTAACTTTATCTCCCCTCTCTTCTCCATAATTATAGCGGCTGTTGGATACAAGATTTGGAGGTATGGAAAACGAATAAGATAATAGTATTTAGAAATAATTATAAATAACAGATAGACAGAATTTTATGAAAATTGCAAAAGACATGGTTGTCAGCCTCAGTTACACGCTGACAGTTAAAGGAAATGAGATTGAGAAGGTTGGAGCTGCAGAGCCTCTGACATTTATCTTTGGAAGCGGAATGCTTCTTCCAAAGTTTGAGGAGAATGTATTGGGAAAGAGCGAGGGAGACCCGTTTGAGTTCTCACTTGAGGCGCACGAGGCTTACGGAGAGATGAATCCGCAAATGGTTGTAGAACTGCCGCTTAAGATGTTTGAGATGGACGGCAAGGTAGATTATGAAGTCATTAAAGTTGGCAACATTCTCCCTATGCAGGACAGAGAGGGCCACAGAATGAACGGTATAGTTAAGGACGTTAAAGCTTTGGAGGGCAAGGTAACCATGGACTTCAACCATCCTCTTGCAGGAGAGAAACTCCACTTTGCAGGTAAGGTTGAGAAGGTAAGAGAGGCTACTGAGAAGGAGCTCAAAGAGGGACTCTACGGTGAGAAGATTCCTCACGAGTGTTCAGACGAGGGATGCAGCCACTGCAGCGGCCACTGCCATTAAAAGCCGGTAAATCAAACCCTTCTGGCAACGTTGATGCCGTCCAGTGCGGATGAGACAATTCCGCCGGAGTAGCCGGCACCTTCACCGCAAGGGTAGAGATTTGCAAGTGAAATATGCTGCAGAGTCTCCGGATCTCTCGGAATCCTAACCGGAGAAGAGGTTCTGGACTCAACGGCAAGAAGCAGAGATTGAGAGGTGTAATAGCCTCTCATCTTTTTATCAAAGAGAGGGAAAGCCTTACGCAATCTGCTGTAAACTCCCTCAGGCAGAATCTCGCTCAGTTTTGCTGAGTAAGCGCCCGGTTTATAGGAAGTTGCAGGCAGGTCATTTGAGAGTTTGTCTTTGCAGAAATCTACCATCCTCTGAGCCGGAGCTTTTAGAGTTCCGCCGTTGTGAAGGAAGATCTTTCTCTCCACACTCTCCTGGAACTTAAGCACTTTCAGAGGTCCCCACTCATCAAAACCCTCAACGTCTTCCGGTTCAATGGAGGTTACAATTCCTGCATTGGCCCACGGAGAGTTTCTCATAGAGTTGCTCATACCGTTAAGCAGCACCTCACCCGGAGCGGTGCTTGAAGGAAGAAGAAGACCTCCCGGACACATACAGAAGGAGAATACTCCCCTTCCATCTACCTGGCTTACAAGTGAATACTCAGCAGCAGGCAGAGACTTAATATACTTACCGTGATACTGGATATCATTAATCAGTTGCTGCGGATGCTCCGCCCTTACACCCAGCGCAAACCCCTTAGCCTCTATCTCCCAGCCCTTTTCATAGAAGAGTGAGTAGATATCTTTTGCAGAGTGGCCGGTTGCAAGAATAACGGATTTGGCGGTAAACTCTTTTTCTTGAGCAACAACCCTCCACCTCTTGGAGAATTTATTTTCCCCATCCTGAATCAGATCCGTAACCCTGGTATTGAAGTGAATAGAGCCGCCGTGAGAGATGATGCACTTTCTTATCTGCTCAATAATCTGTGGCAATTTATTGCTCCCGATATGAGGATGGGCATCTATCATAATGGAAGGGTCCGCCCCGAACATCACAAGCTGGTGCAAAACCTCTCTTATATCTCCCTTCTTTGTAGATCTGGTGTAGAGCTTACCATCTGAAAAACAGCCAGCTCCGCCCTCTCCGAAGCAGTAGTTGGAATCCGGGTTAACAACCTGTTGCAAAGAGAGTAAGGCGGTGTCTCTCTTCCTTTCGTGAACATCCTTTCCCCTCTCCAGAATGATTGGACATTTGCCCCTTTGCAAAAGGGTAAGGGCGGCAAAAAGCCCCGCCGGACCAGCACCTATTATAATCACATCCTCTCCCTTATCACACATCTGGTAAGGCGGAATGGAGTATGGAACAAAGGGTTTGTCACCCTTAAGGTAAACCTCAACTTTGTATTTGAAAGAGATCTTTCCTCCCCGGGCATCTATGGAGCGTCTAAGAGGCTCTATATGAGCTATTTTCTCTTTAGTAACACCGCACAGACGGGCGCATTTTGCAACAATTGCATCCTTATCCTGTCTCTCCTGAGGAAGAAATGAAATCTCTATATCTCTCATAACGAGTTACTTTTGTGAAGGGTTCATTGCGGAGGCTCTTGGAACTGAAGGACGCTCCAGTGAGCAGAATTCTCCCCTGCGATACTTATAAAGACCTGAAATTGCTATCATTGCAGCGTTATCCGTAGTGAACTTGAACTCCGGAATAAAGGTCTGCCATCCCCTCTTTCTCCCCTCTTCTGCAACTCTCTCTCTAAGGCCTGAGTTTGCTGATACTCCTCCCCCGATAGATACCTGTTTGATTCCGGTCTGCTTCACTGCAAGGATGAGTTTCTTCATAAGTATGTCTATCAGAGCCTTTTGGAAGCCGGCGCAAATGTCCGCCTTGTTCTCCTCAATGAAGGCCGGATTCTCTTTCAGACGGTCTCTTAGGAAGTAGAGAAGTGAGGTCTTTATACCGCTGAAACTGTAATCCAAACCCGCCACATTAGGGAGGTTGAACTTAAACTTTAGAGGATCCCCCTCTTTTGCCAGTTTATCCACAATAGGCCCGCCCGGATAACCCAGTCCCATCATCTTGGAACACTTGTCAAATGCCTCACCCACAGCGTCATCTATGGTCTGGCCCAATATCTCAAACTCAAAGTGACCGTCCACCCTTACAATCTGAGTGTGGCCACCGGAGACCAGAAGCGTTAAGAACGGGAATGTAGGTGAAGGGGTATCCTTGCCCTCCTGCTTAACAAGACAGGAGAGGATATGACCTTGCAAGTGGTTGACATCCACCAGTTTCTTTCCGGATGAGATAGCCAGTCCCTTGGCAAAGGAGGTTCCAACCAGAAGGGAGCCCAAAAGACCCGGTCCCCTGGTAAAGGCAATGGCGTCAACTTCATCCATTGTAACATTAGCCTCTTTAAGTGCCTGGTCTACAACGGGTACAATATTCATAAGGTGCGCTCTGGAAGCAAGTTCCGGAACCACCCCGCCCCAAACCTGGTGCACTTTCTGACTAGCAATAACGCTGGAGAGGAGATATTCATCTCTAAGCACGGCAGCGGATGTGTCGTCACAGGAGGATTCTATGCCAAGAATAATATCACTCATTGCCATCTGATTGTTCAACAGCGGTGCAAATCTAATCAGTTTTATGTAAATTTGTGTCTTTAAGAGAATTTTGTTTGCCTTCAATGCGCACTCTGTTTAAATACATAGGTCGTCTGTTCATTACACTGGTGGCTCTGGTGCTGCTGCTCTATCTGGTTATTCAGCTTCCGGCAGTCCAGACCTGGAGTGCAAACAAAATAGCAGCCATGCTCACAAAGAACACCGGAGCAGACATCAAAATCAAAGCGCTCAATATCAAGTTCTTCAACCGCTTCTACGCAGAGGATGTCTCCGTAGTTATGGGAGATACGCTGGCAGTTATAAATCAGATGGAGGCCAAATTCTCCCTAAAGGGACTGCTCTCGGAGAACCTCAGATTGAGGAGTTTGAAGCTTAACAAAGGCAAGATCTACATTGTAAACGATACGGATTCTACCACTAATCTGAGCCGTTTCTTATCCATATTTAAAAAGGAGAAGAAAGAGGAGTCAGATACAAAGTTCACTTTGAGAAGGGTGGAGGTAACGGATTTTACCTTAAAATATGATAACAAGTTCAAGGAGAGAATTCTGATCAATAACCTAAACACCTCCATTTCCAATTTCTACTTCTCCAAAGACTCCACCTCCGCAGTTATTAACTCCCTCAGTTTCAATGAGAGATGCGGACTCAAACTGAACTCTCTCACATCTGACTTCAAGATGACTCATAATCAGATTTATCTGAAGGGTCTGGCTATGGAGGTTGACCAGAGCGTTATCAACACGGATTATCTTGCCTTTAACTATAAGGATTTAAGCGCCTTCAAGACCTATGCGGATGACGTTGCAATGGATATTATTCTGAAAAACACCACCCTGGATCTGAAGACTCTGGGGTACATTGCACCAAAGTTCTCAAAATCAGACCTCAAGTTTAAACTCAACGGAGTTTTTGAGGGGCCGTTAAGAGACCTCAAGGCTAAATATCTCACTGTAGTAAGCCAGAAGGGAGAGACATCCGCAACCATAAGAAATGCAAGATTTTACGGCCTTCCAGATGTGGATAATACCAATATCTATGCAGAGGTGGAGAGACTTTCCACTACAGGCAAAGATTTGAATGATATTATCTACGGATTCACAGGAAAGGGCGTCTCAGTATTGGAGAATCTTCCTCCGCTGCTTACCTACGAATACTCCGGAATAGTTAGAGGAAAGTTGAACTCACTGCAAACAGATGGAGTCCTCTCCTCCGCAGAGGGAGCGGTTAACCTTATTGCTTCACTCACTCCTAAGGCAAGTGGCAAAACTCCTCTTTTAAAGGGATTTATAGATGCCAAGGATTTTAACCTGGCTCCTTTTGTACAGGGAGTAAAACTGGGTAGATTCACGGGAAGAGGAAATGTGGAGATTATTCAGGATAACGGAACCGTTGTAAATATAGATACACTCTCCATCTATAAGATTAACTTCAACGGCTACAACTTTACCAACTTAAGGGCAAAGGGCTCATTGGATCCGGAGAAGTTTGAGGGAAAGGTTATTTGCCATGACCCGGCATTGGATCTTCTCGTCCAGGGTGTTATCTCAACATCAAAAGTTGGTGACAGAACATATAACTTCTACGCCAACATTCCTTATGCGGACCTTAAGGCGCTCAAACTGGACAACAGAGATTCCATATCCGTCATAAGCGCCTCTATATCTGCAGATTTGATTCAGAACAGAAACAACGATATCTTCGGATACGTAAACATAGATGACTGTATCTACACCAACAGCAACGGTGAGTTCCCTATCGGGAATATAGATGCAAACTCCCTCTACCAGAATGACAAATATGTGATAAACTTCATATCTGACTTTGCAAAGGGAAGATATGAGGGTACAACTATGATAGATGGGTTCATAGAGCAGATGAAAGAGCAGATACTCTCCACCCACCTTGGCAACCTGCTCTCAGACAGGAAAGAGAGTTCCCCTCTCCAGAATTACGGAGAGAACTATTCTCTTACGCTTCAGACTCTCAACATGCAGGGTATCAACCAGTTTATCTGCCCGGGCCTCTATATTCAGCAGGGTACATCAATGAGGATAAGGGTCAGCGAGAATGACCACTACCGCATTATGCTCAACAGCGGAAGAGTTGCTTTGAGGGAGAATTACCTTAAGAATATCCGCCTCAATATAAGTGACAGAGACTCACTTATTACAGCCTCCTTCTTCTCAAAAGATATCTCTGTTGCCGGGTTCGGAGTGGACAGCACCCGCATTATGGCAAGAGGAACTGATAACAATCTGGGACTCAGTATCAGCTTCCACAATGACACCACGGGACTTAACAACACCAACCTCAATACCGCTGTTGAGTTACTCACAGACACCGTAATAGTAAAGATTAACAATTCAGACATAACTCTCAAGGGTGTCAAGTGGGAGATTAATCCTTCTACTATAACATATACAGATTCTCTCATTTACATAGACAATCTGAAGATATTCAACGGAGACCAGAGTCTCATTGCAGGAGGTACCCTCTCCAAATACAGACGGGACTCACTGGGAATCAAGATGGAGCGGTTCAACATTGCTCTGCTGGAGCAGTTCCTCTCCAATGACTTCTCATTGCAGGGTCTGCTCTCCGGAAGAGCAATTTTCTCTCTCAACCCTAACAGTACCAATATGATGGCAGGCTTTAGGGGAGATTCAATGTATGTCAATAACACCCCTGTAGGTCAGGCATTTATTAGCGGCAAATGGTCACCTGAGAATCAGAGATATGACCTGTTGCTGCAGACAAAAGAGAAGGAGCAGACAATGTTGAACATCAACGGCTACTACCGCCCTCAGGATTCGTTCTTTGATATCAACTCCACCCTCAATGACTTCTCACTGTCATACTTTGAGAAGATGCTCTCCTCCGTAATAAGCAATACCTCAGGCTCTATAAACGGTAAGATACACGCCTGCGGAACCCCTAAAGAACTACATATAATTGGAGAAGATTGCCGTTTCAATGACTTTAAGTTTAAGATAAACTTCCTTAACGTTCCGTATACACTGAACGGTCCGTTCACTATCAATGACAACGGTATAACCTTCAAGAATAACCTTATCACGGATAATTACGGCGGCAAGGGAGTGCTCTCCGGAGGAGTCAACTACAAGAATCTTAAGGATATAAAGATTAATACCAGGGTAACACTTGATAATCTTAACTGCCTGGATACTAAGGAGAAAGATAACGAAGACTTCTACGGAACAGCCTTTACCAGCGGCTCGGTTACAATTAAGGGAGATACCAGGAAACTGAACCTGAACATCAACGCCACCACTCGTCCTAAGACCTTCCTCCATATTCCAATTTCCGGCGCATCCAAGGCGAGCAGAACCAATATTCTGGTCTTCCGCCAGCCTGAAAAGATTGTGGAGATAGATCCTTATGACACGCTCTACTTCTCTGCAGGAAAGAGCGTTAAGGAGCCTATGGAACTGGATGTTGCGCTCAATTTGAACTGCAATAACGATGCAGATATCTGGCTGGAGGTAGATAAGAGCACCGGAGATATCATCAAGGCAAAAGGAAGCGGAAGAGTTGGAATCAACGTAAATCCTAAGAAGAACAAGTTTAAGCTCTCCGGTAACTATCAGATAGACGAGGGTAGTTATCACTTTGTCCTTATGGGACTTACATCCAGAGACTTCAAAGTTCAGAGCGGAAGCAGCATCTCCTTTAACGGAGACGTTCCAAATACCTCTCTGGATATTACAGCCATCTATAGAACCAAGGCCGCAATCAACCGCCTTATTTCAGACTCCACATTCGTCTCCTCAAGAGCGGTAGATGCAACAATCCATATTACCGGACTGCTCTCCAATCCTGAGATAAAGTTTGGTATAGACATACCTGATCTTGAGCCTACTACAAAGGTTCAGGTGGAGGCGGCCCTCAACTCGGAGGAGAAGATTCAGAGGCAGTTTGCCGCACTCTTGGCATTCGGCAGTTTTGTTCCGGAGGCTGATTCCGGCATCTCCACCAATTCCAACGCCATCTACGCCAACGCCTCAGGAATGTTGGTGGGACAGCTCAACAACATCTTTATGCAACTTGGCATACCGTTGGATGTGGGCTTCAACTACCAGCCGGGAACCAAGACCTTCGGAGATATATTTGAGGTGGCCATATCTACGCAACTCTTTAACAACAGGGTAATTATAAACGGCAGTATGGGTAATAACCCTTACTCCTTCTACACCGGAAATGACGTAAAGGGCAACATAGACGTAGAGGTTAAGATGAACCGCAAGGGAAATCTCCGTATGACCTTCTTCTCACACGCATCTGATTTCTACTCCAATGACATGGATATGAGCCAAAGAACTGGCCTCGGTGTGGCATATCAGAGAGAATTCAACTCATTCAGAGATATCTTCAGAAAGAAGAGCGCCGCTCAGAAAGAGTATGAGAGAATCCTAAGACTCAAGAAGAAAGAGGAGCGTAAGGAGAGAAGAAAGGCAAAGAAGCAGAAGAAGGATTAGAGGGTAACCTCCTCAATTTTCCCAATAGAAGATTCGTTATAAGGTCTTTCCACCCTAATGTAATTGCCTGTATATCCGCCCATAAGTGAGCCGTTTCCCGTTACTTTTCCCTCAAAGAGAACCTTCTGTGTTGTACCTTTAAAACGGTTGCAGTACTCTGCGTGCAACTTGTCTGAGAGTTCTTCCAGCGCTTTAACTCTTTGCGTCTTAACTGATTCCGGAAGGTGTCCATCCATTTTAAAGGCAACAGTTCCCTCCCTTTTGGAGTAAGGGAATATATGCAAAAATGCCGGTCTGATTGAGTTTATAAAGTTCAACTCCTCCTCAAACTCCTCCTCACTCTCACCCGGGAAACCGGCAATGACATCTATACCAAAGAAGACATCTCCCATCTTCTCTCTGATGTATTCTATCTTGCTACTAAACAGGGCAGTATCATACTTGCGCCTCATCCTCTTAAGAACGCTGTCCGAGCCGCTCTGAAGCGGAATATGAAAGTGAGGCTGGAATTTTTTGGAAGTGCTGATCCAATCTATCATCCCATTGGTCAGAAGGTTAGGCTCAATGGAGGAAATCCTGTAACGCTCAATCCCCTCCACCTTATCCAACTCTTTAAGAACCGGCAGAAGCCCCCCTTCATAATCCCCTATATTTACACCGGTAAGAACAATTTCCTTCACCCCTTTAGAGGCAATCTCCCTTGCCTGATTGAGCAGCACATCCATTGGTACGCTTCTGCTTCTTCCTCTGGCATAAGGAATTGCGCAGTATGTGCAGAAATAATTGCAGCCGTCCTGAACCTTCAAAAAAGAGCGGGTACGCTCGCCGTAGGAGCAGGCAGGAAAGATGGGCTCAGTAACCGCATCACCTCTCTTACCACCCTCAAGTATCTCAACGGATTTAGGAAAAATACTCCCCTTTTCTTTCTGACCAAAGACCGCACAGACACCCTCAATGCTCTCAACCTCCCCTCTCTTAAGTTCTGCATAGCAGCCCGTTACAACTATAACCGCAGATGGATTACGGCGGTGAATTTTACGGATTATATTGCGGCATTTCTTATCCGAATGTTCCGTAACGGTGCAGGTATTAACCACAAAGATATCCGCATTGGAATTTGCGGAAACCTCTCTGAATCCGGCCTTTACAAACTGCTGAGCAATTGCGGAGCTCTCCGCAAAGTTGAGTTTGCAACCCAGCGTCACAACAGCAATACTCCGTGTCTTATCCGCAGAACTCACTTATAACTCGTATGTTACGCTTGATGCGTAGAGTTTGCCTCCGAGCGGAGGATTCAACTTGTCTACCGTAACCTTAGCCTTCTCAACTGCAGGAAACGCCTCCTTAACCGCACTCAAAATTCTCTTTGCCACATTCTCCAGCAGAGCGGAAGGCTTCTCCATCTCACTCTTTACAATATCATAAAGATCCTGATAATTAACCGCTTGCTCAATATCATCACTCTCTGCAGCCCTGGAGAAATCTCCCTCTACGCAGAGATTGACCACAAAGCGGTTTCCTACAACCCTCTCCTGGCTGAAGCAGCCGTGATAGGCGTAGAACTCCATATCTTTTAACTCTATCTTATACATAATCAACCAAGTAAAATGAAGACGCAAGGTCTCTTACCAATCTTTATCCCGCTCTTTTTCCACATCCCGATAGATTTTGTCTTAATAAATGCGCTCGGAAGTGAGATGTCTGCCGCAATGGTAAGCATTGTGTTTGAGGAACATACCTCAAGGAAAGAGGAAAGCAATGAATCATTGCGGTAAGGTGTCTCAATGAATATCTGGCTCTGATTCAACTTTTTGGAGAGAGCCTCCAACTGACGGATCTTAGCCCTTCTCATCTCCTCCTTTATTGGAAGGTAGCCGTTGAATGCAAAGTTCTGTCCTTGTAATCCACTGGCCATCAGAGCCATCATCAGAGATGAAGGACCTACCAGAGGAATCACCTGAATATCCTCCGCATGGGCTGCCGCCACCAGAATTGCCCCGGGGTCTGCAACCGCCGGAAGTCCCGCCTCGGATATTAGCCCTACGTCATTCCCCTCCTTTAAAAGAGAGACGTAACCGGCAGCCGTTTTAGGGTCTGTATGTTCATTCAACTCATAAAAGTTGAGCTCCTCTATTTTTCCCTTGAGTCCGCAGCGGGAAAGGAAACGTCTTGCGGTTGTAATCTCCTCAACCACAAAGTGTTTAACAGTCTCCATTATATAAATATTGAGGGCCGGTACGCTGTCCGTAACGGGGCTCTCTCCCAGCGGAGAGGGAATCAGATATAGTTTACCTTTTGACATCGGCACAAAGATAGATTTAATTTCATAATTTTACATTATGAAGAATTCAATCACATTCCTAGGAACCGGAACCTCTACGGGCGTCCCAATGATTGGGTGCCACTGCTCCGTATGCTCTTCTGAAGATCCTAAAGATAAGAGACTCAGGAGCTCCGCTTTTGTGGAATATGATGGTCTTAAGTTACTTATAGATTGCGGACCGGACTTCAGAACTCAGGCTCTCACCCACTCAATTGAGAACTTTGACGCCATACTTCTTACCCACCAGCATAAAGACCACACAGGAGGTTTGGACGATATCAGAGCCCTCAATTATGTCTGCCGTAAATCTTTCCCCATCTACTGTGAAAACAGGGTCTTAAACGGGCTGAAAAGGGAGTATGACTATGTATTCTCACCCAACCCCTACCCCGGAATTCCTAAGTTCGATATCCGTCTTATAGATGAGAATCCTTTCCAGATTGATGGCCGAAAAATTGTGCCTATCAGGGCAATGCACGCCACTCTCCCTATTTTAGGCTTCAGGTTTGGCAATCTGGCCTACATTACTGACGCCAACAATATTGAGGAAAAGGAGATGGAAAAACTCAAAGGGCTCAATGTATTGGTATTAAGCGCGGTAAGAAGAACAAAGCACCCTTCTCACCTATCTCTGAGACAGGCGGTAGAACTGGCAATAACGGTTGGAGCAAAAGAGAGTTACATAACTCACATATCTCACCAAATGGCTGAAGATGACCGCAATATAAAGGGAAGACACGCAGATCTTATGAAGGAGATGCCTTACGGAGTCTCCATTGCGTATGACGGTCTGAAAGTGGAATTCTGATTACTTCAGGTTGTTAAAAGAGAAAGGTATCAAATCATTAATTGAACCAATCACCTCAATCTTCTTGGCGGAACCCAAAATCACCTTAATTGGAACGCCTCCCCTCTTCTGGGCATCCAGCATAACCTGTATGCAGGCGCCGCAAGGGCGGGTCGGAGTCTCGGTAAGGCGTCTGCCTCTCTTTGCCGCTATCGCGATGCTCTCAACGGCTACTCCCGGGAAGTTGGAAAGGGCATGAAAAAGTGCTATTCTCTCTGCGCAGAGGCCTGAAGGGAAGGCCTCATTCTCCTGATTTGCCGCCTTAACTATCTCACCGTTAGCGAGTCTGAGGGCTGCACCCACACGAAAGTTTGAAAAAGGAGAGTATGAAAGAGAGCAGGCAGAAACCGCCTCTTTTAGCAGTTGCGCATCTTGCTTGGATAACTGATCCTTAGATGTGAACTCCTGATATTCAATAGTTATTTTTTTCTTCATACAATACAAATTTAGCTAAATTTGTCTATCGGAGATTGAAATGATTAAAAAAGATGAGCAATAAAAAGAGAAAAGGAGGAAAAATTCTCCTCGCAATCATCATCCTGGCAGTACTTTGTCTTGCAGGATACAATGCAGCAAAGTACTTTGAGAAACACCGTAAGTCCGTCATTGGAAAGAGTACCCTTTACATAAGACCGGGCACTGATTTCCAGACACTTATGGATACCCTCTCCGGCAGGCTTTCACACCTTAAATCCTTCATAAAGGTTGCGGAGAAGGAGCAGCTCCCTTCTCAGATCCATCCGGGCCGTTACGTAATTGATTCCACAATGAGTAACATCCAACTGGTGAGGAACTTAAAGTACGGCTACCAATCTCCGCTGATGGTCTCTATAAACGGACGCATCCGCACTCCTAAACAACTGGCCTCTAAACTGGGAAAGAGACTCTGCGCAGACTCTGCAGAGTTTATGGAGGCCTTCAGAGACGTAAACTTCCTAAAGAGCCTTGAGACGGACACCTCCAATATGCTATCTCTCATTATTCCTGAGAGTTACGAGTTCTATTGGACCGTTACTCCAAAGGAGTTTCTCCAGAGGATGAAAAAGGAGAGAGACAAGTTCTGGACTCCGGAGAGAATTCAGAAGGCACGTGAGTTAAAACTTACACCTAACCAGGTCTCCGTTCTGGCCTCCATAGTTTACGGAGAGAGCAACTATGTGCCTGAGTATCCAAAGATTGCAAGCGTATATCTTAACCGCCTCAACAAGGGTTGGAAACTCTGCGCAGACCCTACAGTTGTCTATGCAACGGGAGATTTCACCCTCAAGAGAGTTCTTAAGAAACATTTGGAGACAGATTCTCCATACAACACCTATAAGGTTTACGGACTTCCTCCCGGCCCAATTATGATTCCTACCAAAGAGTGCATAGACGGCGTTCTAAACGCAGATAAGACAGACTATTACTACTTCTGTGCAAGCCCGTCATTCAACGGAACCCACCGTTTTGCACGTACAGACAGGGAGCACTTTGCAAACGCTGCGGCCTACAGGAAGGGGTATGATTCCCTAATGAGAGCCAAAGCAAAGGCAAACGGAGTGTAAAAGAGAAAAAATTATCTATATTTGCAGCGGGGTAAGTCATATACGACCAGCTCCCTCAAAACTCCCCCAGGGCCGGAAGGCAGCAAGGGTATGAGGTTGTAGCGGTGCGATATATCAAGCTTGCCCCTTTTTTTTGTGCTAACGTCAATGAAAATCATCGTAGGACTGAGCGGAGGAGTAGATTCCAGTGTTGCCGCACTCCTGCTTAAGCAGCAGGGATGTGATGTTGAGGCTATGTATATGCAGAACTGGCACGATATCACCGGCACCCTTCACGGAGAGTGCGAGTGGGAGGAGGAAAAGGTTGTGGCAGAGATGGTTGCAAAACAAATCGGGATACCGTTCCACTTTATAGATCTGAGTGATGAGTACCGCAAGCAGGTGGTGGACTATATGTTCAGCGAGTATGCCGCCGGCCGCACCCCTAACCCGGACGTTATGTGCAACAGCAAGATAAAGTTCGCCTCCTTCCTACAAAAGGTGGAAGATCTTGGAGGTGACATGGTTGCAACGGGCCATTACTGCAAAAAGGAGACAATAACAAAAAATGGCAAAGAGATCTACAGAATACTTGCCGGAGATGACCCTAACAAAGACCAAAGCTATTTCCTCTGTCAACTCACTCAGTCTCAATTAAAAAAGGCCCTCTTCCCGATAGGTCACCTTACTAAACCGGAGGTGAGAGCAATTGCCCGCAAATACAATCTGCCCTCTGCGGAGAAGAAAGACTCCCAGGGTATCTGCTTTGTAGGCAAGGTGGATCTGCCAGTTTTCCTCCAGCAGAAACTTAAGGCCAAAGAGGGAGATGTTGTGGAGATATTCAAGGAGGATTATCCTGCTATTAAGCAAAGAGCGGAGAAAGAGGCGGTTGCAAAGGACACTACCAAAGAGGATCTCTTCAGAGAGTGCCTTCCTATCTCCTATCTTCCTGAGGATGGGAAAGTTATAGGAAAACACATTGGCGTTCAGTACTACACCATAGGGCAGCGGCACGGCCTCAACATTGGCGGTCACCAGGGAAGCATCTTCATAATTTCAACTGATATAAAGAGCAACACCATCTATGTGGGAGAGGGAAAGGAGCATCCGGGGCTCTTCCGCAATGGCTTAATTATCAGACCTGAGGAGGTGCATTGGATTAGGGAGGATCTTAAGATGAAGGAGGGAGAAGATAGAGACTATCTTGTACGCATTCGTTACCGCCAGCCTCTTCAGAAGGCCACTCTAAAGATGAGAAAAGAGGGAATGTTCATCCTCTTTGAGAAGCCTCAAAGGGGAATCACTCCGGGGCAGTTTGCCGCCTGGTATGAAAAAGATGGTGAGATGCTGGGCAGCGGCCCAATCAATCAGTAACCTATAAATCCTTATCCGTCAACTTTCTGAGAGCACGCTGCACCTCTTTGTCTGTGAGGTTGTCATAACGGATGTAATAGTCCAGACCATATAAATTGCGTACTATCAGCCCTTTGAGCATAGACTTAAGTTCACCCCCGCTTTTTTCCAACTCCTCTGAAGTAAACTTCACGCCCTTCTCCTCCGAGTACCTTAAGAACTCCTTAAGATAGGCGTCAGATACTGAATAATTATCTACAAACTTGCGGAAGACCTTGTCATTCTGCTCCTTCTGCTGAGCAGCAGAAAAGATTCCGTACTTCTTTTCAAACTCTTTGCGGTGTGAGTCTGCATAGATGCTCACAAAGTCTGAGAGAATACCTCTGTTCACCGCCGCAATGTAACTCTTTGAGTAGTAAGAGGTATCCATCGGGATATAGATATCCGGAATAATTCCTCCGCCGCCGTAAACGGTTCTTCCCAGCTTTAAAGTCTTGAATTTCAATGAGTCATTGATCTTTATGCTGTCCAGATTGAACTGCTCTCCGTTAGCAAATCTCTCATAGAAATTGCGGTAGTACTCCATAGCCTTTCCCATCTCGTAAGGAGATTGAATTACACGTCCGCTCGGAGTATGATAGCGTGCAACGGTCACTCTTATCCTTGCTCCGTCCTGAAGCGGATACTCCTGCTGCACAAGCCCTTTGCCAAATGAACGGCGTCCTATTACGGTGCCTCTGTCCCAGTCCTGAACGGCTCCCGCTACTATCTCACTGGCAGAAGCGGAGTTCTCATCTATAAGCACAACCAGCGGAATACTCTGAAGTTTACCGGTGCCATCAGCAAAGTCATCCGTTCTGGTAACGGCGCGTCCCTCTGTGTAAAGAATCAGCTGATCCTTCTGAAGGAACTCATTTACAAGGCGTAACGCCGCAGAAAGATAACCACCTCCGTTTCCTCTTAAGTCCAGAATAAGACCGTTCTTTACGGAGCCTCCCAAAACAGGATTCATTATCTCCTCGTATGTCTCTGCACCAAAGTTACTTACGCGCACATACATTATACCCTCACCTATCTGGTATGCAGAGGTAACGGTATTCAACGGTATCTTATCCCTGGTAATTACAAACTCAAGTTCTCCCTTAACTCCCCTTCTTATGACCCCAACCTTAACCTTTGTTCCCTTGTCTCCTCTTAAGAGTTTAAGCACCTTGGTCTGAGTTAATGAGGTGTTGCTCACCACTTTATCATCAACGCGGTTAATCTTGTCTCCGGCATGCAGTCCCACCTTCTCAGATGGCCCGCCCGGTATAACGCTCTGAACCGTAAGGGTATCTTTAATTATAGCATACTCAATTCCAATCCCCTCAAACTTTCCAACCAGCGGCTCCTCCATCTCCTTAACATCTTTAGCAGAGATATATACGGAGTGCGGATCCAACTCCTCCATTGTCTTAATCATTGCATCCTCAGAGAGTTTCTCAAGATTTATGGTATCCACATAGGCGTTTCCCAGAACGTAGAGTATCTGTTTGAACTTGGTAGCCTGAATGTTAAGAGCAGTAGAGTTATAGTTCAGACTCTGTTTTACTTTAGGCTGCTTCAGATAACTCTGACCAGCAACTGAAACCGGAAGCAGGAAAAAGAGTAAAAGGAAGATGTAGAGTTTTCTCATTTTATTTGATTTACGCGTATTTTGGGTACATCAAATTTCATACCCTCTTCCGCAAGATATGTCTCCGGGAAGATATTTTTTGCCTCCTGCAGAAGCAAATCCAGATTTTTGTATCTAGATGAAAAATGGCCCAAGACCAACTTTTGCGCCCCCGCCTCAAGAGCAACTCTTGCCGCATCTTCACTTGTGGAGTGGGCTGTTGTTTTGGAAAGTGCCTTTAAATCAGAGGCATATGTGGCCTCATGATAGATAAGGTCCGCCCCTTTTATCCAATCCGCCAACTGAGGGAACGGAGCGGTATCCGTGCAGTATGCAAATACCCTCGGTTTAAAAGGAATATAGTTCTCTATATTCGGCTTTATAACCCTCTCTTTTTCCTTAAAGAGATAGCCGTAGGTCTCTACCCTGTGACGCAGAGGAAAGGCGTAAACTTCCAGGTTTTTGAAGCTCTCCAAAAGCACAGGCTCCTTGCACTTTACCTTATGGATAACTATCTCATATCTAACCCTTCCAAACTCTCTGTAGAAGGTATCAACCATACCCTCAATATCCCCCGGAGCGTAGATATTCAGAGCGGATGCTCTTCCCACCATATCCATTGTGGAGAGCAGTCCATAGAGACCGAATACGTGGTCTCCGTGGAGGTGGGAAATGAAGATGTTATCTATTCTGGAGAAGGGCAGGCGGTACTTGGCCAGAAGCATCTGTGCTCCCTCCCCGCAGTCAATTAAAAACAAGCGCCCACCCACGGTCAGTGAGTGAGCACTTGGATATCTACCTGTTGTAGGGCGGGCAGATGCCGTCCCCAATGTAGTCAGAGAAAAATCCACTACTTAGACTCTCCCTTTTCCATCTCCTTCTTAAGGTCTGCCAAAGAAGAGATGTCACCGAGAGTAGTCTTCTCAACGCTTGCCTTTACCTTCTTGATAGCCTTCTTAGTGCTCTCTGCCTCAGCCTCTTTCTCCTTTGCTATCTCACCGGCCTCTGCTCTCTTCTTATCCTCGGCGATTCTGGTGTGTGAAAGGATAATCTTCTTTGAACCCTTATTGAATTCGATAACTTTGAAATCTAACTTCTCCTCTGCCTTTGCAGTGGTACCGTCCTCTTTTACAAGGCCTTTCATTGGAGCAAAGCCCTCAATACCATATTGAAGAGCAACTGTTGCACCCTTGTCATTGAATGATACAACTGTTCCCTCGTGGATAGAACCAGGAGTGAATACTGTCTCAAATGTATCCCAAGGATTCTCCTCCAACTGCTTGTGACCGAGTGAGAGACGGCGGTTCTCCTCATCAATGTCAAGAACTACAACCTCAAACTTCTCACCGAGTGAAGTGAACTCAGATGGATGCTTAATCTTCTTAGTCCAAGAGAGATCGGATACGTGAACGAGTCCGTCTACGCCCTCCTCCAACTCTACGAATACGCCAAAGTTGGTGAAGTTGCGTACAATTGCAGTGTGCTTGCTGCCTGCAGGATATTTCTCCTTAATAGTTGCCCAAGGGTCTGCCTTAAGCTGCTTAATTCCAAGAGACATCTTGTGCTCCTCTCTGTCAAGAGTAAGAACCTGAGCCTCAACCTCCTCACCAAGCTTCAGGAAGTCCTGAGCGCTTCTGAGGTGTGAGCTCCAGCTCATCTCTGATACGTGGATAAGACCCTCAATACCAGGAGCTATCTCAACGAATGCGCCGTAGTCTGTAAGAACAACTACCTTACCCTTTACCTTGTCACCAACCTTAAGGTTTGGATCCAAAGCATCCCAAGGATGAGCGGTAAGCTGCTTCAGACCAAGAGCAATTCTCTTCTTCTCCTCATCAAAGTCAAGGATAACAACGTTAATCTTATCATCCAGGTGAACAATCTCCTCAGGGTTACCAATGCGGCCCCAAGAGAGGTCTGTGATGTGGATAAGTCCGTCAACACCGCCAAGATCAACGAATACACCGTAAGAGGTGATATTCTTAACGGTTCCCTCAAGAACCTGACCCTTCTCAAGTTTAGAGATAATCTCGCTCTTCTGAGCCTCAAGCTCTGCCTCAATAAGAGCCTTGTGTGAAAGAACTACGTTGCGGAAGTCCTGGTTGATCTTTACAACCTTGAACTCCATAGTCTTCTCAACAAATACGTCGTAGTCTCTGATTGGCTTCACATCTATCTGAGAACCAGGCAGGAATGCCTCAATTCCAAATACGTCTACAATCATACCACCCTTTGTACGAGCCTTAATAAAGCCCTTTACAATCTCGTTCTTCTCAAATGCCTCGTTAACTCTGTCCCAAGACTTGAGAGAACAAGCCTTCTTATGTGAAAGAATCAACTGACCCTTCTTATCCTCTGGGTTTTCTACAAGTACATCTACTTTGTCACCTACTGCAAGGTCAGGATTGTATCTGAATTCATTTCTCTGGATAACACCCTCGCTCTTGTAACCAACGTTTACAATAACCTCTTTCTGAGTAAGACCGGTTACTGTACCCTCAATAACCTCATTCTCAGCTATCTTAGAGAGAGACTCGCTATACTTCTGCTCAAGTTCCTCTTTAGACTCTGAAGACGGAACATTGTTCTCAAATGCGTCCCAGTCAAACTTAGCAGGGTCAATAGATCTGTTACTCTTTCTCTTTCTTGCGGGAGTTACCTCCTCCTTTGAAACGGGAGTTTCTACAACCTCCTCATTTTCAACATTTTTAATTTCTTCGTTCATAATAAATAAAACAAATTAGTAGTTAAACATTATTTGTAGATCAGCCCACGGGCTGAAATTCAAGCGTGCGAAGATAGTAAAAAAAGCCATTCCCCCACACTTTTCTCAATATTTTTCCTACCTTTATGGAAAATATAGAAGAAAACAATATGCTACCTCTTCTTTCCTACAAAAAAAGCACAAAGTCTTTTCTTTTAATAGTGCTATCATTAAGCACTTTGCATCTATCTGCCCAATCTTCTTTCAAGTTCTATGATGAGATTTCTCTTCCTCAGACAGATGCGTGGGACTTTATTCGCCAGGGAGACGTTTCACCTTCACTATACACAGGAACCATAAACCTTTCTATTCCAATATATTCCTATAAAGACAAAGATTTCAACATTCCTATTGTTGCAACATATTCCTCTAACGGCAACACCCCTAACCAACTCCCGGGTATCCTGGGGCCAGGATGGAATCTGGAGTTAG
>JAGDBO010000012.1 GCA_017959005.1 Bacteroidales bacterium | reverse complement strand
CACATGATATCCCGTCAGGAGTACTGGCAGCAGGTAATCCCTGTCGTGTCATAAGAGAAATTACAGATAAGGACAAAGTCGGTTTTATTGTTTAGTATAAACTCATTACGCCTTTTCCACCGGCACCTGGATGATGGTGTGGCGGTTTCTGCCATTTTTCGTACCTTTGAAATCGGGCTTGGGCAAGTTTCCGAAGATCTCACTGAAGAGAATCCAAGTCCGTTTTTGTACCGGCTACGTGGAAGTTTTTACCGAAAAACTTGAACCACCGGCATTATCTTTGATACAGAATAGTGCCAAAAGTAGGTTTTATGCGTATCAGATTATTGCTAGCACTTTTACTCCTCCCCCTATTCGCTTATGCACAAGAGCGTTACAACGTTAGCGGACGTATTGTGAATGAGAACGGAGAGGCCGTTGAATATGTTCAGGTTGGTATTCCAAAACTTGGGATAGGTACCGTTTCTTCAGCTGACGGACACTTTGAAATCAAAGTTCCTAAAGAGAGACTGGAGTTTCATCACGTTTCCTATCAGATTGGTTATTACACAGTTACAGGACATCAGGATGACGTTGTAATTGTACTTAAGGAGAACGAGTTGCCGCCTGCTGTTGTAATTGGAGGCAAGAGCAGGGAGAAATATCTGATCCGTGCCGGAACAAGATTTCCGGGAGCAGCAGGTTCTTTTGACCGTACGGACGGCGTAGTGAAAGGAATTGAAGTGGGTTCCGTTGCAAATACACGCAAACCTTTCCTAATCAAAGATATACAGTTCACTGTTCTGGAGAGCAGCATCCCCGGCTGCGTTGCCTCCGTCAATATCTACAGAATTGAGGGAAAGCCTGAAGAGTTCATAAACATCCTTCACAAACCAATCTATGTGAACATTGCCCTATCTAATGAGAAGAAGCAATATATTGTACATCCAGATGATAATATCCTTTTGGAACCGGGGCGCTATTACATCTCCTTTGAGCTTGTAGACTGTGATATGGATGCTGTTCGCAAATATCAGCAAACGCCTGAATCAGAACGTGATCCAGGCGCTTTTCATTTACTTATGGCTCTATATTTCAAGAGCAGTTACCAGAGGAACAGCGCTCTTGGTGAATTCATCCATATACCCTTCAACATTGGCCTTGTTGTAAAGGGTTTAGAGTTTCAATAGCTTATTTAGAATCTAACGTAATACTCAAACCAGAACTCATTGTACTTTTTGCCGGTCATTTTGTTGTCATTGTATCTATACTCAAACTGGAACATCAGATTTTTATGAAGACGAATCTGAGGAGCAATTGAGTAAATTGTTGAGCGGCTTGCAGAGTTGGCGTTATCCCGATAGTTATCGTATTTAACAAATACCTTAAACCAGTCAACTACGGGCACTCCCACCGTTGCATAGAATGCATCTGCCTTGCCCCTGTCATTGCAACCTGGTATAAGTTCGCCTGTTTCATGATCAATGGAAGAGGCCTTATATCCCTTGGAGTGAACGTATTCCGTTCTTGCAGACCAATTGTTGTGCTCATATTTTGCACCAAAAGCGTAACGCTTGCGGTCAACGGTTACGGTACCGTCTGACCAGTTGCCGTTCCAAACGAAAGCGCCCAGATACAGATCCTTAATGGGTTGAATTTGAATGGTTCCCATTATATCTTTCCTGGAATTGTTATCTGTTCTGTTTATGCCGTTTCCGTTGTAAAGGCCAATTTGATAGTGAAACAATCTGTGTTGATCGTTCCCTACAGGAAGGAAATCTCCCTGAAACTGAATACCTAAATCGCGGCCGCCCATAGATGATTCCCCGCAACGGTCCCCCATTCCGGCCAGTTTCTTTACAGCTTGAGAATAGTCCCCTACTCCAACGTCCCAAGGATTGTAAGGGTTCTCAAAGGTAAAGGCACGTTTGAATTCTCCAATCTTTACACTGAATTCCTTAAACCTGGCCCACTCAAGGTAAAAGTCCTTTACGTGCGGGCTCCCGTTAATTTCAAACTGTATGCGGTATTTGAAATCATTTAGTATTGAACCGTCTACATAAGCACGTATATATCTAACTCCCAAACCTTGACCGCTGTGAGCACCTTTAAGATCACTATACTTGTAAAATCCAACGATATAAGCACCAAATTTTGGTTTACTCATATAATCCTGAAGCTTATATCCAAACAAAGGCCTCTCGCTCTCAGTCTCTTGAGCGAATGTGCTGACAGAGAGCAGCAAAACAGAGAGTAAAAAGATTATTCTCTTCATACTTTTTACTTTACAAAATCATAAAGATCAGCAACCACATACACTTCCTCTCCGTTAATTTGGGAAATGTCATAGCGAATCATACGTTTATCTGCCCTAGGATCAGGAATATAGAGATCAAACTCATGCTGTCCGTCTATGTATTTAGCACTTCTCTTAATACCAATGGAGTAGTCAACATCTGCCCAGGTGAGATTGGTAGAGTAATAATCAATACCCTCTTTAAGGAAATAGAACTTTGCATCACTCTTCAAAGAGTCAAGGGAATACTCTTCCATAAGTATGGCATCTACGAATCTTTCATCATCACCCTTCTTGGATTTCCAATGCCCTATGAACCAACTCTTGTCTATGTTGGTCAGTCCGGTTAAATAATTCTCAGGCTGAAGGATATAGATATTTCCATTTCCGTCATCCAGAGTTTTCTTTTGCGGATCATAGATGAAATTAGGCTTGGTATTTTCATCTACCTCTTTGACATCAAAGAAGACACCGTTTCCCTTAATGATGTAGGAGTACTCACTCCAATGAAGACTTCCAATCATATTCCATGTTGCCGTGCCGTTTAAATCAAGCACCACGCGCATCTGATAATCCTCAGTATCATACGTTCCGGCCAGATTCCTATAGGTCAGTTCTACAACGGGAGCCTTCTCAACAGTATCTGTTTTTGTTGAGGTTTCTGTTTGCTCAACTTTCTGATCATCAGTTTTTTTGCTATTCTTACAGGAAGCAAAGAGAATTCCCACAGCAGCCAATAAAATTAATAACCTTTTCATTATAAGAGTATTATTAACTTTCAATAAACACAGTCATTTAGGAACAGCGGGCTACAGATTCTCAAAGACTGCAAAAGTTATTGCACCCAATATCGCAATCATTATTACTGCCATAATGGATGAAATCACAAGACCTGCTATTGCAAGACCGCGAGGTTTCTTGAATATACCAATCAGAGAGAGGATAAAACCTACTAACCAGACAATTATATTCAATCCGGGTATCCAGCATAAGAAAATGCATACCAGGGAGATAACGAATCCGGCAATTCCTATTCCGTTACTCGGTTGAGGATCCACCTGATTGACTACATACTGTTGTTGAACAGGTTGAGGTGCAGGGTTAATCCACTCTCCGCAGTGTTTACATTTTTGAGCCTCTTCAGAAACTTCTCCCCCGCAATAAGGGCACTTTTTAAGAACTTCCATAACTATATCTTCTATTCAATTTCTCTAAAATACATGTAAAGTTCACGTTCTTCAGGCAGTTTGCCAAGGTAGTTGAGGCAATCCTCAATACTCATAGGCTGGCCGTTGAGCGTGCACTCGGTGAACTCACCGTCTACTGCAAGTGCATAGAACTCATCTGTCTTCTTGCTATTCTTAAAGGTCAGAATCTTTGTGAATGTGGTTCTATTATCCTTAGGACCAACCATTTTAAGATAATAGATTGCATTCTTGTAATCCTCCATACGTACAATTTTCTGGAGTTCCCCTTCACTGTCTACAAGGGTGAACGGACTCTTGCCGTCCTCAGGCCTGAATAAGAAGGCGTTATGCTTGTCATCCTTGTCTGCAAGCCATATCCACTCGTTGTTATAATCTACATAGATACGACTCCACTTGCTCATTTTCACATCTTTAAGCTTAGGGTCCTTATCTTTGCAGATGTTGCAAATCTCTGCAATTTCATGCTTCCACATTGGCTTCTCCTCATCTATGAGAGTATGGTACATCTCATAATCTACCTCCTCAAGAGTGCTGTCTCTCAGGTACATCATACCAACGACGAAACTCTCAGGTGCACCGTGTGAGAAGCAGAGTTCCAGTCCCTTAGGGCCTTCAAAAGCGGCAATTATGTGGTTAGGAATATAGCCGTCTGCATCTGCGTTCCAGGTGGTTCCGTACTCCGGATCATAGTAGCCCAATCTCTCAGCCTTGTAAACCTTTCCGCTGTCTATAATCAGTTCAAGGGCAAGGGCATATTTACGGTCTGAACTGTATTCATCCTCCTTAGGAGCGTTCTTATACTCTCCCTTAAACTCAATGGTAGCGTGGATGTAACGATCTCCAATCTTGCACTGTTCGTATGCACTCTGTGCCTTCATATTGTACTCCTTCTCCATCCGGCTTACAATCTCAGGAGAGAGAGTCTGGTCTGCATTCTCGTATGAATATTTGACATCCAGACGTTTGCGTGAATTGAGGTAATCATCGGTTACAATCACAGCACCCCAGTTGCTGAGAATATTGTCACCGTCCTTGTCATAACCGTCCTTAGGGTCAACAACGGTATAACGGGCGCAAAGTGCAGGGATATCTGGACGTCCGTGTATCTCTCCAATGCTTGGAGTATTGCCGTCCGGGTCTTTAAGAATCTCATCTACAAACTTCACCTTTACGGTTTTACCGTCAACCAGCATGTTGGTGTATTTGTCAAAGTTGCGGCGCAACAGTTCCTGTCTCTCCCAGGCCTGATGCATGGCATCAAAATAATCCTCATTTCCATTCTCTTTCTTAGGCTCCTCAACATTAGACCAGTAGAGCATCTGCAGGTACTCTCCGTTTCCAATGAAGAACATAGGAGGCAAGGCGGTATCCACTTCCTCTTTTACCTCCATCTCCATACCCGGGCCGTCCAAAATCTCAGATTTCCAATATTTTTTGGTTGCAAAGAGCAGTATAACAACTGCTGCTACCGCTCCGACTATGATTGCTATCTTTTTCATCTCAACTCCTCCTTAACCGTTAATCATCACCTCTTCCGTCTGCCTGAACGTTATCAGGTCCAACGTCACGCTTCTCAACGTTGGTATATGAAGCGTTTGATTTAAAGTTATTTGGCTGATTGCCGTTCTGCTTGCAGAGGCTCATTGTTCCAAGTCTGTTTGTAGGGTGGTACACCTCGCAGCCAAGCAGAGTAAACTCCTTGGTGAAATAGAAGAGCTTTGAGTCTTCCCAGTTTCTGTAGAAGCGGCAGTCCTCAAATTCAGCATTGATACAGTCATATGCCTCCACAAGGGTAAACTCCTTGTTGTCAAAGAAGTCACAGTGAACAAAACGGGTTTCATCGCAGTCACGCATAAAGAGTATACCGTATGTACAATCGTGAATATTACTGTTATACAACGTAAAGTTCTTTGTTTCAATGAGCTGCAGGCCGTATGTTCCGCAGCCGTATAGATCGCAGGTAGATACAATGTTGTTTTTACCTCTGAGAAATCCTATCACACCGCCGTCACAATAGCCACCCTCAGTGTGTCCCATAGTAAGGTTAATAACCTTGCAATCCTCACATTTAATGAAGTTTATGCAGTAAGCATAACGAGGCTCAACAACTATTCTTGAGTGATACTCTCCTTCAATAATGAGGTTTTTCATATTGACCAGAGAAAGTTGGCGGCCGTCAAAAACGCTCTCGCTTACAACCGTAGGTCTGTCATCCTCAATACCTTCTGAAACATCCGGCATCCACATCTTAAAGCGGGTGCGGAACATGCTCTCACTGTTGAGTACAGGCGTAAGGTTAATCTCTGTATTCTTTGCAACCAGTATGTGCCTGTTTGAGCCCAGAGCGTTTATAAACTGCTCTGCAGTATATACTCTGATACACTCTTCACCATCTCGATTGATGGTTTCACCAAAGCTGCCTAATTGCGCTTTTGCCACCGTTGTAGCAGAAAAAACAACTGCCAGCGCCATTACAACTTTCAGAAAGATTGAAGTTCTTTTCATTGAATTGTTATTTTGATAATTATACTTTTATAATAGGCGTAAATATACTAGGATTGTCCTATACTACCAAATAAGTTGTATCTTTGTAAAGATATAGATAGGAAATAATTTGATTATCAGAGATATGAAAAAAATCTTAATGGCTGTTGCCGTTCTCTTTACGGCATTTACGGCATTTGCTCAGGAGAGGAACTTTGAAAGTACCCCTATTGATGTGATTTACAGCGGGTGGCATACAAAGCCTATCACCAATGTAGTTAACGGAAGCTTAGGCGTTATGTTTGAGCGTTTTGACCAGACCTGGCCAACCTGGATGGGCCGTGAGATTCGCAACACAATGAAGAAAGGGCTGGACAGAGAAGTCCTTGATACAGAGACCACTCTTGTAGTTACAGTAGATACAAAGAACGGTTATGCCTCTATTGATGACGCCGGTACTGACGGAGAGTCTATGTCTCTCTGCTACTGGAACAGAACCAACGGTCACAAACTCTTTGCAGTACGTATTGGAAAACCTACAGACCCAAATATAGAATTCATCTGCTTCTATGACTATAGCCCTCAGACAAAGACACTTACACCGGAGCCGGATATCCTTAAGGGCTACCGCTGGGGAGAGAGAGGAGAATATGTTCAGATGGTTTACCGTCTGCCTAAAGTAGGCAAGGATGTAACAGTAGACGAGTGGGGAAATGACGGTCCTGTACGCCATACATTTAAGTGGAACGGTATGAAACCGGTTTACTCCAAGAGCGAGTCCTTTGACCCGCTTGATGATTTGGCAATCACCGTAAACTACAAGGGTAATGCTCCGGATATCAAAGACTTTGTAAACGCATTCCTTTACCAGCCGGAGCCGGGAGAATCCATCAACTCATTGAAACAGAGTTGGGAACTCTTCCTTAACGGAATGAATCAGATACCTGGTGAGTATGTTACTTTAGACCGCAGTAACGGTTATGCCTGCTTTGAGTCAGTTAGTGAAGAATCAAAACTCGTTGTTGAGTTCTGCTACTGGAACTATGCAGACAAGAAGCATAAACTGCTGGCAGTTACCAATGATTTCTATATGGAGGGAGTGCCTGTTGCTGGACAGTATACCGGCATTGACTTCTATCTGTATGACAATGCAACTCATAAAATGAAACCAACATACGGTCCGGAACTGGGTATAGAGTTTGAGGCACCGGCAGGAGCGGACTGTGCAGCTCACTCACTTCCAAGAGTTGGTAAAACCCTCGGATACATCTATTACACTAAAAACGGTAAGGTCACAAAACGCTTTACGTGGAACGGTTCTAAATTTGTAAGTGTAGACAAATGAGAAAGTTAATTACATTAATAGTTGCACTCCTTATGGCTATCTCCGCCCATGCAGATGAGGTGGGCATTTACAGTTTCTTAGGAACCCTTGGAGAGAAGATTCCGGTTCTTCTGAGATTTGCGGTAAACGATGATGATATAGCAGTTGGTGAGATTATTTACACCAAACACAACATTTCCATAATGGTTGTAGGCGGAGTACTGAATGATGACGGATGGTACTATTTGAATGAATACCAGGCAGATGGAACCATCACCGGTATGATGACCTTTAAGATAGAGAGCAATGAGAATGAGAGAGTCTCCTTAACGAATGGAACTTGGAGAGACCCAAAGACGGAGACCGTTTATCAGATGAAAGACTTTGAAGATGAAGAAGATGCCTCATACGGAGTCTTCAACGTCACTGAATATTTGGACTACGCAGATCCGGAAGATATAGGCAGTTACTATGCCTATTCCGTGTGGAATTCCAACTCTCAGTCTATGGTTGGCGGCCACGTAACCTTCAGCAAGGCAGGTAAATACCTATTGAACTTTGAGGTATGCAACGCTCCGAGCGGTATGGCAGAATTCAAAAATGATCCCAACCGTCCGGCAGTACTTGGTAAATACACATACAACTGGTTTACATACGAGAATGTAAATGAATGCGGCTACGGCTTCAGCGCCCACTTCTTTAAGAAGTTTGTGGTACTCAAGAGTATGACCGGCAATGAAACCCTGGGATGCTTTGGTTCCGGTGCCGCAGCAGACGGAGTATATATTAAAAAGAAATAGAAAGTGAAAAGAGATTACTTTGAAGGGGCAGACGTTGCCGTTACTGTTTGTGACAAGAACGGTAAGATCTTGGATATGAACAAGAAATCCCGGAAAACGTTCCTTAAACCGGGAGAAGAGATCATAGGAAATAACGTGCTGGACTGCCATCCGGAGCCGGCACGTTCCCTCCTCAATGATATGCTCAAGAACCCCAGAACCAACATTTATACCGTTGAAAAAGAGGGAGTAAAGAAGCTCATCTTCCAAACCCCGTGGTATGACAATGATGAGTACGCCGGCTTCATGGAACTCTCCATAGTCCTCCCGGAATTCATTCCCAACAGAGTGAGGAAGCCTTAAAACTTTTTGGTGTTAAACTGAAAATGAATAACTTTGACTGCAAATCAGCCAGAAATGCGTTGCAACCCTATTCATATCACATTTTCTGATGAGCTCTTCTGCTCTTTAGGTGGGGGCATTAACAATTTTATAATCAATTACTTAACCGTTTTTAGTGCGAGCCACAAAAGGTAGTCGCATATTTCTTTGTGTGCATACAAATAGAATAACAATACAGTATGAAAAAGAAAATCAAACAGTTTTATGAAGCGCCCTTGGCACTGATATTAGAGGTAGCGCAAGAAGGAGCGGTTTGCACAAGTGGTGTAGAACCGGAATATAATCCTATGGACCCTGAACAGAACTGGATATTTTAAGGAGGGCAACACAATGAAAAAGTACTTATTAATTCTTTGCGCTGTTTTTGCGCTTACTTCCTGTGCTAAAGAGGATAGTAAAACAGAAAAAATAACTCCACAGACCCGCCTGGAATTTTCTGTAACTGTTAAACAAGCCCCTACTAAATCAGTAAAGACCGCCTTTGTTACAGGTGATGTTATTTATCTATTTTTCAATAATGTAGCCATATCAGCTACTCCAAAATATGCTACTATTACGTTTGACGGCACAAAGTGGAACGGAGTACTCCAAGGTGGTCTTACCATAGGAGAACTTGCTACAACAGGAGCAACTATGAGCGCCGTTTATTTCCCATTCGGTACGGTAAATATTACGACAAGTGGAGAGAGTTATGTATTCAAAGGAGCTGATGATTTACCAATTTATACCTACTTCTCCAGTGCAACGGCTCCATACGAGTTGAAAACGGCAGGAGAAATTGCTACCCTTACAGCAAGCTTAAATATGGTTATTCCAGATAATTACGTACAGTTCTTTGTAGATAAAGACGGTAGTAATTATGCAACAAACTGGAAGTACCGTCTGGTAGCTAAGGACATCCGCCCTGCTGCCTGCGGCTCATATACCCCTGCCGGAGGATTTGCTATAAAAGCATTGGATTACACCCAGCCGTTATGGGGTTATGTTTACAACAATGAAGGTATTATGTTCAGTGGGCAGATAAATGCAACTAACTGGGCTTCAGCTTCTGAGCGCCGCTTTGTATTCTTTGAGACAGGCGCCCCTGCCAAGTCTGCTACTATAAGCAACACGCTGGTAAGTCATTCCTCCATAAATATTAAAAATGTTGCTTCATGGCCTGCTGCAGTCACCGTTCCCGGAGGTGTTGATATGGGACTGTATAAGAATAATGATCCTGCAACAGGAAAACTACTCTTATGGGCAGATAGAAATCTGGGAGCTACTGCAACGGGTACCACAGACTACGGCTTCTATCTGGCGTGGGGAGAAATTGTGCCGGACCTTTATACTGCATCCACTTGGCAAATGAAGACTTGGATGAAGAACACCTTATACTACTGGTATGATGCAACATTAAATGATAATTTCAAGTATCCGAATTCCGGAGATGTTCTTGAACCACAGGACGATGCAGCAACTGCATATCTCGGTGACGGTTGGCGAATGCCGACAAATGAAGAAATGGTGGCGCTTTATGCATTGGATAAAGTTTATAATTCCGGCTGGACTTTTACTGCCGCCAACGGTAATTCTATTTTTATTCCTTTAGGAGGTCGTTTAGATGGATATACATTCTCCGGTGTTGGAGGATGGACTAATATCATATCGTCTACTAAAGCAACAAGCCCTCTTATCTGGTACTCATATCAAGGTAGTATATATTCTGAAAATGGACAATGTTGGATTGGGCAACCGATACGTCCTGTCAAAGAGGTTCAGGCTATCAGCAACTTGATTCACTACTGGCCGTTCAATGGGAACACCAATGATGCCGTGACCTCTGGAACTATTAATGCTACAAACTATGGCGCCACATTGACTACAGACAGATTCGGGAATGCAAATAAGGCGTATTCTTTTGACGGAGTAGATGATAAGATGAATATATATCCAGCAGGAAACTTTGATGACGCAACATCTTTCACTTTTAATGCATGGGTTAATACCACTGGTACAGGAGGTTCCGCTAATATTATTAGAACGGAAAATGGTAATGGCAGTTGGGGATGGTTCGTACGCTTTTTAGGAAATGGAAAAATACAAATCTGGGAAGGAACCTATTATACTTATACCGTAGAATCTGCCAACGCTTATAATGATGGTAATTGGCACATGGTTACCTTTGTTAGAGATGTAATCAACCTAAGAGGAACGTTATATGTTGATGGAAACGCTGTTTGCAACTACACAATGTCTAACGGAGCTCAGACCTTAACTCCTTCATGGGAAAACAATTATCATTACCTTGGAAGCTATGGAGATGGTGAGTTTTTCGGAGGCAAGATGGATGAAGTCCGTCTCTACAATAAAGCCCTTACAGCAGAGGAAGTTGCAGCCCTTTATCAGTATTAATTCAGGTTAAGACAATTCTTATTTAAAATAATATTAATCCCGCCATCCCCTATTTTGAGGGTGGCGGGATTGCTATTATTATGGTTGAATTACTTCCTTAGGAGGACATCTTGTAGCCGGCGGTTTCAACGGCGGTGCGGATGGCTGAGGCGGAGGCGTTGCCGGTGACGGTGAGGGTTTTACGTGGGGCACTGGCTTTGGCTGAGGTGATGCCCGGAACTCCCATTACTGCACGTTCAACAGCAGCTTCACAGTGGCTGCAGTGCATGCCTTCAACAGTGTAAACGGTTGTATTGTTGTCTGTTTCACCATCGTGAGAATGATTGCCAAAGAACTTCATAAAGAGTGCAAAAAGGATTAAAAGGGTTAAAAGGATGGTGCAGAGCCACTTGAAAGGGCTGAGTGTTACTCCTTCCTCTGCACAGCAGGCATCCAGGTTTGCCAAAGGGGTTATGTTCAGGCCTATGGCGTTTACCAAAAGGCCGAACAGTATGGAGAAGCCAATGATTACAAGCAGGTAGATGGTTGTGAACCTGTTTCCTAATGACTTGCGTACCACCAATATAGAGGCCATGTTTACTGCAGGGCCGGCCATCAGCATTACAAGCGCTGCTCCCGGTGAGAGGCCTTTCATTATAAGTGCGGCCGCCACAGGAATGCTACCCGTTGAGCAGATGTACATTGGAACTGCAATAGCCAGGATAACTAGCATCTGAAGCAGTGCGTTGGAGCCAAAACGGAGGAAGAACTCATCCGGTACAACTACCTGAATAAGAGCGGCCAAGATAAGGCCTACAATGAGCCTTAAACCTATGTCCTGCATCATCTCAAAGAAGGCGTAGTGCAGAACTCTCCAGAGTTTGCTTCCGCTCTCTGAACAGCAGGCGGTGTTTGTTGGTGTGTTGTCTGTATCCTCTTTTATTAAGCGGTTAACCAGCAGGCCCCCGCAAACTCCTGTTACCAAGGCGGCTACAGGCCTTATAATTGCAAAACCGAGTCCTAGCACTGAGAAGGTTGCAAGAATGGAATCTATGCCCGTCTGAGGGGTTGCAATAAGGAAGGAGGCAACTGCTCCTTTTGAGGCCTTCTCGTTCTTAAGCCCTATGGCTGTTGGAATAACTCCGCAGGAACATAGTGGCAGCGGAACTCCAAGCAATGCTGCGTAAAGAACTGAGAATCTATTGTTTCTGGATAGATACTTTGCATAGAAACGTCCCGGTACAAAGACGTGTAAAATGCCTGCTATTAGGAATCCTAACAGCAAGTACGGACTCATCTCGCCCGTAACAGTCAATAATGAATATAAGAACTCTTTCATAACCGGATGCAAAATTAGGGTGCTTTCCCCTATCCCACAATACCTACTAATTGTGATTTACATCCAAAGAAATAGTTATTTCTTCAGTTTGAGACCGTCTGAAAAGGCTTTACCAACCGTTTTACCTAACTGAATATAAGTATGTTGTACAGGGTTAAAGGTAATAAGCTCCATCTTCTCTACATCCGGCTTACCATCCTCTGCCAGATACTTCTCATCACAAAGGATGTTAACTATCTCTGCTATGAGATAACCGCCGCCGGTTCTCTCCCCCTTCATCTGCTTAACCTTGCACTCCAAAGTCATTGGAAATGCCTTAAATACAGGTGCGTTCACATTCGGAGCCTTCTCTACCTCCCAGCCGGTATTCTCCATTTTATTAGGAGTGTTTCTGCCGCTTACAATGCCAACATAGTCTGATGCAACCATGGTGGATGCAGTGGCAAAGGCTACTGTAAACTCCGGATTTTGAGCAAGATTATCTGTTGTGGCGTGTGAACCCAGAGAGATAATGATCTCTGTCATATCCAACTGTCCGCCCCAGGCAGCGTTCATTGCGTTTGCCTTGCCGTTTTTGTCAAATGTGCCTAAAATAAGCACAGGTTGTGGAAGAATCCACGCTGAAGATTTAAAACTTTTCATATATCTCATTTTTTAGATAGTCAAGTGTTTACGGCGTATTACGCTATCCAAGAGAGCACTTGGAATAATACTTTTAATTGCCTTAACTACGGCATTTAGCATAGATTCGTGAATGTAGTCACTCCTTACCAGCAGAGAAACGGTTCTTGATGGCTCCGGATTAATGATTGGACGTAATCTCTTTTGCAAACTTGTTATAATCAACTCTTTATGAGTTTCCGGAATAATAGTGATTCCGCCGTTTTCATTAACAATTTGTATGAGCATGCCAACACGCCCTCCCTCAAAAAAACGCTCGTATGTTACCTTACCGTCTTTCTCCATTTCAGACAAGTCTTGCTTTCTTAGACCGTCTTTAATAATCCAGATGAATTGGCCGTATAAATCTTCCATTGAAATCGTCTTCTTGGAATAGAGTGGACTCTCTTCTGAAAGGTATGCCAGAAAACGTTCATGATATAAAGGTATCTCAAGCAAATCAGTATCTTGTACAGGTCCGGCAACAATTCCCATATCTACTTCTGCCTTCCTTAATTTATCCTTTATAGTATCTGTAATCATCTCTTCAGTCTGAAATGATATGGACGGATAATTATTGCCAAAATACTTAAACATTCCGGGTAAGAGAACAGGAGAAACAGTGGAAATCACGGCAATACGAAGAGGTCCTGAGAGAAGTTCCTTTTCTGACTGGGTAATTTCAGAAATCTGATTAACGTGGTAAAGAACAACCTTGGCCTGGTCTATGATCTTTCTCCCTATTTCCGTTGGTGAGACGGGATATGTCTCTCTGTCAAAGATTTTTGCGTCAAGTTCCTCTTCAAGCTTCTTAACCATCAGACTTAAAGTGGATTGCGTAAGTCCGCAATACTCTGCAGCCTTGCCGAAATGTCTGTAATCATCTATTGCAATTATGTACTTGAGTTGTTGCAGTGTCATATCATTCATTGATAATATCAATGCAAAGTTAGAAATTATTGTATTGATAAATGATTTATTGCGGAATATTTTTGCATCAAATTTTTAATCTCAACAGATGAACTGGAGAATAATAAGTTTGTACGTGGGTATTTCATTACTCTTTGTAGCAGCGCTTATGGCCATCTCTGCCGTAATAGCCTGTTTTTCTCAGGGAGATGACAGCCGTATACCTCTACTGTTTTCTTCCTTTTTGACCTGTTCCGCGGGTTTCTTCCCTATTATATTTGTCAGAAAGGGAAAAGAGAGGCTGAGTTTCAGAGAAGGGAACTGCATTGTTGTGGGAGTGTGGATATCTGCTTGCATTTTTGGAATGTTCCCATTCATGCTTTATGGAAATGAGTTTTCTCCAATAAATGCTCTGTTTGAAAGCGTTTCTGGATTCACTACAACTGGAGCATCCATTTTAAATGATGTTGAGGCTCTCCCTAAAGGGTTAAAATTCTGGAGAATATCAACCGCCTGGGTTGGAGGCATAGGAATAGTTACACTGTTCTCCATGATGATTGGCAGTTCAGACAAGTCCAGACTCTCCGGAGCAGAAATCTCCAGAGTGGCTAAAGAGGGCTTTTCCGGACGTTTGGGCAGTTTTACAAGACGCATACTTATTGCCTACGTTTCATTGACTCTGATAACCTTCTTTGCTCTTAAACTCACCGGTTTACCTTGGTTTGATTCTATAACTGACGCCATGTCTGCCTGCAGCACCTGCGGCTTCTGCATCAGAAATACAAGCATAGCATTCTACGCAAACCCTGCTGCCGAGGTGGTTCTTACCATTGCAATGATAACATCCGGAATGAACTTTGGGATTCTCTTCCTTGCATTCATTAAGGGACGTCCTCAGCATATATGGAAGTCTGAGAGCTTAAAGACGTTCCTGGGTGCTGTTTTGATTGCAATTGGCATGGTAACAGTAGATTTGCTAATCAACAACCATATAAACTCCTTTGGAGAAGCCTTGCGGGCAGCAGCTTTTCAGGTTGCATCTATCTCAACAACAACGGGTTTTGCCACACATGACACCACACTTTGGCCTCACTTCAGCATTGCCGTTCTTGTAATCTGCTCACTTATATGTGGTTGCTCCGGTTCCACATCTGGAGGTATAAAGATAGACAGAGCAATACTGGTTGCAAAGGGAGTTCACCGTAAAGTCATCCTCACAGTTACCCCTAAAATGGTAAGACCAGTCCGTGTAGACGGGAGAATCCGCTCAGATGAACAGATTAATGACGCCTTCTGTTTTGTCTTTTGTTATATGTTTTTCATTATTCTCTTTGCAGCCTTCAATATTGCCGGAGGATTGGATTTTACAACCGGAATAACGGCTTCAATTGCCTGCATAGGCAACGTTGGACCGGGCTTTGGAGATGTGGGCTCTCTCTCCAACTATGCAGATATTCCGGCAGTTATAAAGGCCACCTCAATGATTGAAATGCTAATAGGACGTCTTGAAATATTCCCTATGCTCTACCTTCTCAGGTCTTTTGGAAGATAGCGTAAAGAACATTTTAATAACGCTCTATGAAGGATGTAACAATCTTGAATACAGGCTCGTAGCTGTCAAAGATTGCGTGTTTATAATCATCATAGATGGTGTGATAGTACTGGAAAGCATCACCGCTTTCGTTCTCAAAGAAGATACAAGGAACGTGACGCAGCGCAAACGGGTAATGGTCACTGTTGCCTGCTAATGTGCCTCTGTTGAGAGATTTGAAGAAGTGGTTCTCTTCATTTATTTTTTCAAAGAGAGCAAAACCCTTCATTCCCTCATCACTCACCTCACAGTACTGAACGGGGTTGTTGTCTCCTATCATGTCAATATTAAAGAGATACTTAATCCTGTCAAGCGGAACAATTGGGTTGTTCACATAGAACTCCGAGCCTCTGAGGTTGGCATCCTCACCGGAGAAGGAGAGGAAATAGATGTCATACTTAGGGCGGTTCTTTGCATAATAGGCTGCAAGAGTGACAATTGCGGCGGTACCCGAGGCGTTGTCATTAGCACCGGCATAAAAGACCTTACGCCCAAGGTTGCCAAGGTGGTCATAGTGGGCGGTAAAGAGATAGCAGCTATCTTGATTTTCACCCTTCACTTTTGCAATGACGTTAAAGAGATCATACCCTTTAAGGAACTCGTTTTCAACGTTTACGCGCACTCTCTTTACGCCCTCAATGGCCTCCGGAGTAGTCCAGATTATAGGTTTGTCAATAACCCTGTCTCCGTATGCCTTAAAAAACTTTATTGGAGAGGAGAAGGTCTGAATAAGACCGGCGTTGGTGCACTGGCCCGCCTTCTGCAGTTTTGAGAAATCCCCTCTGTGCCTGTAGGCAAACCAGAACTCAACGCATACCAGGCAGTTGGCATACTCCGGTTTGGCCAGGTCTGCAAACATCTTCTCTGCATTGTAATTTAAGGTATCTACATGGTACACAGGAAATTCTCCCTTAACGCCCGGGGAGTATTCACGCATAGCAAAGTCCACTCCCGGAGTGAGTTTTTTGCCGTCTGCCCACATCTGCATCTTTCCGCAGAATGTGTTTATATCTATTGTAAAATGCTGGCAGATAACGGTATCTGCTCCAGCCTTCATATACTCTTTCTGCAGGTATTTTCCGGCCTTGTTTGCGCCCCCTTTGGCATAACCCCTACCCTGGTATCTTGCGGAGCTCAACTCCTTCACAACCTTCTTGTAATGAGCCAAATCCTGAGCATACAACTGCACGGTTGCAAACAGCAGCAGGATAATCAAAAATCTCTTTTTCATCTGTTTTTCCTTAAGTATTACTATACAAAGATAACTTATTCTTATCCCGTTTATCCTTATATATAAAAATACCATTTTCTCGGTATTGCGCCCCTTTTTACCCTACTGTAATTTTGCATTCAGAAAAAGATGAAAGAACAAATGAAAAATCCATTAAAATCTCTATTTACGCAATGTGCATTACCTCAAGGATTTACAGGAAGACTAATGCTGAAATTCATGAATCATTGTCATGCCCCTCTGACAAATTGGGGTCTCAGTTTTATCAAATTTGATGATAAATGGAAGATGCTGGATATTGGATGCGGTGGAGGAGCAACACTTAAAAGGCTATTAAAGAGAAGTCCAAACGGCATGGTTTACGGAATAGATATATCTGAAGAGAGCGTTATAAAGGCCGGCAAGGTAAATGCAAAAGTGCTTGATAAACAAGTATTTGTTCAGAAGGGCACAGCATCTTCACTGCCATATCCGGATAATACTTTCAATCTTGTAACTGCAGTAGAGACAGTTTATTTTTGGCCAGATTTGGAGAACTGTTTTAAAGAAGTAAGACGTGTACTTAATCATGGGGGCCTCTTTTCAATTATTGTTGAAGTAGTTAAAAAGGATTCTTCCTGGACCAAAATGGTTGACGGAATGAAAGTCTACCCTCCGGAGAAGATGAAAGAAATATTGGAGAATGTAGGTTTTAAGAACATAGAGATTCATTATAAGAAACCATCCTTCTCAACCATTATTGCAGTTAACCCTTAGTTATCACAATGTTAACCACACTTATCATAGGACTTCTAATTCCATTTCTAGGAACGGTTTTAGGTTCTTCTTTTGTCTTTTTGATGAAAGATCAGATGTCTGTAAAACTACAGAAATCATTACTCGGCTTTGCCTCCGGAGTAATGGTTGCGGCATCAGTGTGGTCTCTGTTAATCCCTGCAATTGAGATGGAAACAGGGAAAGGTACCTGGGCTGTATTCCCTTCTGTTATAGGATTTTTAATGGGTATGGGGTTTCTGCTTTTGGTAGATGAACTGACTCCTCACTTACACATAGGTACAGATAAACCGGAAGGAATAAAAAGCCATATCTCAAGGACCGCAATGTTGGCGTTGGCCGTTACAATCCACAATCTTCCTGAAGGTATGGCTGTGGGTATTGTATTTGCCGGGGCTCAAAGTGATATTTCAAATATTTCTCTGGCAGGTGCAATAGCAGTCTCATTGGGAATAGCAATTCAAAACATACCGGAGGGAGCCATTATATCTTTGCCAATGAAGGTGGAGGGGAACTCCAAATGGAAATCGTTTGCTATTGGTTCGCTCAGTGGGGCGGTGGAACCAATTGGTGCTGTTGCAATTATTATGTTATCCTCCGTTTTGATTCCAATACTACCGTATATGCTGGCTTTTGCCGCGGGTGCAATGTTCTATGTGGTTATTGAAGAACTTATTCCTGAGGCATCAAGCACACCCCACTCAAACCACGGCACAATCTTCTTTGCCTTTGGATTTGTCCTTATGATGGTTTTGGATGTGGTTATGAACTCCAATAATGCAATATAAATGAGGACTGAGGGAAGCCTTTTCCAGCGCGTACTGCAATAACTTCAGACCAATGATACGGCCATCCTCTTCCATCACAAAGTCCAACTCCGGAATGAAAGCCGGATTGCTCCTATACTCCTTAAGTACAAAGTGTTCCTGGCATCCAGGTCTGTACACGTTCCAGAACGCTTCTCTTATAAGCATCTCAACCTCTTGCCAATCCCTTGGCTCCTCAACTCTTATTATCATTATCTCTGATGATTTTTAACAAATATAAAGATAATTCATCTTGAAGTCGCAATTTGCGACTTCAAGTTTGATTTAGGTGTCTCTGAATTTAATGTAAGATTGACAGGCTGGTTGAAGGGATTTTGCATTGTGGCCTTCATTGAAAAATTCCGGTTGGCAGTCATCTTTGAAAGGAGACCAATTGCCGCAGATTATGCCATCCCTGGCAATTACAGGCTGGAATATACCGCTGTTGTTGTGGGCCTTATGTCTGAATTGAGGAGGTAGCACAACGTCTCTGCTCTTGTAACCAATTAAGTATTCATCGTATGGAGGAATCAAAAGGTATTTACCTTTTCTGAAACCTTTTGTTCTGCAACCATCAGTTATATAGAAGTCTCTACCCTCCCAATGTTCTGTATGAATGGTACTTCCAAGAAGTTCTATACCTTTTCTGCAGTCACTTTTGTTTAAGCCGGACCACCATACAAAGTCCTCCAATGTAGCCGGTTGGTGACTCTGAAAATATTTGAGGGTAAGGCTTTTAAGAGCTTTATCGCGATTGATTACCCTTGGTTTAGGACCTATTTTCTTTTCTGCAAGAGAGTAAGTAGCTTTAAGTGGCTGTAGATCACCGCTGCAAAGGGTACCTGAGAGTTCCGCCATGCGGATATGATATGAGAGACGGTGATCATCCATTGTAATCTTTTTAGCTGCCAACGCCTCTACAAAGTCCTCTTTTGTAGCACTTTTCATCTCAGAGACAACCTGGACAAGAATAGCTCTTACTCTATTTAGCTCACTTTGGGGAATAGAGATTTTATTGCTGTGCATCCAGCCAGAAATCACAGAATCAGCTTTGGGAGCACATAAGTTCAAAAATGGCCAATAATCCTCAGCAGCAATAAGTTGCCAAGTACCTCTCATTAGATGAAGACGAATAATCTGTCCGCTGTCAAAGGCCTTCTTAAACGCTTTAGATGATGGCTTTTGCGTTCGCATCTCAACGGCCCACCTCATTAAACGGTACTCCTGAGCCTGCATTGCACCAAAATGACTCACCACCTCTACTGGGTTACTGAACTGAGGGGCGGTAAGTTGCTGGTTTAGAAGACGTATGGCTACCGGATTCATTTGTTTTCTTTGGTAGTTACAAATGAGTGGAGTTTGAAGGAGATGTAGCCCTTGTTATCCAGGTAGTTGATGGCCTCTTTGAGGAGGGTTTGCTTCTTTGATTCATCAATGTCTGAATAGAAGAGAATCTCTATAAATGACTCTATGGCTTGCTCTGTCAGTTTCTCATTCTCAGCAAGATACAAGATAGGATTCTCTTGTTTTAGAACCGTATCCAGGTCTATTGGGCAGTTTTCTTTGGTAAACTCCGTCTTTACATCTCCAAGGGAGTAATCCGGTTTCTCACCCTTTAAAAGGCCAAGCCTGCGTGCAATATGCGCAAGCATTGCCCCTATCTTGTCAATCTCTTTGAGAATAAAATCTTCCATTCCATTAGAAACCTAAGCCTTTCAACCACTTCTCTACCTTTGATTTACCGGTACGAACCTCATGGCCGTATATTGAGAACTCTCCGGTAACCTTTGCTTTTGGGAAGGCCTTTTTAACATCTCTAGCGCAATTTGCAAGACCGCTTCCCTCATGAGTTGTAAAAGGAATAACTGTTTTGCCATCTAAATTGATGTCTTTAAAGAGAGTAAACATAACCTGAGGATATGTTCCCCACCAAACCGGTCCGCCTATGAAAACCGTGTCATAATCAGCCAAATCAGGAGCTTTTCCTTCGTACGGAGGTAACTCTCCGTTTTTGGCCTCCTCTTTTGCCAGGTTGATAAGCGGAGTGTATGCCATACCGTCATACTTATGGGTAACAATCTCAAACTGATCCGCTCCGGTAATCTCACTTATATAGTCTGCAACAATCTTTGTATTGCCAACTTTTATGTTTCCAACTGCGTAATTATCTCCTGCATGAGAGAAGAATATCACGAGTATCTTGCTCTTTCCGTCTTTCATAATTAATTGATTTACATTGGTTTTATCTTTATCGCCAGCCCAAATGACTGTAGGCAGAAGCACACACAGTAAGACCAATAAGCGCTTAATTGTTCTCATATCTATTTGATATCTACAATCGTATACTTGCGGGTGCCGAGGCCTATCTTTTCTGCATGCTCAATGGTATGGACACCGTGCTGCTGATCTATACGGTTGAGAAGGTCTGTTGGGTCATTGGTAGCGGTAACCTTCTGCTGGTTAATTATATCTACGCAAGCCTGATCCAGAGCAACAGGGTCTGTGGAGGCCAGAATGCCGTAATCTTCCAGTTTTACCGGCTCCGGATGATCTACACAGTCACAGTCTATAGACATATTGTTCATGACAGAGATATAGATTATGCCGTTACGTCTTTGGAAATAGTTAACAACAGCCTGAGCCGCAGCGGCCATACTCTCCAGGAAACCATCCTGATCTCCAATGAATTCCGGAGTCCAAAGTTTTTCCATATTGAGCTTTTCCATCAGGCCTGCAGAGTGGATGTAAGCCTTACCGTTGCTGCTGGCACAGCCAATGGAGAGGTTCTTAAGCGCTCCGCCGTAACCGCCCATCGGGTGACCTTTAAAGTGGTTGAGAGCAATCATAAAGTCATAGTTGGCAATATGCCCGCCCACAATGTCATACTTAATATGAATCTGATCCTTTACCGGAATGCGAATCTCATCATACTCATCCATAATATCTACAGGGAAGTACTTTGTAAAGCCGTGTCTTTCAATTACTTTCCAGTGGTTTTCAGAATTATTGCGGTCATCTTTCAAATCATCCGGACCACTGCTGTAAGCGGTGTTGCACTCCACAATGGTACCCTCCACCTCAAATATCAGATTCTTAATGAGTTCCGGCTTAAGGTAATTTGGATTGCTGCCCTCTCCCGTACTCATCTTCACCGCCACACGCCCTTTGGCTTCAACCCCCAAAGCCTTGTAAATTTTCACCAATGATTCTGGGGAAATCTCCCTTGTCAGATAGACCTTTGCATTTTCCGTTTTCATATTCTCGACAGTTTCCGTGTTATTTTTGCAGCCTGCCAGCACCACTGCGACAATCACTGCAATGAATGATAGTAATCTCATTTCTATGTTGTTATCTTATATATTTTTCCATCTGGCTGAGAAGGCTTGAGCCCTCTTTACTCATACTCAGATCAATCCAGTCATTGATATCCCATTTGAGCTGGCCGTAATCCATGTTCAGAACCACTTTCTTCTTAAACCCGCCAACCTTCTCTGCCAGAGTTAAAGTGGCTTCTGCCATATCTCCCGATAGGAGTTGTACCTTTATATCTTTCACCTCCACAGGGGTTTCCAGCCCTGCGGTCCAATGGTTGTCATCTACAAAGAAGCAATTCTCCGCAGATGTCTGCTTGCTGTCTTTGGCATTCACTTTCCCATAAACCTCATTCCAATAGGAGCTATAATACTGCTTGTCCAAATCAAAAGGACTCATAGTAGAACCCTCTGCAAAGGTTTTATTTACAGCATCAAAGTACTCTCTGATGCGTTTTTCTACAGCCTCTTCCGTCCACTCGCTTGCAGGTGCAGATATTATCTTCTGATCCTCATCAGGGTAGCCTTCAGCATCTCCCTCATTAGCGTAAGTTTCATCTCCTGAGTGGCTAAACTCGTGCTTCATACCGTTCCATACATAGTGATGGAAACAGGCTCCGCCCTCCTTGTTTATCTCCTCAACAATAACTGTCTGGTCATAGTTGTTGCCAAGATGATAGTCAAAGAAGGAGTTATCCCATTTGCGTTTGATATCCTTGTAAGGGGCATCCTCCGGTGTAAGAGTCTTGGTCTCAGGGTCATAATCATAGAAGCAGCAGAAGAGTTTGTGCTCCGGATTGTTCTGCTCTACTCGTACAGCAAAGAGAGTGTGACCGTTAGAGCGCTGATATGTACGTGCATCCAACTGCTGCTCACCGGTATCTCCGTGGTTGTACCATGCGGTGCAGAAATCCTCATTGTCCACAAATACAGGGCTTTTACCCGCATACCACTCCTCCATAAAGCACTCTTTACCATCTGCAACTGCAAAAATTGAATCTGCTGCCGCCGTATGCCACACCTTGTTAAAGGCTTTCAGTAAGTTCATTACAGTGGCCTTTCCCTCTTCAACCTTAATAGTTGTATTACTCCATCCTTTTTCAATGGCTGCAACGCCCTCTGCCGCCTGGTTGTTGCAGGAATAAAGCATCAACAGTGCGGATATAATTAAAATACTCTTTTTCATAATGTTAGATAAGGTTGTTTAATCCTGTCCTTTCTCAGATTCTGCATACTTGATAGTGGCAACATTCAGCTCCTCCAGAAACGTGAGTTGAATCTCACTGTTATCCTCCGCCGGCTTGTACCAACTTTGTGAGCTGAAGTAGTCATTGAGTTCCTTAGACTGGAAACGGTAACCGTGACGGGCCAAAACCTCATTACGCATATAGCGCAGCAACATCCTGTTATAATGCCTTAACGTATAGCAATCCAGCAGAATGGAAGATGCAAAGCTGAAGCGTCCGATTTTTGAAGATGAATAGATGAGGTCCACACCCTTTTCATCTCCAACGCGTTTGAACCAGAAGCCTCCGTCCGGAAAAGCCACAGGGCAGATATTGAGTCCCTTAAGGAACGGCATAATCTGGTATGTACCTCCGGCGAGTTCCGTATTGTTTTTCTCAATCTCTATAACATCTAAAGCTATACCGTTGAAGGTAACCACTTTATAAGGAACCATCACACCGTTAATGCTCATCTGCTCCCACTGGATATCCACTTTGGTACCGCTCTTTTCCAGGGTATATTCACCCATAATCTGGTTAATGTACTTAGCCACATTGAGTTTCTGAGTATCCCACTCCTGCGTCTTCTCCATCACTCCCACCATGCGGTTGTTCTTATCATAGAAACAGAAAACGTTGTAACCATCTTTATTCTGGTGTTTTACAGTGGTTCCCTCTTCATACTGCATTACGTAGTCATTAGGAGTTTTATTTACTATGTAGCAGCCGGGCTGCCCTTCAACAGGGACCAGCGCAAACTCGTGCTCTTCCCCCTCTGCCATAGCATTCATAACCACCTTGCCGTCTGCCTGCTGGGTGGCTGTGTAGCAGAGACTTCCGTTATACCAGTTTCCGTTAAAATTCTGTGCCTGAAGAGATAAGGTGCACAGAATCATTATTACCAGAGTAGTTAAAGATTTACGCATAGAGTTTATTTTTATCTATTTCTGATTCATTACCAGCGGGGTGGACTCGTACTGCCTGTCCAGTATTATGATTGAGAGAGGCCGAATGGAGAAGGATTGCTTGTCTCCTATCTTTATCTCGTATGTGTATCTTAGGGTATCATTCTGCATTACAAGGGTTTGAGGCACTATCTCCGTACTCATGTCAGTTACAGGGAGAATCACGGCCAGGGCAAACTGTTTGTTAAAGTCTATTGGGGTTGGTTTTCCATTCTCACCCATAACGGCAGCCATACCAAAGAGAGTGCTAAACTGCACGCTGTCCGTGATTTTTGGGTCTGAAGGAATCTCCTGGTTGTTCTTAAAGAAGTAGTTCTTTGCCACTTCAAAAGAGACCTCAGTGGCGTTGTTTGTCTTGCAAGCCACCATTGCAATCATAATAACAACTGCAGTAATAACCTTTTTCATAATCAGCTCATTATTAGTAATACACCTCAAAATTAGAGAAATCTTGCTATATTTACAACTGATATTTATGTCTCATTTAGGTGAAATACTATCTCTGGCCGTTGCAATGCTATGGACGGCGACGGCTCTCTTTGCAGATATAGCCAGCCACCGCCTTGGATCAATGAGTGTCAATGTGATACGCCTCACTCTTGCCACTGTGCTTATTGGGGTAATACTCTTTTTCACGATAGGAGCACCTTACCCTCTCCATGCCGGAGGCAAAACCTGGTTTTGGATGGCCCTCTCTGCTCTGGTGGGCTATGTCTTTGGAGATTACTGCCTTTTCACCTCCTACCTTGTAATGGGAGCAAGGTTCGGACAGCTCTTTATGACCCTGGCCCCTCCCGTAGCCGCCATAACCGGCTGGATTTTACTTGGAGAGAAGATGGAGGCCGTCTCCTGGCTCGCGATGGCTGTAACGCTCAGCGGTATAGCACTTTCCATCCTAAGCAGAGACAGAGGAGAGGATGCTTCTGAGAAGGCCAGACTTAAGTTCTCCGTGCCAATAAAGGGAGTTCTGCTCGGACTTGGAGCCGGCTGCGGACAGGGTGTAGGCTTGGTGCTGAGTAAGATAGGAATGCAGTTCTATGAGCAGGACATACCCGCAGAATCTCCGGAAATCATGAACTTTATGATCCCCTTCTCTGCCACTATGATGAGAGCTGTAATTGGAGCGGCGGGGTTCATACTTATAATGGCTCTGCACAAGGATCTTAAGAGACTTTATGATGCCAGAAAGGATAAGAAGGGAATGCGTTATGCCCTTTATACCACCCTCTTCGGTCCCGTACTGGGCGTATCTCTTTCACTGATGGCGGTTCAATATGCCAATGCCGGTATAGCCTCAACACTGATGGCACTTACCCCTGTCTTGATAATAATCCCATACTCAATAATATACAAACAGAAACCTAAGGCCCGTGAGGTGTTGGGAGTCTTTTTGAGTATGGCCGGAGTTGCAATGTTCTTTTTGCTATAAAATGTTGAAAATATGATAATTACTCAGATAAACGATGCTCTTTGGACTTACCTTCTAATAGGAGTCCTGGTAATTTGCGGTCTTTGGTTCACATTCAAAACCAAGGGAGTGCAGTTCCGTATGGTGGGAGAGATGTTCCGCCTGCTCGGAGACTCCGCAACAACGGGAAGAAAGGAGAAAAAAGAGAAGAGGAAGTATCAGAATATCTCTTCATTTCAGGCATTTGCAGTATCTGTGGCAACAAGAGTCGGAACGGGAAACCTGGCCGGAGTAGCAACCGCCATTGCCATAGGAGGACCGGGTTCCGTATTCTGGATGTGGGTAATTGCATTGCTGGGCTCGGCAACCGCCTTTGTAGAATCCACTTTGGCTCAGCTCTTTAAGAAGAGAAACAAGGAATCCTTCATTGGAGGACCTGCCTACTACATTAAGAAAGGACTCCATTGCAACTGGCTTTCAGTCACTTTTGCAGTCCTTTTGACCATCACCTTTGGATTTGCATATAACTCAATTCAGAGCAACACAATAACAGACGCAATGGAGGAGGCCTTTGGTCTGAGTCCAATGCTGGTTGCAATAATTCTCTCAGCAACAGCACTTATCATAGTGTTCGGAGGAATCCACAGAATTGCAAATGTAAGTGCATTTCTGGTCCCTATTATGGCCGTAGGATACTTTATCCTTGTGGTGGTAATCATAATAATGAACTATGAGTTAATCCCTTACGTCTTTAAGGTAATTATAACCAACGCCTTTGGCCTGGAACAGTCTGTGGGCGGAGCCATTGGAGCAACCATAATGACTGGAGTAAAACGAGGCCTCTTCAGTAACGAGGCGGGAGAGGGAAGCGCCCCTAACGTTGCCGCAACCGCAACCGTATCACACCCTGTTAAACAGGGACTTATACAGGCATTGGGCGTATTCACAGATACCCTTCTGGTCTGCTCCTGCACAGCCTTTGTAATTCTCATAAGCGGTCTTTACAAAGTACCTGAACTCAACGGAATTGCGCTCACCCAGTCTGCATTGGAATCAGAGATAGGTTCAGCCGGCCCTACTTTCATAGCCATAGCAATTTTCCTCTTTGCATTCTCCAGCATCATAGGAAACTACTATTATGGAGAGGCCAACATCCGCTTCTTGACCTCAAAAAAGTATGTATTAACCGTTTACAGAATACTCTCAGCAGGAGTGGTTGTATTCTTCGGCTCCCTGGCAGCCTTAGAAACCGTATGGAATTTTGGAGATTTATTCATGGCACTGATCACTATATGCAACCTCATTGCTATAATTGCACTTGGAAAATACGCCTTCAAACTCCTTGATGATTATAGAGCCCAAAAGAAGAGAGGTATCAAAGAGCCTGTTTTCCGCAAGTCTCAGTTCCCTGAAATTGAAAAGGAACTTGAAGCCTGGGATTAAAAATTGAAAACAATGCAAAGAGAAAAGGAAATATATAAGGTCACTGTTGTAGGAAGCGTTGTAAATGCATTTCTGGTCATTATAAAACTGCTTGCCGGCATATTTGGCAACAGTGCAGCTATGGTGGCAGATGCAATACACTCAATATCAGACTTTGCCACAGACATTGCAGTCCTGGTATTCGTTAAGATAAGCAGCAAGCCAAAGGACAAATCTCACGATTACGGCCACGGCAAGTATGAAACCATTGCCACAACACTTATTGGCCTGGCTCTCTTTGTAGTTGCCGTATTCATTCTCATTGAGGGAATTAAGAAGATTCTCTTCTGCACATCCGGCGGAGTTCTTCAGGTTCCGGGAACCATTGCCCTGTGGGTTGCCTTAATCTCCATTCTCGGCAAAGAGGCTGTATTCCAGTATACTTACAGGAAGGCCAAACAGTTAGATTCTGAGGCAATGGTGGCCAACGCCTGGCATCACAGAAGTGACGCACTCTCATCCATTGCAACTGCAATAGGTATTGGCTGTGCAATCATTGGAGGAGAGAAATGGGCTGTTATGGATCCTGTAGCCTCTGTAATAGTTGCTGTAATCATCATAAAAGTTGCCATTGGCCTGCTCAGAAACGGCATGGGAGACCTCACGGAAAGGTCTCTGCCGGAGGAGGTTGAGAATGAGATTCTGGAGATAGTAAAATCCGTTCCTACCGTTGTTGAGCCTCATGAACTCTGCACCAGAAGGATTGGCAACCGTTATGCAATTGAGATGCACGTTCTTATGGATCCTAACGTTACCCTAAAGGAGGCCCATGACAGAGTTACTGAAATTGAGCAGCTTATAAAAGAGCGTTACGGAGAACAGACCCACGTCTCCATCCACATAGAACCTATAGAATAATCTATTTCACTCTCAGTTTACGGCCAACGTTGAGGACGGTCTTGGAAGATATGCCGTTCAAATCACAGATCTTCTCTACCGTTGTACCGTACTTTTTAGCAAGAGAATAGAGCGTGTCTCCCTTCTTTATTGTATGATATTTTGCCTTGGAATTGCGTGTATTCTCCGTGTTGGCATCCTGGGTCTCTGTATTTCGGGTTGAGAGAGTGTCCGTTGCTGCATTCTCATTTTCAGAAGGCGGAAGGGTTGGAATTATCCTTCCCTGAACGTTAATTTCACCCTCCGTAGCTGTGGTGTCACTGTTAGCGTTTGAGTTTACTGTAGTGGTCCAAACGCCTGTAGCGTCCAGAGTTATTGTCTCTTTAGGGTTAGGCGGAGTGAGCCGTCCGTCCTTCTCCAAATAACTCCAGGTGCCGTCTCCAAAGAGAACAATCTGACGGTCAGATGCGGAAGCCTTAATGAAGATGGTATCCAACTGGCTCTTTCTTCCTCTGGAATCAAAATCTGGAATAACACGTCTGGCACCCAGGAAGCGTTCGGAGTAGTAAGTCTCACTCAGAGAGGAGATTATAACGCCCCTATTGCAGGCGTGGATAAAGGTGAAGTTATCTCCGGAACTATCCATCTCAATGAATATTCCAATATGGCCTATCACCTTTTTGTTTCTTCTGGAGCCGAACACCAGTAAGTCTCCCTTCTGAAGGTTTTTCAGGGAACCTGAAACCTCCCTGCCGTCCGTTGCCTGCTCCTTGGAAGAGCGTTTTAATTGAATTCCGAACTTGTTGTAAACATAGCCCGTAAATCCCGTACAATCAAAGCGGTCCGGGCCTGTAGCACCGTATCTGTAGTGCTTGCCCAGATGAGTTACAGCCTCCTCAATAATCTTGTCTGCAAGTTCCGCCGGCGGAAGGGTAATGGCCTGCTGCGCCATAGAAAGGGCGGAAATGAAGAGAAGAAGTATTAAAACTTTGATTTGTTTCATAAACCAAATATACGCAATTTCTTTTTAACCTATCTTTGGTGCGTTATGTCAGAAGAGGTAAATAACAGATTATGGAACGGCAACTATACAAAAGTATTGGCTGCTAACTTTTGTATGTATTTTGCATTCTATCTGATTACCCCGCTTCTGCCTATCTATCTGAGTGAAAGATTCTTATCTACAAAGGATACCATAGGCGCCGTACTCTCCGGATACATTCTGCTGGCCTTTCTGATAAGACCGTTCAGCGGTTATCTGGCAGATTCTTTTTCAAGAAAGAGGGTTCTGGTTTTCTTTGCTGTTACCTGCTTCATACTTTTTGGAGGATATCTTGCAGCCTCCTCTCTTCTAATGTTTACCATTGTTAGAACACTCCACGGCGGCCCGTTTGGCGGTTTTACAGTTGCAAACAGTACAATGGCAATAGATGCTCTGCCCTCCTCAAGAAGAACAGAGGGAATTGGTCTTTACGGTATAAGCAATAATATAGGCACAGCTCTTGCCCCTACTGTCGGGATACTGATATACAAGTATATAGGCAGCTTCAACGTTATCTTTTGGCTGGCTTTTCTTGTATCGTTTATAGGTTTTTACCTTACAACAAGAATAAACCCGCCTCAAAAAGAGATAAAAGAGGAAAAGTTCAAACTCTCATTAGACAGGTTTTTCTTAAAAAGAGGTTGGATTATAGCTGTCAATATCCTCTTTTTTGGCTACTGCTACGGTGTACTCAGCAGTTACCTGGCAATTTACGGCAAGGAGGCTTTAGGCATTACCGGAGGAACAGGGGCCTTTTTTATGCTGCTTTCCTGCGGTTTGATACTTTCTCGATTGTATGGCAGAAAATCTCTAAAAAAGGGCAAACTTCTCTCTAATGCACTTTGGGGAATCATCATTTCAACCGTTGGATACACAATTTTCATAGTTTGGTCTTCCCCGATAAGTTACTATGGTTCAGCTCTTTTAATAGGATTGGGCAACGGTCACATGTGGCCGGCTTTCCAAAATATGATAATCAACCTTGCAGAAAACAACAGAAGAGCAACAGCTAACTCCACTATTCTCACCTCCTGGGATTTGGGAATGGGAATCGGAATTCTGTTAGGCGGTATTTTCAGCGAGAAAATGGGTTATACGGCGGCATTCTATTCATCTGTATTTATGCATTTTGCAGGCCTTGTTACATATTTTATTGCAACTAAAGGAGACTATAAACGTAACGCTTTAAGATGAATTGAATAAATTTGAAGTATGAAAATTCTCAGATGGGCATTTAGGATAGTGATTTTCTCCGCATTGATTTACCTTCTCTGCGGACTGAACCTGCGTCTTAAAGTGCAGTCATATAGAGTTGAATCTGAGAAGATTCAGGACACCGTAAGGATTGCCTTCATAACGGATTTCCACTCCTCTTATTACGGAAAAGGCTCACGATGGATTCTTGATGAGGTTGGCACTTTTGGACCTGATCTGGTTCTTTTGGGCGGAGATATCTTTGACGCCTCAAAAGATATGGAGCCTGCCACAGAGCTTCTGGCTTCACTTTCCAAGTGGTATAAGACGCTGATGATTACCGGAAACCACGAACACAAGAGCCTCCGTTTTGATACCATAAAGAATATAGTTACCCGCTACGGTGTAGAACTATTGGAGAAAGAGACTGTAAATGAGGTTGTTAACTCAGACACCATAGCCATAACCGGAGTATCTGACGTAATAGCCTTCACCACCTGGGAGAAGACTATAAACGCAATAGACTCTCTGGCAAAGGGTTGTAACAGCAATCGGTTTAACATACTGCTTATCCACCGCCCGGATCTTATTCACCAATACCTCAAAGAGCCTTTTGATCTGATACTTATGGGCCACTACCACGGAGGTCAGTTCAGAATTCCTTGGGAGAAAGAGGGAATGCTGGCACCGGGGCAAAATGCAAGTGAAAGGTATACCGGAGGGCTCTACAGGTTTGGTAGTCAGACAGCTATCGTGAATAGAGGGTTGGCAAGAGGAAAGTCCGTAATTCCACGTTACTTCAACCGTCCTGAGATTGTGGAGATTACCTTAATCCCTAAAAAGTGAGAGTGTGAAATCAGTTGCAATCATAGGCGGAGGAGCCGCAGGATGTTTCTGTGCAGTCAATCTCAAAAGGATGGCTCCGCAGATGGAAATAACCATCTATGAGGCTCAGAGCAAACTTCTTGCAAAGGTTGCTATAACCGGAGGAGGCCGTTGCAACATAACAAACACCTTCAACAACTACAAGGATGCAGGCGGTAAGATTACCCGCCTGGAGGAGGTTTACCCAAGAGGAAACAACCTAATGAAAAGGCTCCTTATGAGCTTCAGCAATGAAGATACTCTAAGATGGTTTGAGGAATTGGGAGTAAGGTTCACTGCCCAGGAAGATGAGTGCATCTTCCCTAAATCACAGGATGCAATGGAGATTGTAGGCGCCCTGCAAAGAGAGATTAAAAGGCTTGGCATTGAGGTTGTTACGGGCAGTAAAATCACAGACATAGATGAACTTAAAGAGGATATCAAAGTTGTAACCGCAGGAGGCGGAAAGAGTCTTAACTTTCTCTCATTTCTAAATAACAGAGAGATTGAGATTGAGCCTCTGCACCCATCACTCTTTACCTTTGAGATAAAGGAGAAGGAACTTACACAAATGAGCGGAACCGTGGTTGAAAACGTAAGGTGTTCCATCCCAACTACCAGGTTCAAATCTTTTGGTCCTCTGCTTGTAACAGACTGGGGGTTAAGCGGTCCCGCAATTTTAAAACTCTCCTCATACGGAGCGGTTTACCTTGCGGAAAACAACTACAGTGCACCCCTATCCGTAAACTGGCTGGGCCATGATATGGACTCCGTAATCAAAGAGATTAAGAGCATTACGGAGCAGAATCCGCACAAAAAACTCTCTTCCGTTGCACCAAAGGAACTTACCCTAAGGCTTTGGTCTTATATCATAAAAAGGGCCGGAATAAGGGAGGATATACGCTGCAACGAACTTGGCAGCAAGGGGCTAAACAAACTGGCAAACACCCTCTTTGCAGACAGTTACAGCATAACGGGCAAGGGAAAGTTTAAGGAGGAGTTTGTAACTGCCGGAGGCGTCTCACTCAATGAGGTTAATTCCAACACTCTCCGCAGTAAAAAATATGAAGACCTCTACTTTGCGGGAGAGGTCCTCAATATTGATGCAATTACCGGAGGCTTCAACCTCCAGGCGGCCTGGACTACCGGTTACACAGTAGCCCGTGCAATAGCCTCACTGTAAGCTATTCTACAGGTTTAAAATCACTCTTTGCGGCACCGCATAACGGGCATACCCAGGAATCCGGAATATCCTCAAACGCTGTTCCCGGAGCTATTCCTCCATCCGGATCACCCTCTTTAGGGTCATAAATGTAACCGCAAGGTTCGCACTCGTACTTTTTCATAATCAAAGTTATTTATGGGTTTATACTAAGTATTTAGATAGAATTTCCATTGCTTTTTCCAGAGAGATTCTGTCTGTTTCATCAAAGGTTCCAACAGATGTACTGTCTATATCCAGCACTCCTATCACCTTGTCATTCTTAAAGATAGGAACCACAATCTCACTTCTGGAGAGAGAACTGCAGGCAATATGACCTGGGAACTCCTCCACATCCTTAACAACAACGCTCTTTCTCTCCTTCCAGGCGGTTCCGCAAACTCCCCTTCCGTAGCCAATCTCATAGCAGGCAACCGGCCCCTGGAAGGGTCCCAGAATAAGTTTCTCTCCCTCAACCATATAGAAGCCAACCCAGAAGAAGCCCAACTTCTCCTTAATAAGAGCGGCGCAGTTTGCCAGCACTCCCACATTGTTATTAACTCCCTCAGTAAGAGGAGAGAGAGTCTGAATAACCTCTCCGTATACTTTTTCCTTATCCGTCATAATATATTTAACAGTTCCTTAAACACTTTGAGCCTTAGTAGGTTCTCATGGTCATACTCCTCCACCACCTCATGCTGCCATAACTTATTGAATGAGATTAAAACTCCCTTTCCCCCTATCTCCAATACCGGAGCAATATCAGACTTAAAGGAGTTGCCCACCATCATAAACTCAGAACAGGAGATATTGTTATGAGCACATAACCGCCTGTATTCCAAAGGAGTCTTATTGGAAGCTATCTCCACGTCATCAAAGAACTCACCCAGGGCTGAGCGTTCCAGTTTGTTCTCCTGCTCAAGCGGATCTCCCTTTGTAAAGAGGACCATCCTGTATAAGCCCTTGTTCTTTAAAGCCTTGAGAGTATCATACACTCCCCAAAGCGGTGTTGCAGGATTATTTAAAATCTCTCTTCCAATCCTTACAACCTCACTCATAGTCTCATTGGAAACGGTTCCGCCGCTCACCTTTATTGCGTTCTCTACCAGTGAGATAATGAAGGCTTTGGTACCGTAGCCCAGAGATGGCATATTGGCGCACTCCCTCTCATATAGAGAGTCAAAGACCGCCTTCTCGCCGCCGTAACAAGAGAGCAACCGGCAGTAATCATCCACCGCTTTGTCAAAGAGGGACTGATTATCCCAAAGGGTATCGTCCGCATCAAATGCAATGAGCCTTATGCCGGTTGTGTCAAAACTCAACTCAACAACTTCTATTTGTTGAACATATCCTTAATGCAACCAATTGAGCTCAAGAGGCTTGAAGCGTCATATGGGAGGTATACCGTCTTGTTATCCTTACCGGTTACCATCTCCTTAAGGGTTGCAATGTACTTATCTGCAAGCATATAGTTTGCAGGAGACATATTGGAATCCTTAACTGCCGCTGCAATTCTTGCAATTGCTTCAGCCTCAGCGTTTGCCTGGAGTACTTTTGCCTCTGCTGTTCCCTGTGCCTGCAGAATCTTGGTCTGTTTCTCAGCCTCTGCGCGGTTAATCTGGGCAGCTTTAAGACCCTCAGACTCAAGGATTGCCTTCTCCTTGTCTCCCGATGCCTTAAGCACTTTTGCTCTTCTTTCACGCTCTGCCTGCATCTGCTGCTCCATAGCGTCTCTTACGCTGTTTGGAGGGGTAATATCCTGTAGCTCAACGCGGTTAACCTTCACGCCCCACTTGTTTGAAGCCTCATCCAGCACTGCACGCAGTTTGGAGTTAATGGTATCACGGCTGGTAAGAGTCTGGTCCAACTCCAACTCTCCAATGACGTTACGCAGTGTAGTTTGAGTAAGTTTCTCAATAGCGTAAGGGAGATTATCAATCTCATATACAGCCTTTACAGGGTCTGTAATCTGGAAATAGAGCAATGCGTTAATGGTAGTTGTAACGTTATCTTTGGTAATAACGCTCTGCTTTGGGAAGTCAAACACCTGCTCTCTGAGATCTATCTTATCACTCTGACGCATAATCACATGCGCCTTTCCGTCATAACCCTCCACAACCTTACGGATATAGACCTTACGAGGCTTGTCAATAATAGGCCAAATGATATTCACTCCGGAAGGGAGCGTAGCGTGGTACTTACCAAGTCTTTCAACTATCTTTGTCTCAGACTGTTGAATAACCTTAATTCCGGAGAGTACAAAGAGTACTACTATCAGAACTATAACTCCTAAAATAAATCCAATTCCTTCCATATTTCAATTATTTAATTATCAAATACTTAATTGACTCTCTTAACTGTAACAATAACGCTGTCAAGCTTAAGAATCTCAACCTGAGCCCCCTTCTCAATTGGGCTGTTGTCTACAGAAACTGCCTTCCAATCATCTCCGTCCACCTTAACTCTACCTCCGCCGGTAGCCGGATCAATTGGCTCGGATACAAAGCCTTTGCGGCCAATAAGAGCATCCACGTTGGTCTTAACCTCTTCCTTTCCCTTCTTATAGAAGAACTTCAAAAGCAGAGGACGCAGGAATACGAATGCCAACAGAGTTACCACGGCAAACAATATCACCTGCCAGGTCACATTTCCTCCGCACAGAGAAACAATCATTGAGGCCAGCGCTCCAAATGAGAAGCAGATTACTGCAATACCTGTTGTAAATATCTCAATTACAAAGAAAACCAAGGCCGCTATAAGCCATATATGCCATACTTCCATAACGCATTAAACTATTTGTCCATAAAAGTACGCATTTTCCTCATCATAAAAAAGGGATGATTGAATAATCACCCCTTTCTTACAATCTATGTTGACCTTTTATCTAGCCTACCAGCTCCATACCCTTCTTAATAGCCTCCTCATTCTGAGGAATGAGGCCGTGGTGGCGCTCAGGAAGAGTTTTCTTAAGAGCCTTAAGTACGCTCTCAATCTGTACTATAGGATGGAGTTTGAGGTAACTTCCAAGGAGAATCATATTAAAGATTTTGATAAGATTCATCTTGGCTGCAACATCCATTGCATCAACACGGTAGATGTTGATATCCTTTCTTGTAGGAGGGATGCTTATTCCGTAACCGTCATAAATAAGTGTACCTCCCGGTTTTACGGAGTTCTCAAACTTCTCCATAGAAGGCTGGTTGAGAATGATGGCTGTATCATAGCTGCTAAGGATAGGAGAAGAGATCTCCTCATCACTTACAATAACCGTAACGTTGGCTGTACCGCCCCTCTGCTCAGGACCGTATGCAGGCATCCAAGTTACCTCCTTGCCCTCAATAAGACCTGAGTAGGCAAGAATTTTACCCATTGAGAGAACACCCTGTCCTCCAAATCCGGCAATAATAATTTCCTGTTTCATCTTACAATCCTTTGTGTTATTGGTTATTGTTTGCTGGTGTGTCTTTAAGGTCTCCTATGTTGTAGAATGGGAACATATTCTCCTCCATCCACTTGTTTGCCTTTGCAGGAGAGAGTTTCCAACCTGAATTACAGGTAGATACCATCTCTACAAGGCAGGATCCCTTACCGGCCATATTATATTCAAATGCTTTGCGGAGAGCTCTCTTTGCCTTGTTGATTGCAGCAACTGAGTGAACGCTCTGTCTTGTAACATAGCAGGTTCCCTGGAGTTGAGCTGCAAGATCTGCAATCTTGAGAGGATATCCGTGAAGCTTAGCATCTCTTCCGTAAGGACAGGTTGCGGTCTTCATTCCAAGCAGTGTGGTAGGAGCCATCTGACCTCCTGTCATACCGTATATTGCATTGTTAATGAAGACAATAGTAATGTTCTCACCACGGTTGAGTGCGTGAATGGTCTCTGCGGTACCTATACAAGCAAGGTCACCGTCTCCCTGGTATGTGAATACCAAACGGTCCGGCCACAGACGTTTTACGGCTGTGGCAACAGCAGGTGCTCTTCCGTGAGCGGCCTCCTGCCAGTCAATGTCTATATACTTGTATGCAAATACGGCACATCCCACAGGAGAAACTCCCACGGTCTTTTCTGCCATACCCATATCTGCAACTACCTCAGAAATAAGCTTGTGTACTACTCCGTGGCTGCAGCCAGGGCAGTAGTGCATAGGAGTGTCATTAAGAAGTTCAGGTTTCTGATAAACCAGATTCTCAGGTTGAATTATCTCTTTAATATCCATACTCATTCCTCCTATTTAACCATTTTCTTAAGTTCTCTTACAACCTCGTCCGGAGCAGGAATTATACCGCCCAAACGGCCGTAATGTTTAACCGGAATCTTACCGTTAACTGCAAGACGGATATCTTCAACCATCTGACCTGCATTGATTTCCAGAGAGAGAATGCCCTTAACCTTATTGCTGAGAGCCTCAACCTCTTTGTAAGGGAAAGGCCACAGTGTAATAGGACGGAGCAGACCAACCTTAATACCCTCGTTTCTAGCCTCCTCTATAGCCTTCTTGGCTATTCTTGCGGCAGAACCGAATGCGCAGATTGCATACTCTGCATCCTCAAGCATATACTCTTCAAACCTAACCTCTTTCTCCTGAATCTCAGCGTATTTCTTCTGAATTCGGATGTTGATTTCCTCCATCTTTGCAGGATCCAGCTCAAGTGAGGTAATAACGTTAGGCTTTCTTGTCTTAGGACGGCCTGTAGCTGCCCAAGGACACTGCTTTAAAATCTCCTCTTCCGTACGGCGAGGCTTGAACGGAGGAAGCACAACCTTCTCCATCATCTGGCCAATAACGCCGTCTGTAAGAATCATAGCAGGGTTGCGGTACTTGAATGCCAGTTCAAATGCAAGATCCACAAAATCTGCCATTTCCTGAACTGAAGAAGGAGCAAGGACAATAAGACGGTAATCTCCGTGTCCGCCGCCCTTACAGCTCTGGAAGTAGTCTGCCTGGCTAGGCTGAATTGTTCCCAATCCAGGGCCGCCGCGGCTTACGTTAACTACAAGGCAAGGTATCTCACAACCTGCCATATAGGAGAGACCCTCCTGCATAAGGCTGATGCCGGGGCTTGAAGATGAAGTCATTACCTTCTTTCCGCAGCCGGCACCGCCGTAAACCATATTTATAGAGGATGTCTCACTCTCAGCCTGGAGAACAACCATACCCGTTGTCTCCCAAGGTTTTTGCTCGGCAAGGGTCTCAAGCACCTCAGACTGTGGAGTGATAGGATATCCAAAATATCCGTCACATCCGCAACGAATAGCCGCATGGGCTATAGCCTCGTTGCCTTTCATCAATGTAATTTCCTGATCTGCCATAATTTATTCCTCCTTTTTACGGTATACGGATATACATCCGTCAGGACAAACTACAGCGCAAGAAGTACATCCCGTGCAGGTATCCTCCTTAACGGTAACCGCATAGTTGTACCCCTTTCTGTTCACGCTCTTATCTGAAAGTGCGAGAACTTGGAACGGACACGCAACAACACACAAGCCGCATCCCTTGCAGCGCTCGGTGTTAATTACGGTCGCACCTCTCATTTTAGCCATAGTACTGTATAGTTATTGGTTTGTTTCTATTGGTTATACATATCTTTGTTAAAGAAGTTGAGAATGTCATTGGCCATCTCATACGCCTGGCTTGCAGGTGATTGCGGATTTATCTCCATGGCCTGCAGGTAGTTGTTTATGGCTCCCTGCCAATCTCCCTTCTGGCGGTATGCGTTGCCCAGGATGTAATATGCAAAGTCCAACTCATCTTTTGAGGAGGAGATATACTTTTCCGCCTCCGCGATGGTTTTATCTGCCCCCTCTTCTCTTAAGATTCTCTCTAAATCCTGAGCCCTCATCACCTCTTTTTAACAATCTACAAACATTATCCAGTTGTGGCGGTCTTCCAACGTACCCTTCTGGAAACCAATGATCTGGTCATAGAGCTTTCTGCTCTTAGGACCGCACTCGTTTGCAAAGGTGTAACTGCGTGAAGGCTTCTCATCCTCCAGACGGATCTTGTCATCTATTCTGCATATTGGAGTAATAACCACTGCAGTTCCGCAGGAGTTAGCCTCCTCAACCTCAGCCATTTCCGTAAGAGGGATCTCTCTCATCTCCACATTCATTCCAAAATCTGCGGCAACCGTTCTCAAACTAGCGTTTGTAATTGAAGGAAGAACGGAAGGAGAGTTAGGAGTGATGTATGTATTTCCCTTAATAGCAAAGAAGTTGGAAGAACCAAACTCTTCAATCAGAGAGTTTGTCTTGCTGTCCAAAAAGAGCAGTTCACGGTATCCCTGAGCGTGTGCAATGTTGTAAGGGTGAAGACTTTGCGCATAGTTTGCACCAATCTTGTAACTGCCGGAACCGTTAGGAGCGGCTCTGTCATAGTTTCTTCCAACAACTGCAGTACCCGGAACCAGAATCTTGTCACCAGAGTAAGTTCCTACAGGAGAAGCCATTATAATGAACATAGACTCTGAAGAGGAGCGGATACCAAGCTGAGGATTAACACCTACCAGCAGAGGCCTCAAATAGAGAGAAGCCGTGGTCTCGTATGGCGGAATGTACTCTGCATTTGCCTTAATAACCATCAGAGACATCTCTATAAACTGCTCAACTGAAGGAGCTTGTAAATCCAAAAACTTTGCGCTTCTAATAAGACGTTTAGCATTCTCTTCCGGGCGGAAAAGACGTACCTTACCGTCAACTCCTCTGAAGCACTTCATGCCCTCAAAGCAGGATGAACCGTAGTGAAGGGCTCCTGCATATACGCTGAAAGGATAAGTGAAGTCTTTTGTAAGCACCGGAGCGGACCATTTACCATCGCTGAAAGTGCTGTAAATGATGTAATCTGTCTTAGTATAAGAGAATGATAACTTTCCCCAATCTAGATTCTTCATATCAGTAGTAAATAAGTTTGTCAATTATTTATTAGTTGATACAAATTTAACAAAATTTCAATCAAAACAAAATGAAATTAAAAAAATTTAAAGCAAAACAGCCAAATCAAGAGAATTTTTAATTTTTACAAAAGGCCCCTTTTTTAAGTATATTTGCCACCGTTTTAATCAGAGAGGTTATGTTTCAGAAAATAATCAAAGCCTGCGTAAACGTAGTTCAGAAGTATCTTCCTGATCCATTTATTTTTGCGGTACTTCTTACCATTATTGCCTTCATAATTGCAATCCCAATCTGCCATCAGACCCCTATGGAGGTGGTAGAGCACTGGGGCAACGGAGTCTGGTCACTTCTGGCCTTTGCAATGCAGATGGCGTTGGTTCTGGTTTGCGGTTCCACCCTGGCAGCCGCCCCGTCCGTTAAGAAAGCCATTAGCGCGCTGGCCTCACTGCCCAAGACCCCTGCCGGTGCAATTGCCCTTGTAACAGGCATTTCAGCTATTGCCTGCTGGCTCAACTGGGGCTTCGGACTTATTGTGGGAGTCATCTTTGCAAAGGAGATTGCCAGAAAACTCAGAGGCGTAGATTACCGCCTGCTCATAGCCTCCGCCTACAGCGGCTTTGTTGTCTGGCACGCAGGACTTTCCGGTTCCATACCACTCACGATGGCTACCCCGGGAGCGGGCCTTAAGGAGATAACCCGCGGTGCGGTAGAGAACCCTATTCCGGTCTCCTCCACCATTTTAGACCCTCACAACCTTGTAATGGTCTTTGTGATTATTGTAGCGCTGGTACTTGTAAACTCCCTTATGCACCCTAAGAATGAGGGAGTTATATCAATAGACCCCGCTCTTCTGGCAGAAGATGAGGCCCCTAAAGCAAAGATTGCCAAATCCCCTGCAGAGAAGATGGAGAAGAGCCGCATCCTCTCTCTTCTTATCTCATTGCTCGGTCTTTCATACCTGGTTATCAAGTTAGTACACGGAGGTTCTATAGACCTCAACTTTGTAATAATGCTCTTCCTCTTCCTTGGTATCATACTCCACAAGGAGCCTCTCTCATACGTTAAGGCCTTTGGTAAAAGTGCCACGGGAGCGGCAGGCATACTCCTACAATTCCCTTTCTATGCGGGAATTATGGGAATCATTATGGGAGTTGGAGAGAGCGGAATCTGCCTTGGAACGGAACTCAGCAACGCCTGCATTTCAGTATCCAATCACACCACCTACCCTCTGCTCACCTTCCTCTGTGCTGCAATTCTTAATATGTTTGTACCATCCGGAGGAGGACACTGGGCAATACAGGCCCCTATTATGTTCACAGCGGGAGCGCAACTCAATGTAGATCCGGGACTTACGGGAATGGCCATTGCCTGGGGAGATGCCTGGACAAACCTCATTCAGCCGTTCTGGGCACTGCCTGCACTGGCCATTGCAAAACTCAATGCAAGAGACATAATGGGATTCTGCCTTATAGATTTGGTGGTTTCAGGAATTCTCATCTGCACCGGACTGCTTATCTGGGCCTAGTCCGTTAGTCTGTTTCCTGTAAAGAGCTCGTAATACTTACCCTTAAGGGCAAGCAGTTCATTGTGTTTGCCCCTTTCAATTATTCTGCCCTGCTCCATAACCATAATGTAATCTGCATTGCGTATAGTTGAGAGCCTGTGGGCAATCACAAAGGTTGTACGCCCCTTCATAAGGGAGTCCATTCCGCTCTGTATCAGCTTCTCCGTTCTGGTATCTATGGAGGAGGTTGCCTCATCCAGAATCAATACCGGAGGGGCTGCAACCGCGGCACGTGCAATAGCAAGCAACTGTCTTTCACCCTGTGAGAGGTTGCCTCCGTCTGCCTCAATTTTGGTGTTGTATCCGTTAGGCAGACGTCTAATAAAGCCGTCTGCACAGGCTGTTTGAGCCGCTGCAATACACTCATCATCAGTTGCATCCAATCTTCCGTAACGTATATTGTCCATTATTGTTCCGGAGAAGAGATTGGTTTGCTGGAGAACAATTCCAAGACTCCTTCTCAAAGAGTCTTTCTCTATATCTCTTATATCCAGCCCGTCGTATGTAATCACTCCGTCCTGAATCTCGTAGAATCTGTTTATAAGGTTGGTAATGGTGGTTTTACCGGCTCCCGTTCCTCCCACAAAAGCAATCTTCTGCCCCGGGTATGCAGTAAGCGTGATGTCATAAAGAACCTGCTTCCCCTCCACATAGCTGAAATCCACATCTTTAAGAGAGACCTCTCCTTTAAGCGGAATCTTCATACCAGTTGCCGGATCATTCCAAGACCAGCTTAAATTCCCCTCCTTTACAAGTGTAATCTTTCCCTCGTCCCTCTCCTTTGGTTCATCCAATAGTGCATAGATTCTGTCCGTTCCGGCACTTGCCATTACAATGGAGTTAATCTCGTTACTTATCTGAGAGACAGGCCTTGTGAAGTTCTTCTGCAGAGTGAGGAATGCGACCAGAGTACCCAATGTGAGTATAGAACCGTTCAATCCTGCAAGATACCAGGCAGGAGTGCCGCTTATTGCAATCAAGGCACCTATTATTGCAATCAAAACATATCCAAAGTTGCCCAAGTTGCTGTTTATAGGCATAACAACATTGGCAACCTTGTTTGCATTATAGACACTCTTACGCAGGTTCTCATTCAATACGGAGAAGCGTTCAATTGCCCTGTTTTCATAGCAATAAACCTTCACAACCCTCTGGCCGGAGACCATCTCCTCAATGTATCCGTTCATAAGCCCCAGATTCTTCTGCCTCTCCGTAAAATACTTCTTTGAAATTCCTCCCAAACGCCTGGTAACAAAGTACATAAGAATAGCCATTAAGAGAGAGACCACGGTAAGCGGAATACTTAGAACCACCATACTCACAAAGGTGGAGATGATTGTCACCAGAGATTGGAAAAGACGCGGAATGCTCTGCCCCACAACCTGTCGCAGAGTATCTACATCATTGGTGTAAAGACTCATCAGTTCCCCGTGGCTGCGTGAATCAAAGGACTTCAGAGGAAGTCTCTCCATGTGTTCAAACAGGCTGTATCTCAGCGTTTTCAAAGTTCCCTGGCTCACATATATCATAATTAGATTGTAGGCGTAAGCGGCCCCAACTCCCACAATCAGAACCGCTCCCAGCTTTACCAAAGCCAGAGCCAGCGGTTGGAAATCCGGAGAAGCATTTCCAATAAGCGGTACTATGTATTTGTCTATCAGGCTTCTAGTAAAGAGTGTTGAGGCCAGGGTTGCCAAAGTAGAGATTAAGATGCATACCAGAACTATGGCTATCTTCCAACCATTGTTCCTGAATATCAGACGAAAAAGACGGGCCACGGTAGAGAGTTTCTCCCTGCCGCTCATATTCACTTCTACCCTCTCTCTGGGGCCTCTTCCCATTAATCCCGCCTGTTTCATCTCTTCAAATTTTTAGAATCAAAGTCACTCTCCGCACCCATAGAACTCTGCATATTATAGATATCCAGATAGATAGGAGAACTCTCAAGCAACTCTTTATGAGAGCCGCAGCCGCATACCCTACCCTCATTCATCAAAACTATCACGTCTGCATTTTGCACGCTCAGAATCCTGTGGGAGATTATAATCTTGGTTGTCCCTGGTATCCTCTCCTCAAATGTCCTCCTTATTGCCGCCTCCGTTGCTGTATCTACGGCAGAGGTGGAGTCATCCAGAATGAGCACCTTAGGAGATTTTACAAGTGCCCTGGCAATACAGAGACGCTGCCTCTGTCCACCGGAGAAGTTTGTGCCACCCTGTTCCACCACGCTGTTATAACCATCTTTGAGTGAGGAGATAAACTCATCTGCACAGGCACTTATGCAGGCCCTGCGGCACTCCTCTTCCGTTGCATCCTCCTTTCCCCACCTCAGGTTCTCCAACACCGTTCCGGAAAAGAGAGTGTTATTCTGTAAAACCATAGCCACCGCATTTCTCAAAACGCCTATGTCATAATCTCTTACATCAACTCCACCAACCTTAACAGAGCCCTTGCTTACATCATAAAGACGGCTTATCAGATAGGCCAAAGAGGATTTTCCGCTGCCCGTTCCTCCTATAATGCCCACAGTCATACCGGATTCTATCTTAAGATTGATATCAGAGAGAGCATAATCTCCGCCCGGTTTATATGAGAAACAGACATCCTTAAACTCAATCTCTCCGTTTTTAACCTCAAACACAGGGCTCTTTGGGTTATACATATCAGGCTCCTCGTTAATCACCTCTGCAATTCTCTTAACGCTGGCGGCACTCATAGTTATCTGAACCACAATCATTGAGAGCATCATCAGAGACATCATCACCATCATTATGTATGAGAAAAGAGATGTCAGCTGGCCGGTTGTAAGATCTCCCGCCACAATAAAATGGGCTCCAAACCAGGAGAGAGAGATTATGCAGCCGTAAACCACAACGTTCATAATTGGGTCATTCAGAGCCATTAATCCCTCCGCCTTTACGTTCAGGTTGTAGAGTGAAAGTGCAGCCCTGTCCAGTTTTCTCAGTTCATGATTCTCCCTCACAAAGGCCTTCACAACTCTAATGGCAGATACATTCTCCTGAACCACAGAGTTTAAGGCATCATAGCGGCGGAATATCTCCTGGAACAGTTTGGCAGCCCTGGATATCAGAAAAAAGAGACATACTCCCAGAACAGCCATTGCAATAAAGAAGATAAGGCTCAGAGAAGGATGTATGAAAAAACACATTACCAAGCTGGAAACCAAGCTCAACGGTGCTCTGAAGGAGGTTCTAAGCAGCATCTGAATGGCGTTCTGTACGTTGGAAACGTCTGTGGTCATGCGGGTTACAAGCCCCGCTGCAGAGAACTTATCTATATCAGAAAAGGAAAAGCGCTGTATATTCCTATACATTGCATCTCTCAGGTTTGCCGCCACACCAGTAGATGAATAAGCGGCATAACGCCCCGCCAGAATACCAAACAGCAAACTCAGACACCCCATTCCAACCATCTGCAGTCCATAAATATAGACGTTCCTCATATTCCCAGCACTTATCCCCTTATCTATGATTGAGGCGGTTACGTATGGAATAAGAACCCCCATAACCACCTCCAGTGTGGTCCATACGGGTGTCAGAATTACCGCCCATTTATACTGCTTAATCTGCCTCAACAAAGTCTTGAACATACCTCAACCAAAATCATTGTAAATTTACTCACGATAGCCTTTTTTACAAAATACAATGATTATTTATGGGAGGATATTTGCAAATCTTAAATCCATTGAGTAATTTTGCGCAGTGCATTGAGTAAAATTTAAAATCAGAACATAAATTACTATGTATCAGAGGAAACAATATCACACTCTTCTTAAAAGAATGCAAGAAAAACGCCGTTTCATCCAAGTTATAATGGGACCTCGCCAGGTAGGTAAATCCACCCTGATGAAGCAGGTAGTCAATGCTTTGGACATTCCGTTCGTCTTTTTTCCTGCCGATGCCGTCCCTGCCACCCAGCTCAGTTGGATCAGCGATTGCTGGAATGCCGCCCGCGCCAAGATGCGCGTTGAGGGTTTGAAGGAACTCATTCTAGTCATTGACGAAATACAGAAGATTGCCGGATGGAGCGAGGTTGTTAAGAAGGAATGGGACTCTGACACTTTCTACAATATCAATCTCAAAGTCATCCTACTGGGCTCTTCCCGCGCCATGTTGGACAAAGGCCTTTCTGATAGTTTGCAAGGCCGCTTTGAGCGTATCATCCTCTCTCACTGGTCTTTTGCTGAAATGCGTGATGCCTTCGGCTTCACCTTGGATCAATTCCTCTACTATGGCGCTTATCCTGGTGCCTCGGAACTCATTGAAGATGAAGACCGCTGGCGGGATTACGTTACCGGCTCTATCGTTGATGCAACCATCAACAAAGATATCTTGGTCAACGAGAAGATAGCTAAACCGGCATTGCTCCGGCAGACCTTTGAACTATCTGCAGCTTATTCCGGGAAGGAGTTATCCCTTACCAAGATGATTGGCCAACTGCAGGATGCCGGAAATTCAACAACCATAGCCGGATATCTTAATCTTCTGTCTCAAGCAGGACTAGTCTGTGGCTTAAACAAGTATGCTGTAGATTTGGCAAGGAAGAGAAACAGCGTTCCCAAGCATCAGGTATATAACAACGCTTTGAAAAATATTTATTGCGAGAAGTCCTTTGAGGATGCTGTTCAAGACCCTTCTCTGTGGGGTAGATTATTTGAGTCTGCTATTGGTGCTCATATCATGAGTTATGCCTATGCCGGTGATTACAAGGTATACTATTGGAGAACCAACCCGGGAACTGAGGTCGATTATGTTTTGGAAAAGAAAGGCAAAGTGATTGCAATTGAAGTCAAGAGTAATTCAGACCACAGTAATAAAGGTCTGGAAGAGTTCAAGGTCCAGTACAAACCCCATCTAGTACTGGTTGTCGGTGACGGAGGAATGAAGGCAGAAGATTTCCTGAGCATTAACCCCGTAGATTTGTTTAATTAGTTTACAAATAATTAATTTTATGGCAGACAATTATTTGGGAAAGAAGTTTGAGGATCTTCAGATGAGAAGAAAAAAGAGCGTGAAAGTTCATCCGGTGCATAAGAGCCTGGATACTCTGCTGCTTAAGAACCGCAGCTGCAGAGGATATGACTCATCCTATAAGGTTAGTGAAAAGGAACTTAGGGAGATTGTATCTGTAAATACACTGGTTCCTTCTGCCCGTAACCAGCAGGTACTGAGATTCAAACTGCTTGTAGGTACTGAGGCTGAAGCCTTCTGCCGTTTTATTAAACTGGGAGGAGCGCTGCCGGAACTTCACCTTCCGTTTAAGGGAACTGAGCCAAATGCCTTTATAATAATCTGCAGCTCAGAGCCTTTAAACAGATGGACAGATATAGATTTGGGAATCTCTGCTCAGAGCATGCTGCTTAAGGCGGTAGATATGGGGCTGAACGGCATCTGCATAGGAGCCTTTGAGAAGGCTGAGGCAGAGAGAGTTGTGGGAGAGGGAATGACCCCTCTTCTGGTAATTGCTATAGGAAAGAGTGCGGAGAAGTATCAGATTCTCCATATTGCAGAGAAAGAAGACCACAGATATTTTAGGGAGAACGGTATTCACTATGTTCCCAAGGTTAAGGTGGAAGATTTGATAATCAAATAATTATTATTGTTTGTTTAGTTATGGACCAGCCCAAAGTAGAAAGAATGCTCAGACTGATGATGTTGCTTTCCAGCGGAAACAACTACACCATTTATGAGCTTGCAGACAGGTTAGAAACCTCATACAGATCTATTTACCGTTATTTAGATACCTTTAAGGCGGCGGGGTTTGTGGTGCAGAAGAGCGGAGATTACTACCATATTGCCAAGGAGAGCCGCTTCTTTAAGGAGATATCTCAACTGGTCCATTTCACTGATGAGGAGGCATATATGGTTAACCGCCTCATAGATGGCATAGATGATACCAACGTCATTAAGCAGAATCTGAGAAGGAAACTGGCCACCATTTACAGCTGCACCTCCATTGCAGATGTGGTTGTAAAGGGAGAGAATGCCAGCAACGTAAACGCTCTGGCGGAGGCTATGGAGGAGAAGAAACAGGTGGTTCTGAAGAACTACTCCAGTTCCCACACCGGAAAGGTATCTGACCGTACTGTGGAACCTTTTGCTTTCACTACCAACTACATATCCGTTTGGTGCTATGACACCGCAGACAAGCAGAACAAGGTATTTAAGACGGAGAGAATTGGGAGCGTGGTGGAGTTGGAGAAGAACTGGAAGTATGAGAAAGAGCATAAGGCGGCTGAGGTGGATATATTCCGTATGAGTGGAAACGAGAGAGAGGAACTTATTCTAAAACTCTCACTCAGAGCCAAGAACCTGTTATTGGAGGAATATCCGTTAAGTGAAAAATATCTTTCTGAGGATGACGCTTCCACCTGGACCTTAAAGACGGAGATCTGCTCTCCGCTGGGAGCCGCCAGGTTTATTGCCGGCCTGCCGGAAGAGATTAAACTCGTGAAGGGGGCAAAAGTGAGAAGGTGCGTAAGAAAGTACGCAAAACTTCTTGCTACAATGTAGATTCTGAAAAGTAACGCATTTTTAATGCGTATTTCTTGCGTAAGTGTGTATAAATAAGAAAGATTTTTTAACTTTGCGCAAAGAAATTGTCTATTATGTCCGTTACCTCCAATGCGCTGCTGAGGCATATCACAATAGATGCATGCCTGAGGGATACTTCTCACAAGTACACCCTTCAGGATCTTATTGCAGCCTGTACCAGAGCGGTTAAGGAGAACAGCAAGACAAAACTCAAAGAGGGCTTTACGGTCTCCACAAGAACGGTACAGCTTGATCTTCAGCTTATGAGAGACAAAAAGAAGGGTTATAACGCCCCTATTGTCGTCTATGAGCAGAAGTATTACAAGTATAAGGATCCGGGCTATTCCATTGGAAATGCAAACGTTAAGCAGACCTCTCTGGCTCCCCTTTCAGAGGTTGCGGAGACGCTTCACAGATATACCAAGATGAGCGGAATGGAATCCTTGGAAGGTGCTGTGGATATGGTGCGTAGCGTAATTGAGAGAAAGGTGAGCGGAGCCTCCGAGAGAATATCTCTGCAGAGAATGCCAAAGGTATCCGGCGGTCCTTTTTTAGATGTGATTAAGGATGCCGTTATTCATAAGAAAGTACTGAGTCTAAGTTACATAACGGAGCGCTCCACTACCCGTGAGGTAATATTCTACCCGCTCTATATGAAATCCTACAGAATGCAGTGGTATTCACTGGGTTACATAGACGGGTTGGACGGCATTCAGATTATTCCGGTAGATTGCGTAACAGGTTACTCCTACGCAATACTCCCATTTCCGCCAAACTACAGATTCAACGCAGAGAGTTACTTTGCAGATATAGTTGGAGTTACAAGGCCTTCCTCACCTAAGGAGGATATTACAATAAGAGTTAAAGGCCCTAAGGTTCAGTATCTTACCCTTAACCCTATCCACTCCTCACAGAAGATGACTCAGAAGATGGATGACGGCAGCTGCAACTTTCGTCTTTCCATTATCCCAAATGACGAGTTCTACCGCTGGGTTTACGAGATGCACCCTTACGTAACCGTTTTGTCTCCAAAGTATTGCGCAGACAACTCCAACGAGTTTATGAGAAACATAACCTCAGATCTGCCTTCCGTTCAGGTTCCGGAAAAGCCAAAGAAAGAAACTAAAAAGAAGAAAGAGTCTGATCCTCAGATGGATCTATTCTCCTCACTGTTCTAATAAGATGATAGATTTAATTCCTGCAATTAAGATACTTACCCCCACAGAAGTTGTGGACAAAGAGACCATTGAGCGCCTTAAAGCCTTTAAGGAGAGCGGCGTAAGCCGTGTTCTTATAGTAGACGTACAGGGCGCAAAGAGCAACGCTCCCGTTGCATTGAATCTTGTAAAACAGATAACGGAACTCTGCGGAGTAAAGGTCTCCTACTCTGGCGGTATAAAGAGCAGAGAGTCACTCAAGAACGCTCTCTCACTGGGTGCAGACCAGGTAATCTGCTCAACAATAGGTTCAGAGCAGAGCAACGTATTCAACTACTGGGCTGAGTGTTTTGGAAGCCAGTGCGTTATTCTTGGTGCAGATCTCAAGGGAGGAAAACTGCTGGTAAAGGGAAGAAAGCAGGAGTCTGCCGCCAAGTTGGAGGTGCTGCTCAAATCCCTTATTGCAGAGGGACTTAAAAGCGTTGTAGTTTGCAACGTTGAAGCGGAAGAGGGAGGTGAATTTAATGCAGATTTTTACAGAGGCATCACTTCATTATTCCCTCGCCTTAAGGTCATTGCAAGGGGTGGAGTAAATACTGTCGAGGAGGTTGACAGACTGGAAGAGTCAGGAGTGAAGGGGGCAATATTCTCATTATCAGAGAGCAGGCTCACTCCACAAGAGATTTACAATTACTATAAACAGGGAAAAGATGAATAGAAAAGGAAAGCCTATTGTGGCGCTTATCTACGACTTTGACGGAACTCTAGCACCGGGTAACATGCAGGAGTACTCCTTCATCAACGCCGTAGGAATGGGAAAGGAGGAGTTCTGGGGAGAGACTCACAAAATGGCTCGCGGGCAGGATGCAGACGGGATACTCATCTATATGCTCTTTATGCTCCAGGAGGCTAAGAAAAAAGGACTCTCAATAACAAGAGATTCTCTGCGTCAGTTTGGAAAGGCTATCACTTTTTACAAGGGTGTAGAGAGCTGGTTTTCAAGAATCAATAAGATTGGGCAAAAGGAGGGAGTGATTGTGGAGCACTACATTAATTCATCCGGACTTCTGGAAATTATGGAGGGAAGCCGTATTGCCAAAGAGTTCAAGACAATCTTTGCAAGTTCCTACTATTACAGCAAAAAGGGTAACGCAATCTGGCCTGCGGCTGCGGTCAATTACACCAACAAGACACAGTTCCTCTTTAAGATAAACAAGGGTATTCTGAACATTTCAGACAGTGAAAAGATAAACGCATCAGTCCCTGAGGATGAAAAGAGAGTGGCCTTCTCAAATATGATCTACTTTGGAGACGGAGAGACAGATGTTCCTTGCATGAAACTTACCCGCCAGCTTGGCGGCTCATCCATAGCGGTTTACGATCCTCAGAAAAAAGAGAAAAAGAAGATTGCACAGCTTCTTTTGGCTCAGAACCGTGTAAACTTCAGCTGCCCTGCAGATTACAGCAGAGGAAGCAAGATTGAGGAGATTGTGATCAATATCATCCGCAAGATTAAAGCGGATGACCAGCTTTCAAAAGTGGAATCAGAGTAGATTTTCCTTAATGTACTTCTCTATGATGGCAACAGAGCCATCTATTCCAAACGTGGAGGAGTTGAGGCACAAATCGTATGAATCTGCCACACCCCAAACCTTGAGAGAGAAATCTTCATAGTATGAGGCCCTTTTGCGGTCTCCCTTCTCTATGAGATCCGCAATCTTCTCATCTGTAAGATTTTCTACGTCAGAGAATTTTCCGGACTTTCTAATCCTTTCAATTTTATCCTTTAAATCTGCAGTAATGAATACATTCAGGCAGCCATCTAAATCTCTAAGTATGTAATCTGCACATCTTCCAACAATTATGGTGGAACCCTTGGAAGCTATCCTGCGGATTACATCACTCTGAATCTTAAAGAGATTGGAAGAACTGATCATATTTGCACCAAAACCGCTTGCAACCGCCTCAACAAAAGTGGAGAAACTGAAACTGCCGTTCAGTTGCAGAGAGTCCTTTTCATCTTGTCTTTCAAAGAGAGAGGCATCCAGTCCGCTCTCTCTGGAAGCCATGTTAATCAGGTTCTTATCGTAAACCTTAATATTAAAGATTTCTCCCAGACGTTTGGCAATCTCAAGCCCGCCGGAACCAATCTGGCGGCCTATGTTCAAGTGGAAAATCTTACTCATTTTCAATCTCTTCTATAAGTTTTTCTTCTTTGTCTAAAGCCTCGGTTTCCAGAGCAATTCTAGATTTAAAAATCTGTTTCTGCCTATAGAGCATATAAGCGGTCAAAACGCTCGCAAAAATATCAGATGCCGGAATCGCCCACCATACTCCCCCTATCTTGAAGATTGGAGGAAGGATAATCAGAAGCGGAAGAAGGAATATTACCTGACGGGTCAGAGAGAGGAAAATAGCCTTCTTTACAAGACCTATGCATTGGAAGAAGTTACTTGCAACCATCTGGAAACCAATGATTGGGAAGGTGCAAAAGTAAATTCTCATTCCAAGTACGGTATGGTTTATAAGTTCCGGATCTGAGGTAAAGAGGCGTGTCAGCGCTCTTGGGAAAATCTCAGCAACCAGAAAGGCAATGGTGGTTATTAAAGTAGCCCATTTTATCGTAAGGTTCAGAACAGCAGTGACCCTTTCATGCTTATTTGCACCATAGTTGTAACCAGCAATAGGTTGCATGCCTTGATTGAGTCCAATGACTATCATAATGGCAATGAAACCCAATCTGTTGACTATCCCGTAAGCTCCAATGGCCATATCCCCGCCGTATTTAATCAACTGCTTGTTCAAGACAATGACAATTAGACAGGCGCCGATATGCAAAAGGAAAGGAGCCAAACCTATTGAAAGCATTTGAGATACAAGCTTGCGTCTCAAACGGTAAATGCCCCTCTGTAGGTGAACCACTCTGTTTTTGTCTGAAATGAGACCTAAAATATAGACAAGAGCAATAAGTTGTGAAAGCACCGTAGCAATTGCAGCCCCCCTGATACCCCATCCGAATACAAAGATAAAGAGAGGATCAAGTATGCAATTGACTACTACAGTGAGGATTGTAGCCCCCATCGCCTTCTTTGGAAGACCAATTACTCTAACCACATTGTTCAAGCCAAAGTAGAGGTGAGTGATGATATTTCCGGACAGTATGATAATCATATACTCTCTTGCGTAGCGCACCGTATTGTCACTGCCGCCAAAAAAGTAGAGAATCGGAGTAAGGAAGGCATAGACAACTGCCATGAAGAGAACCCCGGAAATTATATTCATCACGATGGAGTTACCCAACACTCTGTTTGCCGCCTGATAGTTTTTCTGCCCCAGCAGCACGCTCATAAGGGTGGAAGCACCCACTCCCACCAATGTTCCAAATGCTGTGCTGAGGTTCATCAAAGGGAATGTAACAGCCAGACCTGCAATGGCGTACGGACCAACACCCTGCCCAATAAAAATGCTGTCGCACATATTGTAGAGAGAGGACGCAGTCATCGCGATGATAGAAGGTACTGCGTACTGTCTCAGCAATTTGGGGATTTTTTCAAACCCCAGTTCGGTAGGAATTGATACAGCCATTATTTTTTTCTATTTTTGCACTCCCGTTTTGGGTACACGCCACCTTAGCTCAGTAGGTAGAGCAACGCATTCGTAACGCGTAGGTCTGGAGTTCGAACCTCCAAGGTGGCTCTAAACTACCAGTTCAGAATCTTCTTAAAGTCGTATTTCTCAGGATCTTGCACGTACTTCTTAGCCGCCTCGTAATCTGCAGGCGTAATGTAGTGCATTATGTACTCAAAGATCATGTTAATCTTATCCTGATGGATGTTAACACCTCTTGGCGGAATCTTTCCGGTGGTTGGATCCTGCATGTCCTTCAAATAGAGAGACTTAATGCTTCCGTTGAGGTCCATGTAAACCATACATCCGGTAATACCCTGCTTAAAGAGTTTGTAAACTCCCATACCCAGCTCTGTGCAGTAAACCAGGTCGTAAGCGTGAGGGGTAATACATCTGATCTCGTATCCGATCTCTACCGGACGGGTCTTAACGGAGATACCCAGCTGCTTCAGTCTTACCTCAAGCATATCGTTGAACATCTGAGCCTTGGAAATTTTACCAAGTTCCGGATGACCGTGCTCGTCGTAAGAGAAACTAACTCCGAACTCCTTGAGGTCCTCAGGGGAGAAGCCCTCAAATACACCCTCGGAAATTATGATTGCACCATACTCAATACCAAGTATCTTTCTCTTTATGATTGAGGAGATTGCCATGTTAAGAATCTTCTCAACTGAGATATCGCTCTTGTTGAACATCTCAGGGATAACAATCATTGGGAAGTGGTTGGTATAACCGATTGCAAGTGCAAGGTGACCTGCGCTGCGGCCCATTGCAGAGATTACAAACCAGGTGTGGTTTGTTCTTGCATCCTCGTAAACTGAGGCTGCAATTCTGGTTCCCTCACCCTTTGCGGAGTTGTATCCGAACGTTGGAATGTTCTGAGGAAGAGGAAGATCGTTATCTATGGTCTTTGGAACGTGAATATTTGCAATTGGGAAGTTCTTCTCTTTGAGGAACTTTGCAATTCTGTTTGCGGTAGAAGCGGTATCGTCACCGCCAATAGTTACCAGAAGTTCAATGTTGTTGTCCTGGAAGAACTTAAGGTTGAAATTCTTATCAAAATCCTCCTGGGTTGGTTTGAAACGGCTCATTACCAAGAAAGAACCACCTCTGTTGAAGATGTCGTCTGCCTTAAAAAAGTCTAACTCACAATAATTTGGATTAGGGGAGAAAAGTCCCTTGTAACCGCCGTGAAGTCCCAGTACTCTGTATCCGTTGCTTATAAATGTCTTTGTTATACTGCCCACAACAGTATTCATTCCAGGGGCGGGACCACCGCCTGTAAGGATTACGATAGATTTCTGCATAATTCAATATCTCTAAAACGGGGGCAAAGGTACTCTTTTTATTAAAATAATGGTTAAATTTGGGCTTTGTATTTTTTGTATGGATTCTTTAGAGGCAAAACATAGGATAGAAGCCCTTACAAAGGAGATTGAGAGCCACAACAGGAGGTATTACGTGGAGAATTCCCCCACCATCTCAGACTACGAGTTTGACCTTCTGCTAAAAGAACTCGCCTCCCTGGAGAAACTCTACCCTCAGTACGCCCTGGAGAACTCCCCTACAAAACATGTGGGAAGTGATTTGGAGACAGACTCCTCCCCTTTCAAACAGGAGAAACACCTCCACCCTATGCTCTCCCTTGCCAATACCTACAACATACAGGAACTCAGAGAGTTTGACGCAAGGGTAAAGAAGAGCGTCACCCTCCCTTTCACCTACAACTGTGAGCTGAAATTTGACGGAACAGGCATAAATCTTTTATATCGCGATGGGAAATTGGTAAGAGCACTAACCCGCGGAGACGGAGAGAAGGGAGATGATGTCACCCGTAACATAAAGACAATCAAGAGTATACCCCTTTCTCTGAAGGGCAGCGGCTATCCCGCTGAATTTGAGATAAGAGGAGAGGTCTATATGCCGTTTGAGGCCTTTGACCGCCTCAACTATGACAAGATTCTGAACGAAGAGCAGCCCTTCGCCAACCCGAGAAACGCTGCGGCGGGCTCTCTTAAGATGCTCTCCAGCAGCCAGGTAGCCTCAAGAGGGCTGCAGTGCGTGCTCTACCATCTGATTGCATCAGAAGATTACAAAACTCCTCTGCACAGCCAGTCACTGAAAGAGGCGTCAGCATGGGGGCTCCCTATATCTGAATACTCTAAACAGTGCAATGATATTGAGGAGGTTATAAATTATATCGAGGGCTGGGATGAGAAGAGAAAGAGTCTCCCGTTCCCTACTGACGGAATGGTGGTTAAGGTAGACCAGTACTCTATTCAGAAACTGCTGGGCTTTACCTCCAAGACCCCAAGATGGGCTGTAGCCTATAAGTTTAAGCCGGAGGAGGCGCTCAGCAAGGTGCTTTCCATTGATTATCAGGTAGGAAGAAGTGGTGCAGTAACACCGGTTGCCAACCTGGAACCTGTCCAGCTGAGTGGCACGGTAGTTAAGAGAGCCACCCTCCACAATGCAGACCAGATGGAGATTCTGGATATCAGAGTGGGAGATTACGTCTATGTGGAAAAGGGCGGAGAAATCATTCCAAAGATTACCCGTGTAGAACTCTCAAAGAGAGAGCCTTCATCAGAGAAAGAGCAATTCCCTACCCTCTGCCCGGCCTGCTCAACTCCGCTTGTCAGAGACCCTCAGCAGGCAAAGTTTTTCTGCCCGAACAGCGAGGTCTGCCCGCCTCAGATTGAGGGCAAGTTCCTCCACTTTGCCTCACGTAAGGCAATGAATATCAACGTTGGAGAGGTTGCAATTCACCAGTTGTGCGAACGCGGATTCATAAAGAATCTGGAGGATCTTTACTCTCTGGATGATTTGCAACTGTTGAGTCTGGAGAAATGGAAGGGACGCAGCGTGGAGAACTTCCGCGCCTCACTGGAGGAGTCCAAAAAGGTACCGTTCGGAAGAGTGCTTTACGCTCTGGGAATTAAGCATATAGGAGAAGTTTCCGCCAAGACGCTGGCTGCAGAATACAAGAGCGTAGATGCCCTTTCACAGGCTACGGCGGAGCAACTTATTGAGACTCAGGATGTGGGAGAGGCTCTGGCCCAGTCAATTGTGGAGTTCTTTAAGGAGCCTAAAAACATAAAGACGGTTGAGGCTCTGCGCTCATTCGGGCTGCAGTTTGAAGAGAAAGAGGTGGAAAAACTGTCAGATACCCTATCTGGAATGACAATAATGATTACAGGAAACTACTCAATATCAAGAGATTTGATGAAGCAGTACATTGAGGCCCACGGAGGTAAGGTGGGCAGCAGCGTCTCATCCTCCACAACCTATCTTCTGGCGGGAAACAAGGCGGGAGCCTCTAAACTGCAGAAGGCGGAGAAGTTGGGAATTCCCGTAATCTCAGAGGAGGAGTTCTACAAAATTGCAAATCCTAACGGAGAAGAGTATACTTTGTTTTAAGAGAATATATAGAAATAACATAAAGATATGAGAATAAGCAAAATAAGTGACAGAATCAGTTATATTGGAGTAAACGACAGACGTACGGCCCTATTTGAAAACAACTGGCCTATTCCTTACGGAGTCTCCTATAACTCCTACATTATCAAGGACAAAAAGAACGTCCTTATAGATACCGTAGAGTTTGGCTCAGACGGTGAGTTCCTCAAAAAGATTGAGACGGTACTGGGCGGAGAGAAACTGGACTATTTGGTAGTCAACCACATGGAGCCGGACCACTCCGGAATGATCTCCTCCGTTATTGCCAAATATCCGGAGGTTAAGGTTATTGGAAACGCCAAGACCTTTGAACTTATGGAGAAGTACTACGGCATATCTCAGGAGTCATTTATGGCGGTAACTGACAATCAGGAGGTTGAGATTGGAGAGAGTACCCTTAAGTTTGTCTTCATTCCTTGGGTACACTGGCCTGAAACTATGGTAACTCTGGATGTTAAGGAGGGAGTACTCTTCACCTGTGACGCATTCGGAGGTTACGGCACTCTGGACGGCGGCATCTTTGACTCTGACTACAATATGGAGGAGATCTTCCTGCCTGAGATGAGACGCTACTACTCCAACATTGTTGCCAAGTACAACCAGATGGTAACCAGAGCAATAACCAAACTGGCAGATACCCCTGTAAAGATGATTGCACCATCTCACGGAGTTGTATGGAAGGAGAATCCTCAGAAGGTCATCTCACTCTACGCAGACTGGGCCGCTTCAAAATCTGAGAGAGGCGTTGTAATCTGCTATGCCTCAATGTACGGCAACACCGCACGCCTGGCGGATACCATTGGAGCAAAGATGGCTGAGTTGGGAGTTAAGAACGTCAGAACTTACGATGTATCAAGAAGTAACGCCTCCTATATCCTTAGCGATATTATGAGATACAAAGGGTTCATACTGGGAACCTGTGCCTATAACACCTTCATGCACCCTATGATGGAGCATCTCTGCAATGAGATAAAGATTATGGCTCCTAAGGGTAAGGTGATGGGAATATTCGGAACCAGCGGCTGGAACGGCGCCGGTGCAAAGGCACTTGCAAAGTTTGCGGAGGAGGCAAAACTGAACCTGGTATCCCCTACTGTTGAGGCGTTTGGAGCGCCTACCGCAGAGAAAGTTGAAGAGAATCTCAACCTCTTTGCAGAGAGTTTTGTAAAAGCATTGGATGAGTAACGAGGTAGGTGAACACGGTGTAAAGGGCTTTTCAAAAGGCATTAGGAGCGAGGTCAACAGTTGGATTGACTCCGTTAAGGAACTCTATCAGATATGCATAAAGTTTCTTAGGGACGATATCTGGACAGTTGATTTTGAGACTCTTAAGGGCCCAAGAAAGTTAGTGGCCAACGGACTTCTGAGAGTGTTGGAACTTGTTCATAACTCCAGAGACAACAAACTTGGCCTCTACTCCATATCCCTTACCTTCTTCACCACCTTTGCCATAATTCCTTTCCTTGCCCTTATCTTCTTCATAGTGGACGGTGTGGGCTTGGAAAACTACTTTGAATCTGTCATTTACCGCACTTTTGAGGGGAACGAGCAGATAATTGAGAAGGCATTGGGTTTTGCCAACAACATAATAAGTACCGGAAAGGAGAGCACATTCGGAATGGTGAGTGCATTCGTATTCTTCTGGTCTGTAGTATGGCTTATTTTCAACATAGAGAGGCATTTTAACGCAATTTGGAGAATCAGCAAGAGAAGATCCATGGGCAAAAGAGTTGCCTATTGTACGGGGTTTATTCTGGTGAGTCCGTTTTTGCTTCTGCTCTTCCTCTCGCTGGGTGTCTTTACCACAAACAGCATAGGCCAGTACAGTGTTAAAATGCTTGGAGGAGTGCATATTGCAGGTGCCGTCCAATGGCTCTTGTATTACTTGATCTGCGTTGTATGTCTTACAATGATGAACAAGTACATACCAAACACCAAGGTGGAGTGGAGGCACGCCTTCAGGGCCTCAATTGTTGCCGCATTCGCCTTTGTTCTGCTGCAGTTCCTCTATACGGGAACCCAGGTTATGGTCTCCAGACTGAACAGAATTTACGGAGCGGTTGCAGCCTTCCCATTGTTCCTTATCTGGCTGAACCTCAGCTGGATGATGATACTGATTGGGGCAGAGATGACCCACTCGTTCCAGAGTCTGAAGGCACATATGGACAGAAAGAAAAAAGAGAAGGAAGAAAGATTAAAATTGAAAGCATGATAGATAAAGGAATAAATATGGATTGGACTCTTAGCAAAGGGGCTGTGGATTTTATCAATGATGATAAGATTAACAACCTCATTTCCAAGAGTGTAGAGGACAAAGTCCACTACAGGGAGATATTTGCAAAATCCCTCTCCAAGAATCCGCTTACCCTTGAGGATACGGCAGCCCTGCTGGCCATTAAGTCCGAGGAGGGACTGGAGGAGTTATACAACGCTGCAAGAGAACTGAAGAGAGAGATTTACGGAAACAGGATTGTTCTCTTTGCACCCCTCTACATAGGCAACTACTGCGTAAACAACTGCGCCTACTGCGGCTTCAGAAAGAGTTCCCATAACACTGTAAGAAAGACACTTACAAAGGAGGAGCTCATTGCGGAGGTCACCTCTTTGCAGGACAGCGGACAGAAGAGGCTTATTCTGGTATTCGGAGAGTCCCCTATCTACACCCCTGAGTTTATTGCAGATTGCGTAAAGACAGTTTATAGTGTCCACTCCAAAAACGGAGCTATAAGGAGGGTGAACATAAATGCCGCTCCTCTGGATGTAAAAGGCTATAAGACAATTAAAAACGAGGGCATAGGAACATACCAGATATTCCAGGAGACCTACCATAAGGGCACCTACGCTCAGTATCACCCCAAAGATACCATTAAGGGTAACTATATGTGGAGGCTGGACGGCTTGGACAGAGCCTTTGAGGCGGGAATAGATGACCTTGGAATTGGCGCACTCATAGGACTTTATGACTGGCGGTTTGAGGTTATGGGACTTGTAAGCCACGCCATCCACCTTAAGGAGAAGTTTGGAGTGGGACCTCACACCATAAGTTTCCCAAGAATCCAGCCGGCTACGGATGTAAACCTGGAGTTCCCATACCGCACTAAGGATGAGGAGTTTAAGAGACTGGTTGCCATACTGCGTCTTGCAGTTCCTTACACCGGAATGATTATGACCGCAAGAGAGGCTCCGGAGATCAGGAAAGATGTTATCCATTTTGGTGTCTCTCAGATTGATGCGGGCACCAAACTGGAGATTGGCGGCTATGTTTCAAAAGAGGCAAAGCAGAGTCTGGAGCGTGAACAGTTTAAAGTTGGAGATACCAGAGGTTTGGATGAGGCCGTAAAATGGCTTATGAGTGAGGACTTTATACCTAGTTTCTGCACCTCCTGCTACAGAGCCGGAAGAACCGGAGAGCACTTTATGGAGTTTGCAATACCAGGCTTCATTAAGAAGTTCTGCACCCCTAACGCTCTGCTTACACTTGCTGAATATTTGGAGGACTACGCCTCAGAGGAGACTAAAGAGGAGGGATATAAACTTATCGAGAGGGAAATGGCAAAGATGGAGGAGAGCCAATGGAAAGATAAGATATCTTTGAAGCTCAAAGAGGTGATGGAGGGTAAAAGAGATATTAGACTTTAAACCTTAAAAGGATGAGTGAATTTACTAAAGAAGATAACGAACTGATTCAGAGGGAATTCGAATCTCTTCGCCTGGCTGCGCTCAAAAGGTGCGCCTCTCAGGAGGAGTATGAGGGGGTTATAAAGGCCTTTGAATTTGCAAACGAAGCCCACAAGGGTGTCCGCCGCCGTTCCGGTGAGCCATATATCATTCATCCTATTGCAGTTGCAAAGATTGTAGTGCAGGAGATCGGATTGGGCTATAAATCCATCGTGACAGCACTGCTCCATGATGTGGTGGAGGATACGGAGTACACCACGGAGGATGTTGAGAGACTATTTGGCAGCAAGATAGCCTCTCTGGTAGACGGTCTTACAAAGATCAAGTCTGCAATGGATACCAAGATGGAGGGGGGAAAGGAGCAGACTACGCTTCAGGCTGAGAACTTCAAGAGGATACTTCTGACGCTGAATGATGACGTTAGAGTAATTCTGATCAAACTGGCGGACCGCCTTCATAATCTGCGTACTATAGAGTCTATGCCTGAGAGGAAACAGGATAAGATTCTCAGTGAGACAATGTATATCTTCATCCCTCTGGCCCACCGCCTGGGACTCTACAGCATTAAGTCTGAGATGGAGAACATCTGGCTCAAGTTCCGTCAGCCGGACCAGTACGCCCAGATCTGCGCCAAGATTGCAGAATATACTCAGACAAAGGGAGTTATAATAGACAACTTTATTGAACCTATCTCCAAACTGCTGGAGGAGGCGCACTATAAGTTCACCATTACCAAGAGAATAAAGACCCCTTACTCCATCTGGAACAAGATGCAGACAAAGGGTATTCCTTTTGAGGAAATCTATGACCTCTTTGCCGTAAGAATCATCTTCACACCAAAGAAGGGCAGCTCGGAGAGAAAGCAGTGTTGGGATATCTACTCCCTTATCTCTGAGGATTACCTCTCCAATACGGACCGCATTCGCGATTGGGTAAGTACTCCAAAATCAAACGGATACGAAGCTCTGCACTGCACCCTTATGAACCCTCAGGGAGGCTGGGTTGAGGTGCAGATAAGAACCGTCAGGATGAACGCCATTGCGGAGAAAGGAGTTGCCGCCCACTGGAACTACAAGGGGGGAAAGATTGCCAATCCGGAGAGAGATATGGACGATTGGCTCAATATGGTAAGGGAAGTGCTTGAGAGCCCGGACGTTAACGCTCTTGAGTTTCTGGACAAGTTCCATACCGGCCTGCTCTCCAAGGAGATATACGTATTCACCCCTGCCGGAGAATCCAAGCGTCTGGAGAAGGGAGCCACCGCTCTGGACTTTGCATACTACATTCACTCTGAGATTGGAAATCAGGCAATTGCAGCCAAAGTTAATCTGAAGCTTGTGCCACTTTCCTACCAGCTCCGTAACGGAGATATGGTGGAGATTATTACCGCAGACTCTCAAAAGCCTCAGCGTGAGTGGCTTAAGTTTGTAAAGACCACCAAGGCCAGAAACATCATATTGGATTCCCTTAAAGGTGAGGTGAAAGACTCTATTAAGAGAGGACAGGAGAAGCTGGAGAAGGCTCTGGATGACCTTGGCGTTAAGCTCCATATAAGGGTTCTGAAAAAACTGATAGATGAGTTTAAGGTGAGCAACAAGGACGAACTCTACTCAAAGATCGGTTCCGGCCTTATAGATCTCGCTCCACTGGAGAAGATTCTCAAAAAGAACAAGGAGAACAAGCTTGTCAAGTATTGGAACCTCACCTTCTCTTCATCCAAGGAGAAGGAGGATGAGACTGAGGCAACAGATGAAAGCAAGGCTCAGAAGATAGACCGCCACAAGGATTACCTCCTTAAGGAAAACCCTCTGGACAAGACACTTACATACAAGACCGCAGATTGCTGCAACCCTATTCCGGGAGACCCTATCATTGGCTTTTTGGATGATAACGGAGAGGTTGTAATTCACAAGAAGGTCTGCCCTGTGGCAATGGCTCTGGCCTCAAGCGAGGGAGGAAAAATCATCAACGCAAAGTGGACAAAGCATACCATCCTCTCCTTCCTTGCCAGAATAGAACTCAAGGGAATAGACCGCCTGGGCATTGTAAACGAGATTACCAAGTATATAACCCTTAAGCTCTCCGTAAATATACGCAAGCTCTTCTTTGAGACTCACGATGGTGTATTTTACGGATACATAGACCTTTACGTACATGATACCAATGACCTGGAGGAGATTATCAAGACCATTGGTACTATGAAGGGAATTGAGTCCGCAAAGAGAGTGGACTTTAAAGATGAAGAGTGATTATGAAGAAGTTAACAAACATACTTAGAGCAGTTGCTCTACTCTGTGCAGCAGGCTTTTACATCTCCTACTCACAGAGCTGTGCCAACACCTCCAAGGGTCCGCAGGGCGGTCCCAAAGATACCATACCGCCTGTAATTGTCTCAACCGTACCTGATTCTGTCAGAACCAACTTCCCTACCCAGAAGGGAAAGATATATCTGAACTTTAACGAATATGTTCAGCTCAAGAACCAGGCAACAGAGATAGTGGTCTCACCTCCAATGATTAAGAGGCCTACCGCAAAGATCAAGAAGAAGAGTGTTGTTATAACTTTCAACGATACGCTGAAGAGAGACAGAACCTACTCCATCTACTTTGGAGAGTCTATATCTGATGTTAACGAGGGCAATCCTTTCAACAACTACGTCTATACCTTCTCCACCGGAAGCAGCAAAGATTCCCTGCTAATCAGCGGAACCGTAATGGATTACCAGACTCTGCTTCCTAAGAAGGGAGTTCTCATTTCTCTCTATCAAAACCCAAGAGACTCCTCTGTAGTTTTGGATCTGCCGGATGCGGTATCCAAGACGGACGAGTGGGGATACTTCTGCGTAAGAGCCTTAAAGGGAGTTCCTTATACAATATACGCAGTAGAGGATAAGAACAATAACTACCTCTATGACAAAGGTGTTGAGTTCGGCGGTTTCTGTGATACCTTGATTACCCCTACCATCGCGGAGAAAAAGGGGCTGCTTCAGACTAAGATGATGGATATGAAAGATACCGTTGCCTGCCTCAGCAGACCTTCCCAGACGGATATATACATATTCAAGGAGAGGCCGGACAGACAGTACCTTACAAACTCCGGAAGAGTCTCCGAGAGGGAGTGCTTCCTTAAGTTCAACGCCGCTAACCCTCAGATAGACACCTTCTTGATTAAGGGCGTTTACTCGGATAAGATTATCCGCCAGTTCAACGCAGAGGGTGATTCACTCTCATTCTGGATTAACGAGAGGAAGAGCGTTCCGGATACCCTCTTTATGCGTCTCTGCTACCAAAAGACAGATTCCACCGGAAAACTCGTGCCGGAGAGCAGGAGTATAAAACTGGTTAAACCTTTTGATAAGAGCAAGATAAAGGGAAACAAAAAGGGTGATGAGAACAACACCGGCCTTACCAATGCATACGTTCAGAATCTGAGCAGTGCCGGTAAGAGCACCAAGAACAACCCTTATAAGAACAATAAGAATGAAGAGAAGGAGAAGGATGAGGTAAAACAGCCTAAAGAGAGAGAGGATCTGCTCAAATTTACCCTTACTCTGGATGCCAAAAACGTTGAGAATATGGGAATTGAACTCACCTTCCCTACCCCTCTGATTAAGGCCAACTTTGACTCTCTCTTCTTTACAACCGCCACTCCGAGAAAGGTTGTCTCCAACTTTAAATTCCACGCCGTTAAGGATTCCACCAACATACTGCGTTACACCATCTATGCAGATGAACCGTACAAGGTTGGAAATGATTACGTTGTAAGAATTCCGGCAGGCATTTTCAAAGACGTGAACGGCTTTACCAATGACTCGCTGCGCAGGAACTTCTCCCTCCCTAATGATGACAACCTCAGTTCCATTACCCTTCAGATAAACAACACAAAGGGTAAAAGATACATAGTGGAACTTGTGAACGAGAAGAGAGATAAAACCTATCTTAAGTATATAGTTACCAGGGACGGAGAGTATAAGTTTCCATATCTGAATGCCGGCAACTACTCCTTCAGGATAACTGAAGATAAGAACGGTAACGGCAAACTTGATGTGGGTAACGTATTAAAGAGAATCCCTCCGGAGAAGGCCAGATTGCTGAAGCTCTCTGACCGTAAGACACTTATAACGCTTAGACAACAGACGGATCTTACTCAAAGCGTAGATCTGAAAAAACTATTTGAATAGATGAAAAAGGGAAAAATCATAATAATTGCACTGCTCTCACTCTTCAGCATCTCTGAAGGTTGGTCACAGATAGTTGATACCGTGGATATTATGAAGGAGTTTGACGAGCACTCCTTCAGAAACGCTCAACCTATAGGTGAGGTAAAAGACAGCACCAGAATCAGAGAACACCTTCTGGGAGTAAAGTGGGGATATGCAATAGACAATATCTACTTCAGCGTAGATTATGATAAGAAGTCTCTGATGACTCCAAAGAACTTTGGTATCTATTACACATATTATCACTCACTTTGGAATGCAATCTCACTCTTTGGAGTAGAGACCGGACTGCAGTTTAACGAGGTTGGCTACACCACAACTATTTTGGATGATAACGGAAAAGTAATCAGGGAGGGAAAAGAGCGTTTTCAGACCGTTACGCTCCCTTTTATCTCTCAGTTCAGGATAGACTTCTGGAATATGAGACTTCTCTTAAATTTGGGCGCTTACGGCTCATATAAGCTGAGTGCTTCATTCTCTGATCTGCTGGATCCATCCATCTCATCTACCTATAAGAAATATGGTTACGGGATTATAGGAGGCGGCGGAGTGGCCTTTGTTTTCCGTCCCTTTGAGATTCACCTGGAGGCAAACTATAAATACAACCTCAGCAATACCTATGACCCTAAGGTCTTTTACAAAGATGTATGGGTCTCAACTCATACCTCTCAGATTATTATCTCTGCGGGACTCTTCTACCGCATAGGCGGTTCCTCATATAAGAACCCACAGAACAAACCATCCAGAAAGAATTGAAAATGACCAAGATACTCCAGGTAAAGATTAAGGATCTGACCATAGGAGGCTCTGCCCCTATTGCTGTTCAGACAATGTGCAACACTCATACTCAGGATGTTGAAGCGAGCGTCAATCAGTGCCTTCAGATGGCCCAAAAGGGTGCCCGTCTTATAAGACTTACAACACAGGGTATGAAAGAGGTTGAGGCGCTGGATAAAATAAAGACTGAGCTACACCGCCAGGGCGTTAATACTCCGCTGGTTGCAGACGTGCACTTTAACTCGGAGGTGGCTGTTGCCGCCGCTTCAGTAGCAGATAAGGTGAGAATCAATCCCGGCAATTTTGCTCAGGTACATAAGGATGCACAGGGGCAGTTTGCCAAGTTTATAGAGCAGTGCAAAAAGTATGGAACTGCGGTAAGAGTTGGACTTAATCACGGCTCTTTGGGAGAGGAGATCGTAAACAGGTACGGCAACACTCCGGAAGGTATGATGCAGGCTGCAATGCAGTGGCTCAATATGTGCAAAGAGCTTGATTTTGAAAGAGTTGTGGTTTCACTGAAGGCCAGCAACACCATAGTGATGAGCAATGCTTACACCCTTCTTTACTCCGCAATGAAAGAGAGCGGCACCATCTATCCGGTTCATCTGGGAGTAACTGAGGCGGGCAATAAAGATCAGGGCAGAATCAAATCCGCCATCGGGATAGGAGCACTGTTAAGGCAGAAGATTGGAGACACAATAAGGGTTTCACTCACGGAAAACCCTGTAAACGAGATACCTGCAGGAGAGGAGATTGCCTCCTTCTTTGAGAGCGGAATGAGTGAAGAGGTAGAGAAATTCCTCTCTCCTCTGGGCAAAGCCCCTACCGTTCCCTTCTCCCTTTTCCAATGCAATGAAAAGGAGTGGTATCCGTTTATTATCAGAGTTGCGGCAAGCCTAGGCTGTAAGCTCTTAACCAAGGAGATAGATGACTTTACCATTACCGGTTCTCCATACTCCGAGGAGGAGATGAAGGCCCTCAGAGAGAACGTTCTCCAGGGAGCCAGAAGAGTCTTTTATCATCCGGAATATATTGCCTGCCCGGGATGCGGCAGAACCCAATACAACCTGGAGGAGACCTTCAATAAAGTGAAGGAGAAAACCTCTCATCTTAAAGGAGTTAGGATTGCCGTTATGGGTTGCATAGTAAACGGCCCGGGTGAGATGGCAGACGCAGACTACGGTTACGTAGGCCAGGGCGGCGGCCTTGTCACCATCTACAAAGGAAAGAATCCGGTCCTTAAATCGGTACCGGATTCCCAAGCTATTGATGAACTTCTAAAGTTAATTGAATCAGATAGATAGAGACTATTTTCTCTTCAGAACTATCTTGGCCTTGCACATATTGTTATACTTGCGTGCCGCAGTGCGGAACTTTGCATAACTCTCCTTAGGATAATCTCCCTTGCGGGTCTTTACGGAGAGAATCACTGTTATCACGCTCCCCTCCGCCTTAATTGTTGAGGAGAAATCTGCCCACTGGCAATCTACGTTTACAGCCTTAGGTAGTGACTCTATCTCATAGGTAGGAGGGACTACAATAACTATACTGTCTAAGTATGATACGGAGCTGCTTACATGAACAGGGTTCTTTCTATCACCCCTATCTACAGAAAAGCCATATTTTAAAGGAGTTAGAGGTATAAAGAGACGGTCTCCGTTACTCTCGGCGTAGTTACGGCACTCAAAGGAGAAGTCCGTTTTTGCACAAGGAACAAAGGCTCTTCCATATTTTGGATAATCGTTGAAGTTATTCTCCATCTTAATGATTTTTGGCTCATTGCTGGAGACAATAATCTCTCTTGCAAAGAAGCGGGACTGATCTTTAGGATCCCTCTGAGGCAGAGATATCAAAGACTCTGAAAAGTCCAGATATGCAGACTGATGTACGCTTACCTGAGCGTCTCCCGTAGAGCTGACCATCACCTTAACGTCATTTCTCATCATAGAGAGTGAATCCGGATAGGCTCCGCAACGGGTCAAAACGCCCCCATCCTCCTTAATCAAAACCACTTGGTGACCGGCTATGTTATCATGTCTGTAACCCAGAGGAATATTGGGATTGGTACACTCCATCCAAATGGTATCTCCCTTCATAACTCCCTCATCCGTAATAGGAACCGCAAGCATAGCGTGATTCATCTGCCCCACGGATGCGTAGTTCTTTTCCAAATCAGGCTTATCCGTATGAACAATATAATAATCTGATTCTATTCCTATTACGTGAAGCATGGCCTTCATATAGTTGGAAAGAGCCTTGCAGTCTCCGAATCCTGTTCTGATAACCTTGGAACACTCAAATGGTTTATACCCCCCTATTCCCAACTGTATGCTTTCATATCTGGTGTTCAGGCGCAGATAATCATAGAGTACCTTAATCTTCTCATACTGAGTAGAACAATCCTTTACCAAAGAGCGTACCTTCTCAACATCTGCTGCAGATAAATCCCAGGTATCTTTCTGAAGCTCATAGAGCCACTTCCCTATCTCTTTCCAGTCTCCCTGCTTTCCCTCAACCTTGGAGTACATAAAGTTGATTGGAGAGGCATAGACGTATGGAACAACGGTAAATATACGAGGCATATAACTCTCATCCGTAAAGCCCTCATAATTCTCTACTTTCCAGGTATATACATCTCTCACTCCACTCTTGTCCAGCTTAACTTCCAGTGGAGAACTGTACTGAATTCCAAATCCGGCCGGAACATCTATCACATACTCGCCTTTAACCAGTTTTACATCCTCACTCCTTACAGGAATAAATGTAGGAAAAGTGCTGACGCCTCGTTTGTAATAGATAGAGTACTCATACTCAATGGTATAAGGGAACGGAACATTAGGCTGATAATAATAGAGATAGACATCGTCCGCCAGCTCTCTTGCCAATGCACGAGATTCCAAATCACTCTTTTTAATCTTGCGGGTTCCGCTAGGTGAGGTAATTGTAGCTGAAAATGAGGAGAGTGACCTGTCCGAGTCTGTAACTATTACAATCCGTCCCTCCGAGTTTCCGGACTCTTTATTAACCTGAATCTTTGCGTTTACTGTATAGGTTCCGTTTGCAACGCTCTTAAGGTCAAAGGTTTCTTTAAGATTCAGAATCTCTGCCCCCACCTCCTGGGCAAAGAGAGAAGCAGGCAGTAAAAGAAGAAGGGTAACTAATAACTTTTTCATTTCTTTTTAAGTACTACTGTCTCGTTTTCAATCTTTACCAACTGCTGCCAAAATCTTCTGTAATCCGGATAATCCCCAGGCTCTACAAACATCTCGTTGGTAACTGTCTTGTATGTCACCTCCAGAACATTCTCCACAACTTTATAGACTACAGTTGCGTTCATATTTAGCTTGAGCATTCCGAGTTTCTCACTCTTAGGCATCTGCTCAACGCTCCACCCCTCCGGAAGTTCCAGTTTCAAGTGGTAAATTACAGTGTTACGACGGTCTATGTCTACCGGAACGCTTCTGGTTTCTGACTTAAAGTAACTGTCTCTGTGAAAATGCTCTATGATTGGTTTCAGATAGATAATCTCTCCTTCTGAACCGGATGCAGTCTGCATCTGCTGCTCCAAATCCACTATAGCCTTGCAGGTAGATGTATAATCCTTATTCTGTTCCTTTTTAACGGAGTTAACGGTGTAAGAGTTTCCGCCCTCAAGCTGTTCAAAGAGTTCGTCATCCTTATCCAATGCATTGAACATGGTCTTAATCATCCTGGACTCGCTGTTATAGGCACTCATAGCCATTGTTGCGGTAAGAAGACCATCCTCATCCAGTTTACCGTTTACGTCAATCATAAGGGTGTTCTTGCTAGGATTTGTAAGATCTACCCAGGCAGAAGGGAATCCCTTGGCTATCTCTCTTGCCTGGCTTACAAGGAAGTTATCCGGCAGTACGTTGATATATCCATTGTCATCTGAGGCATCCAGATATAAAGACTTGCCCTCTTTGTCTATAACCTTGAGAATAAAGGTATCAAAGGCATCATAAGAGACGTGGAATTCTGCAAGTTCTCCGCTTGTTCTGAGTTTAATCAGAACCGGGTGAACGGTAAATCCCGCATAATTGAGGCAGTTACCCACCAATGCGTTTATGTCTGCATTACTTCCGGAAGCCTCCTTCAGCGTGTAAGAGATAGGTGCAGGCAACATGTTGATCTTTTTGTTCCACTTAACCTTAGATGCCACCAACTCTCTGATCTTCACCACCTTCTCTTCAAAAGACAAATCCGTTGAGTTCTTTATAGGATCCACCTCGCTCTTAAGTTTGCAGGACGAGGTAATCTCAGTACATACCTTGGTTTCATAGAACTGATTGTCCACATCCTTCCAGGAAGCACCATAGTTTTTAGGAATGGAATTAGGATACTTTATAGTTCTAAGTTCATATTCCACAGCACTGTAGAACTGGTCTATACAATAGATGTTTCCCTCCGCCTTAAGTGCTGGAACATTGACAGCCTTATAGACCTCCACTGAGTTCTCATAGTCAAAGCTTCCGCCGCCTCTAAGGACAACCGCCTTAGTTTCACCCGTTGAAACCAGAGAGTAGTATTTAATACCGCGGCTCATCAGATTGAACTTCAGCATATCCGGATAGGTTATCTTAGCCTCCATACAGTTAATAGGATACTCTCCCTGGAAATTGAGTTCTCCTATATTCCAAAAGTGCTGATTTTTACGCACATAGCTAACCTCAATAACGGACCCCACCTTAACATTCTGAGCCGTAAATGAGAGCGTTTTCATATTATCCGAATACTTCTTGTCAAAGATAAACTCCTTGCTCATCTTTGTCTTTACAACCTTACCGTTTTCCCAGTTGAAGGTTGTAACCTTAATATCAGTAATCTTCTCACTTAAATCACCGTCCGTACGGTAAACCATCTGAAACGTTGCCAAATCTTTGGCGGATTCCTTAAGAATCTTGATTCTGTAACGGTATGTCTTCTCCACCGCAAAATCGCCGGACGGAGTAAGATAGACGGAACGGAACATCCCCTTGTAGATGTAGAGCGCATTTGCCGAGGTATCAGGAGCATAGGTTGTCATCTTTACCTCGTCGTCAGAAACAGCATCCAACTTTGGATTGAACTTGATGGTCTGAGCAACTGCAGCAGTTGCAAAGAGCATCAGAATGGAAAAAGTCAGGATTCTTTTAAAACGTTTATTCATAGTATGTTATTTTAAATTATAACTCTCTCGATGAACGGCGTGTGGTGGCAGTAAGGGATGAATCCCAATGACGGAATCTCCTTTGTCACAATCAGTTTTGCCTCCTTTCCAACCGTAATGGACCCCACCCTCTCTGCAACTCCCATTGAGTAAGCGCCGTTGATTGTAACGGCGTTAAAGGCCTGGTTCGGAGTCAGATGCATCTTTATGCATCCCAGCGCCCATACAAATCTCATATCTCCGCTTGGAGAAGACCCCGGGTTGTAATCGGATGCCAGAGCAACTCCCAACCCGCTCTCTATAAACCCCTTGGCATTGCCGTACGGCATACCCAAAAAGAAGGAGGCTCCCGGCAGCATAACCGGCATTGTGGAACTTCCCTTAAGGTAGTTCATCTCAACCTCCGTAGTCCTCTCAAGGTGATCTACGGAAACAGCACCGTAATCCACCCCAACCTGCACTCCTCCAGATACATCCAACTCGTTTGCATGTATCTTTGGACGGATACCGTATTTAGCTGCAGCTGAGAGTATTTGAGCGGTCTGAGGAACGTCAAAGAACCCCTTGTCACAGAAGACATCCACATAATCCGCCAAAGATTCCGCAGCAACGGCAGGTATCATCTCACGGCATACCATATCTACATACTCCTGCTGCCTTCCAACATACTCTCTTCCAACCGCGTGAGCCCCTAAGAATGTAGATTTTATCAAAATGGGATAACTCTCCTTCATTCTCTTTATAACTCTCAGCATCTTCATCTCGCTCTCCAGATTGAGACCGTAACCGCTCTTTATCTCCACCGCTCCGGTCCCCTTCTCCATTATCTCACAGAGCCTCTCTGAAGATATTCTAAAGAGTTCATCTTCAGAGGTTTTTCGCAGTACATCCGCAGAGTTCAGAATGCCTCCGCCACGCTTTGCAATCTCCTCGTAGGAGAGTCCGGCAATCTTATCCATAAACTCCTGCTCTCGGCTCTTTGCATAGACAATATGGGTGTGGCTGTCACAGAAAGCGGGCATAACTACTTTTCCGGTAAGATCCACAACCTCAGCACCTTCTCTAAGTTCCAAAGGAAGGGTTTCCATCTTGCCGAATGAGGCAATCTTCCCCTTCTCTACCAAAAGATAGGCGTTTTCAATCTTCTCCACCCTATCCATCATAGCCCCCTCAACTCTTTTAACCTCCTGAGGGAGAATGCCGCAGAGCTCTTTAATGTTTATGAATAATCTTTTGCCCATATTCTAAATCAGAATTTTCTGATAAATTCAATTGATTTTTCAATCAGAGGATGCATATAGGTATCCTCCTCAATATAAGGCACTTCCTTTCTATATGCCTCAAATATTGACTCTATCTTATCTGAAGATTTACACCCTGTCATCTGATGACGGAAGTCCAGTGCCTGAGCCGCATTGAAGAGCTCAATTGCAAGTACTCTCTCCGTATTCTCCACAACTCTAACAAGTTTGGTGGCTGAGTTGGAACCCATACTTACGTGATCCTCCTGCCCCTGTGAAGATGGAATTGAATCTGCAGAGGCCGGCCAGCAGAGTCCCTTGTTCTGGCTCACTATAGATGCGGCGGTATATTGAGGAATCATAAATCCGCTGTTCAGACCGGATGCTGCCACCAGGAATTTAGGCAGACTTCTCTGGCCTGATATAAGGCGGAAAATCCTTCTCTCTGAGATATTTGCAAGTTCACTCATAGCAATTGCAAGAGTATCCATAGGTATTGCAATAGGCTCTCCGTGGAAGTTTCCTGCGGAGATAATCATATCCTCATCCGGGAATACGTTAGGATTATCCGTTGCGGAGTTAATCTCATTCTCAATAACTGATTCCACATAACGGATATTATCCTTCACCGCTCCGTGAACCTGAGGAATACATCTGAAGGAGTAAGGATCCTGAACATGCTCTTTCTGCCTGTTAATGAGGTTACTGCCCTCAAGCAAATCCATAAATCTTGCAGCGGTGTCCAACTGTCCTCTGTGACGGCGAAGACGGTGGGTAAGCGGATAGAAGGCCTCTATTCTGCCGTCGTATGCCTCCAGTGATATTGCTCCAATCATATCCGCCCATTTGGAGAGTCTGTGACACTGAATCAGAGACCATACTGCGTGGGCGCTCATAAACTGGGTACCGTTCAGAAGTGCCAGACCCTCTTTGGATTGCAGCTTTATAGGCTCCCAACCCATCTCTTTCCATACTGAAGCACTCTCTCTTACCTGGCCCTTGTAATCTACATCTCCCAACCCAATCAGAGGAAGTGAAAGGTGCGCCAGCGGTGCCAGATCTCCGGATGCTCCCAATGAACCCTGCTGGTAGACAACCGGCAGAATGTCATTGTTGAACATATCTATAAGCCTCTGTACAGTAATTAGTTGCGCCCCAGAATGGCCGTATGACAGACACTGCACCTTAAGCAGCAGCATCAGTTTTACAATCTCATTTCTAACTCTCTCTCCCGTTCCGCAGGCGTGGCTTACCACCAAATTATACTGCAACTGAGAGAGTTGGTCTTCAGGTATTGTAACGTTGTATAAAGAGCCGAACCCGGTGGTTACACCATAGACAGGTCTGCCTATGTCTTCCATCTTACTGTCCAGATACTTACGGCACTTTACTATTGCCTTTTCCGCCTCATCGGAGAGGGAAAGGGTCATCTTCTTGTCAATTATTTCCTTTATTCTCTCCAGGGAGAGATGGTCAAATGATATTTTATGTTCCATACAGAATCAGAATAATTCCTCTATTATATTGTCATCTACGTGATTAGGAAGGGTAACTACCAAATTCGGGGTACGTTGCATCTCCCTCTTAATTGCATCCTCAGCACCGGAGTTTCTAGCCCATGAGCGGCGTGCAATTCCGTTATTTACATCCCAGTGCAGCATCTCCTTAATGTGTCTTTCAGAGTCAGCACTTCCGTCTATTACCATTCCAAAGCCTCCGTTTATAACCTCCCCCCAGCCTACTCCGCCTCCGTTATGTATTGATACCCAGGTTGCTCCGCGGAAGCCGTCACCAATGACGTTCTGAATTGCCATATCTGCGGTAAACTGTGAACCGTCATAGATGTTTGAGGTCTCACGGAACGGAGAGTCCGTACCTGAGACATCATGGTGGTCTCTTCCCAGAACTATAGGCGCCTTTATCTCTCCCTTCCTTATGGCATCATTGAAAGCCAGTGCAATGTTCACTCTTCCAATGCAATCCGCATAGAGTATTCTGGCCTGTGAGCCAACCACCAGGTTGTTTCTTCCGGCCTCCTCTATCCAGTGAATGTTGTCAAACATCTGCATCTTAATATCGTCTGTAGATATTGCGGCCTCTTTCTGTAGCTCTCTAACAGCCAGAGAATCACTCATTGCAAGATCTGCAGGGTCTTCACTCATGCATACCCAGCGGAAAGGACCAAACCCGTAGTCAAAGTACATAGGCCCCATAATATCCTGAACGTAAGAAGGATAACGGAATCCGCCCTCTTCGTTCATTACATCCGCACCTGCACGGGAAGATTCCAACAGGAATGCGTTGCCGTAGTCAAAGAAGTACATTCCTCTATCCGCCAGGCGGTTAATTGCTGCAATCTGTCTTCTGAGTGAAGCCTTAACAGCCTCCTTAAACCTCTCAGGCTCCTCAGCCATCATCTTCTTGGACTCTTCAAGTGAGTAACCTACAGGATAATAGCCGCCGGACCAAGGGTTGTGAAGTGAGGTCTGGTCTGAACCTATATCCACCTTAATTCCCACCTCTGCAAGTCTTTCCCAGAGATCCACAACGTTGCCCACGTATGCAAGTGAAACGGTCTCCTTATCAGAAACCGCCTTCTTAACTCTTCCAATCAGTTCATCCAGAGAGTAATGGAGTTCATCCACCCAACCCTGGGAGTGTCTCTTCTCCGCTGCTAAAGGATTAATCTCCGCCGTTACGCTTACCACTCCGGCAATGTTTCCCGCCTTAGGCTGTGCTCCGCTCATACCTCCCAAACCTGCTGTAACAAAGAGCATTCCCGCCATATTCTCACGGGTTCCCTCAATACCTCTCTTACGCAGTTGCAAACGGGCGGCATTCATTACGGTTATGGTTGTACCGTGTACAATTCCCTGAGGTCCTATGTACATATATGAGCCTGCAGTCATCTGACCGTACTGGCTCACTCCCAGTGCGTTAAACTTCTCCCAGTGATCCTGTTTGGAGTAGTTCGGAATAACCATTCCGTTGGTTACCACAACCCTTGGAGCATCCTTATGTGAAGGGAAAAGACCCATTGGATGACCGGAGTACATGGAGAGTGTCTGCTCATCTGTCATTGTTGCAAGATACTGCATTACAAGGCGGTACTGGGCCCAGTTCTGGAATATTGATCCGTTGCCTCCGTAGATTATGAGCTCGTGCGGATGTTGTGCTACCCTCTCGTCCAGATTGTTCTGAATCATAGCCATAATGGCGGCCGCATAAACGCTCTTGCACGGATACTCATCTATTGGGCGTGCATATATCTTGTAATCAGGTCTGTAACGGTACATATAGATTCTTCCGTAGAGGCGTAACTCCTCCAGAAACTCCGCTGCAAGAACCTTATGAAACTTGGCCGGGAAATAACGCAGTGCGTTACGCAGCGCCAGTTTCTTCTCCTTTTCGGTCAGAATATCTTTCCTCTTAGGAGCATGATTTATCTTCTCGTCATACGGTTTTACACTTGGCAGAGTATCTCCCAACCCTGCTAGTATCTCCTCTTTAAATGTCATAGAATCAACCTTTTATTTTGTTTTCTACAATCTCCAGTATCTTCTTCTCCGCCAATACGGCATTAGCCATTACATCATCCGCCTCCTTCATAAGTTGCTCTGCCTTAGCCCTATCCTTAAGCCCCTCTGCATTAATGTGTACGTTCAGACGGGCTCCGAATACCGCTCCTCTTGCCGCAATTGCAGCAACTCCGGCATCTGAAACTGAGTTAGGATTACCCTCACTTGCCATAGCAGAGGCAACTTCAAATACCTTGAATGAGGTCTTTAATGTTCTGAGCGGAACCTCTGTAGCATAAAGAGTTGCAGCCTCCATAGCGGCAGCCCTAGCTGCCTTTTCCTCCTCGGTTCCCTTAGGCATTGAAAAAACATCCATTATCTTGTTGAATGCAGCCGTATCTTCATCTACCAGTGCAAGAAGTTCATTCATAAGGGCCTGCCCCTTCTCTGCCCAGTCTGAGAACTCCTTCCAGCGCTCATCCCATCCTCTCTTGTGAGAGGAGAGGTTGGCAACCATAGTTCCCAGAGCTGCACCCAGTGCACCCATATATGCGGAGATTGAACCGCCGCCAGGAGCAGGAGACTCAGATGCAGTCTCCACTGCAAAGTCCTTGCAGGTCATCCTTATAAGACGCTCTTTAACAGCCATCTCCTTAGGATCTTCCATCAGATACTCGATAACTTTCTCCCTTACCACAAACGGTTTAAGGTCATCCAGACTCATAGATTTTACGGCAATCTTCATTACTTCATCCTCGCTAACTCCCAATGAACGCTGCTGACGGGCAAGATAGAACCTTCCGGCATCCATAAGAACTCTCTTAGGAACCAGTCCAACTATCTCTGTTCCCGTAACTTTGAGTCCCCTCAAAGATGCCGCACGGCATACCTCCTCGTAAGCCTCATGCAGAGACGTTGCCTCAATGTCAGTAATGTTCATAGATACCTGAGCAATACCGTACTCATCTATATACCAGCCTATTGCCTTGCAGCCCTTAAGGGTTCCAGGCTGCCATAAATCGTTACCGTTCTCATCCTTAAGCACTTTGCCTGTAAGAGAACCGCCTTCTCTCATCTTTCTTCCCTTCTCCCTTACGTCAAAGGCCACAGCCATTGCTCTGCGTGTAGATGTGGTATTCAGGTTGAAGTTCACGGCTACCAGGAAGTTACGGGCTCCCACGTTAATGGCCCCGCTCTTTGCTACCACATCCGTATACTTGCCCGGGCCAAAGTCCGGCTTTCTCTCAGGGTCACATACTTTCTCCACAAGTGCCTCATACTCACCGCTTCTGCACACCGCAAGATTCTTCCTCTTCGGCTTGTATGCAGCAGCCTCATAGCAGTAGCAAGGAATCTGAAGTTCATCAAAAATCCTCTTAGCCAGCCCTCTGGCAAGTTCTGCACACTCACTAAGGGTAATACCGGAAATTGGAATCAACGGCAGCACATCAGTTGCTCCGCTTCTTGGGTGAGCACCTTTATGACAGCGCATATCTATAAGTTCTCCTGCCTTCTTAACTCCCTGGAAAGCAGCCTCCAAGACAGCCTCAACACTTCCCACAAATGTCACCACCGTTCTGTTAGTTGCCTCTCCAGGATCTACATCCAGCACCTTAACTTTCTCACTTACACCATCTACCGTCACCTTTGCAGATGCTATTACCTCTACTATTTTGTCAATCACCTCTCTGTTGCGCCCCTCACTGAAGTTGGGCACACATTCTATTATTCTTTTCATATTTAAACCATTTATACTTTTTTGCTTTTAATCCTTAAAATTAACACAATTTTCCCGATAAATCAAAAAGAGAATTTACAAGGAGAGCAAAAGGGTGAGGAGGAATGGGACGGTGAGGTTGATGACCACGCCGCAGTAGAGGACGGCCGGGAAGATTTCATTGCCGTCACATTTAAGGATGATTGGAAGGGTGGTGTCAGTTACGGTGACACCACCTGATGCTGTGAGGGCATATTTGCCAAAGTGCTTGCTTATTGGCTTGGCCATCAGGATAGTAAAGAGTTCCCTCATAAGATTGGTTAGGAGGGCTGTTGAGCCTAAGGTTGCGCCCCATGCTTGGGTGATAAGAATGGCTGAGAGGGAGTAGTAACCCATTGCAGAGTTGATGGTTACAGCGTTTAAGAGGGTTAAGTCATAACCCATCAGCCTTATAACGGCATAGGCAATAAGAGTACCTGCAAGAGTTCCAAGGAAGGTAACTACAGGGAGAAGTAAAATCCTTTTGGGGAGGTTCTTTATAACTGTCTTGATATCAGATGATAATCCAATGTTTACTCCCACAATAAACATCATGGCATAGAGCACCCAGTTGGAGTAGTTTGCATAATCCAGAGTATGGAACGACTCCGGCAGAAGACCGGTTAAAACCAGTGCAAGTCCCAAAAGAAAACTCCCCAATATGATGATACTGTCTCTCATTTGGTCTTTTGTTTGGTTTTGGTAAAGAAGTAGACTGCCAGTATTGAGCAGGCTGTGGCAAAGAAAAATAGTATCAAGGAGATAACTCCAACAGAGGAGAAGGCGTTCTTTAGATTTGGGTTGAGTGCCACTCTTATTCCCATGATAAAGAGCAGGATGCAGACAGAGAGCATAAGAAGGAAGGAGACGGTCTTGTTCAGTTGCTCTCTTCCTCTTAGGAACCTGCCAATGAAGATTCCCACAACCATAAGGGCCAGGGTGATTAACATACGGCAAAGATAAGTGATAGTTTTATTATATTTGTTCTGATTTGAATATTGTTTTTGATTCCATTTATATGAAACGATTTTTATCCATTTGCGTTGTATCTGTTTTTATTTCAGTTGGTTCTTATGCTCAGATTGTTAACTCTTTAGAACCTGAGGTAAAGGAGAGTTGCACCTCCATTTTTGTGGCAAAGGGAGCCAGCAGTGACGGCTCGCTTATGACCGCCCATACCTGTGACTCCAACTACAGAACCTGGCTCACGATGGAGCCTCGCAAGAAGTTTGCAGCGGGAGCGTTGGATGAGATTGTGTGGGGAAAACTCCACACGGAGGAGCCGTTTGATATGCGTAACACCGTGGTTAAAGGGGCAATACCGGCACCTACGGAGGAGACGCTGCGCTATCTGAACGTAGCCTACCCTTGCATGAACGAGAAGCAATTGGCTATGGGAGAGACAACTACGGAGGGAAAGAGAGAACTGGTGAACAAGGAGGGGCTGTTTCAGATTGAGGAGCTGGAGAGAATTGCGCTGCAAAGATGCTCAACCGCAAGAGACGCCATTAGGCTAATGGGCTCACTGGCAGAGGAATACGGTTACGGAGACTGGGGAGAGTCACTCACCATTATAGATAAGAATGAGGCATGGCTCTTTGAGATTTACGGTAGCGGAAAGAGCGGCAAGAAGCCCGGAGCACTGTGGGCGGCACAGAAGTTGCCGGATGACCACGCCTCCATCTCTGCAAACGTGCCAAAGATTGGAGTGATAGATTTCAACAACCCGGATTACTTTATGTACGGCTCGGATTTAAGAGAGAGATGCAAAGAATTGGGTCTGTGGGACGGAAAGGGTGAGTTCAAGTTCTGGCCAATGGTAACCACCTACCCTAAAAACTACTCAGTAAGAGAGTTTTACGTACTGAGCCGCATGGCACCGAGTCTGGGGTTGAGTATGAATGATGCTGAGATGCCGTTCTCCGTCAAACCGGATGAGAAGATAACTGTTGAGAGGATGTTTGAGTTCTACAGAGAGACTTATGACGGAACGGAACTGGACCAGGTGAAAAACCTAAAAATTGGGGTGAAAAAGAGAGTAAAAACTGCTGACGGTAAAGACAGTACGGTGGTAGACAGCATTGCTCCTATAAGCACCTTTATGCCAAACAACGTAAGGACTCTGCTCAATAAACTACAGCCTAGGAGTGCACCAAGAAACAGGACCATTGCGGTTATTCAGTGCTCCTATTCACATATTATTCAGGTGAGAGGGTGGCTGCCGGATGAGGTGGGCGCCGTTGCCTGGTTTGCCTTTGACAACCCTGCTCAGAGCCCACGCGTGCCTATCTATGCAGGTCAGACAGAACTTCCAGATGGATTTGGGGTGTGCGGGCAGAAGCGTTACCGCCGTGATGCGGCCATCTGGCGCTTTAGAGAGACCAACCGCCTGGCCACAATTGGGTGGGACAGAACCCAGGGAAAGATAAAGGAGTGGCTTTCTGAATATGACCAGATGATACTGCAGGATACCAAATACCTTGAAGATAAGGCGGTTAAATTGATAAAAGAGGGAAAGAGGGATGAGGCGGTATTCCTTCTTAACAACTACTGTAAGAGGGTAAGTTTTGCTGAACAGAAAACTTGGGAGATGTTAAAGGAAGAATTCTGGGGAATATTTGCAAGAAGTTTGTAAATTGCGCCCGAAATGGAAAAAAAGATGCAATCTGAAAGTAAAATAAAACTTGTTTTGGAGAATGGCCTTGAATTTCAGGGCTATTCTTTTGGATATCAGAAGAGTGCAGAGGGAGAGGTAGTCTTCAATACTGCAATGGTAGGCTACCCGGAGAGTCTTACGGACCCCTCCTACTCAGGTCAGATTCTTTGCATAACCTACCCTATCATAGGAAACTACGGTGTGCCTAAAGATTTTATGGAAGATGGAGTATCCAAAGTGTTCGAATCTGATAAGATACACGTAAGGGCTCTGGTTATATCCTATTATTCCGAGAACTTCAGCCACTGGAACTCCGCAATGAGCCTGGATCAGTGGCTTAAAAAAGAGAAGATTCCGGGAATTTACGGTGTGGATACCAGGGAACTGACAAAGGTTCTGAGGGAGAAGGGAGCTATGCTGGGAAGGATAGTTCCTATTGGAAGCAGAAAATATGCCCCTATTGCAGATCCTAACAAGGAGAACCAAGTAGATATTGTATCCTGCAAGAAGACAAAGGTTTACGGAAAAGGAAAGAAGAGAGTTGTGCTGGTGGACTGCGGAGTTAAGAACAATATACTAAGGTGCCTCATTAAGAGAAACGTGGAGGTTGTAAGAGTTCCTTGGGACTATGACTTCAACACCCTGGAGTGGGACGGCCTCTTTATCTCCAACGGCCCGGGAAACCCGGAACTCTGCACCAAAGCGGTTGAACATCTGAAGGTTGCAATGAAGGGCAACAAGCCTATATTCGGCATCTGTATGGGCAACCAGCTTATGGCACGTGCCGCCGGAGCCAACACCTACAAACTGAAATACGGACACCGCAGCCATAACCAGCCGGTTAGGATGGTAGGCACGGACCGCTGCTTTGTAACATCTCAGAATCACGGATTTGCAGTGGATGACAGTACCCTTTCAAAGGAGTGGGAACCGCTCTTTATCAATATGAATGACAACACCAACGAGGGAATACGCCACAAGAAGAAACCCTTCTTCTCTGCGCAGTTCCACCCGGAGGCAACCAGCGGTCCTACAGACACAGAATTTTTATTTGATGACTTTATAAATCTTCTTTAGATGAAATCCATAAAGAAAGTACTCATATTGGGTTCCGGTGCCCTAAAAATAGGAGAGGCTGGAGAGTTCGATTACTCGGGCTCTCAGGCACTTAAGGCAATGAAAGAGGAGCACATAAAGACCGTGCTCATTAACCCTAACATTGCCACCGTACAGACATCGGAGGGAATTGCAGACAAGATTTACTTCCTCCCCGTTACCCCTTACTTTGTGGAGAAGGTCATAAAGAAGGAGAAACCTCAGGGAATACTTCTCTCATTCGGAGGCCAGACGGCTCTTAACTGCGGAGTGGAACTCTTCCGCAGCGGAGTCCTCAAAAAGTATGACGTTCAGGTACTTGGAACCCCTATCCAGGCAATTATGGATACCGAGGACCGTGAACTCTTTGTAAAGAAGCTGGATGAGATTGAAGTTAAGACCATTAAGAGCCATGCAGTTGAGAACATAGAGGACGCCCTCAAGGCAGCCCGCCATTTGGGTTACCCTGTAATTGTGAGAGCGGCCTACGCACTGGGAGGATTGGGCAGCGGATTCTGCAACAATGACTCAGAACTTAAGAAACTGACAGCCAAGGCCTTCACCTTCTCTCCGCAGGTTCTGGTGGAGAAATCCCTAAAGGGTTGGAAGGAGATAGAGTACGAGGTGGTAAGAGACCGTTTTGACAACTGTATTACGGTCTGCAATATGGAGAACTTTGACCCTCTGGGAATCCATACCGGAGAGAGTATTGTAGTTGCTCCTTCTCAGACACTTACAAACCACGAGTACTTCCTTTTAAGAGAGATTGCAATAAAAATTGTAAGACATATTGGAATTGTAGGAGAGTGTAACGTTCAGTACGCCTTTGACCCTCAGAGTGAGGATTACAGAGTGATTGAGGTGAACGCCCGTCTCTCCCGTTCATCTGCATTGGCCTCAAAAGCAACAGGTTATCCGCTGGCATTCGTTGCTGCAAAACTGGGACTGGGATACGGACTCTTTGATCTTAAGAACTCAGTAACCAAAACCACCCCTGCCTTCTTTGAGCCGGCACTGGATTACATAGTTTGTAAAATTCCACGCTGGGACCTTTCTAAGTTCCACGGAGTTAGCCGTTTAATTGGCAGCAGCATGAAGTCCGTTGGAGAGGTTATGGCCATAGGCAGAAGCTTTGAGGAGGCCGTTCAGAAGGGACTGAGAATGATAGGAAGAGGAGCACATGGATTTGTGGGGAACAAGGAGATGAGAGTGGACGACATAGAGAAGGAGTTAGAACAGCCTACAGACAGCCGTATCTTTGTAATAGCCAAGGCGTTTGAAGCCGGATATTCCGTAGATAAGGTACACGAGGCCACCAAGATAGACAAGTGGTTCCTCCAGAAACTCTACAACATTCACCTTACCGGAAAGAAACTGGCTAAGTATAAAGACCTCAGGCAGATAGACAAAGCCCTCATGCAGGAGGCAAAGGGCAGCGGCTTCTCAGATTTCCAGATTGGACGCCTGGTTCTTAAAGACAAGAATGATCCGGATAGATATGCAGATATTGTACGCCAATACCGTAAGTCTCTGGGAGTTACCCCTGTTGTAAAACAGATAGACACCCTGGCTGCGGAGTTCCCAGCCAAGACCAACTACCTCTACCTCACCTATAACGGTACCGCTCACGATATCAACTATGAAAAGGACGGCAAGTCCATTATAGTTCTGGGCAGCGGCGCATACCGTATCGGAAGTTCCGTGGAGTTTGACTGGTGCAGCGTAAACTGCTTGAACACAATAAGAAAGTGTGGTTGGAGAGGAGTTATGATTAACTATAACCCTGAGACGGTCTCCACAGACTACGATATGTGTGACCGCCTCTACTTTGACGAACTCACCTACGAGAGGGTTATGGATATCTATGAGTTGGAAGCTGCTGCAGGAGTGGTTGTGAGTGTGGGAGGTCAGATTCCTAACAACCTGGCAATGAGGCTCAACGATGCCAATGTAAGACTGCTTGGCACCAGCGCAAAATCTATAGACAATGCAGAAGACCGCCACAAGTTCTCCGCAATGCTGGACCGTTTGGGAATCAACCAGCCGCGCTGGAGCGAGCTTACCACATTGGATGACATCCATAAGTTTGTAGATAAGGTTGGCTTCCCTGTGCTTGTAAGACCAAGTTACGTACTCAGCGGCGCGGCAATGAACGTCTGCTCCAACAACCACGAACTCAAGCAGTTCCTGCAACTGGCGGCGGAGGTTTCCAAGAAGCATCCGGTAGTTGTGAGCGAGTTCATCCAACACGCCAAGGAGATAGAGTTTGACGCGGTTGCAAAGGAGGGAGAGATTGTGGCATACGCCATAAGCGAGCATATAGAGTTTGCTGGAGTCCACTCAGGAGACGCAACCATTCAGTTCCCTCCGCAAAAGCTTTACGTTGAAACTGTTAGAAGACTTAAGAAGATTTCACGCAAGATAGCCCAGGAGCTTAAGATAAGCGGTCCTTTCAACATCCAGTTTATGGCAAAGGACAACGATATTTTAGTTATTGAGTGTAACCTCAGAGCCTCAAGAAGCTTCCCGTTCGTATCCAAAGTTCTTAAGATCAACCTCATAGAACTGGCCACCAAGATAATGATTGGAGAAAAGTTCAAGACTCCGGATAAGAGCGCGTTTGATTTGGACTATGTGGGAATTAAGGCTTCACAGTTCTCATTCTCAAGACTTTTGAAGGCAGACCCTGTACTGGGAGTGGATATGGCCTCCACCGGAGAGGTTGGCTGCATTGGAGACGACACCTCTGAGGCCGTACTTAAGTCCATGCTCTCAGTTGGTTACTCCGTTCCTTCAAAGGGAATTCTGCTCTCCACAGGAGACGGAAAACAGAAGGCTGAGATGCTGGAGGCCTGCCAGAACCTCAGCCGCAAAGGCTACCGCCTCTACGCAACCGGTGGAACATACAGATATTTGAAAGACAACAAGATACCAACAACAGAGGTCTTCTGGCCGAGTGAGAAGAAATCTCCTCAGGCAATAGACCTTATACAGAAGAAGGGTGTAGATATGGTGGTAAACATTCCTAAGAACCTCACCAAGACGGAGTTGGACAACGGATACAAGGTAAGAAGAGCCGCAGTGGACTTCAACATTCAGCTTCTTACCAACACCCGCCTGGCCAGTGCCTTCATAAACGCCTTCTGCACTATGGATATGGATGAGATCCAGATTAAGAGTTGGGATGAATATTGATTGATATGACTGTAACTGTACTTCTTCTCATAGCCGGCCTGGCACTGATATTAGCAGGAGCAAACTATCTTGTAGACGGAGCTAGCAGAATTGCCTCACGCTTTGGTATTTCCGATATTGTTATTGGTATGACCATAGTTGCCATAGGTACCTCTGCCCCTGAGGCAGTTGTCTCCTTTCTTGGTACACTTAAAGGAAGTGTGGGTATCACAGTTGGAAACATAGTTGGTTCAAATATTTGCAACATTCTGTTAATATTGGGGTTAACCTGTGCTTTGGTTCCCCTTAAGATTACCAGAGACAACCTGGGAAAAGATTTGCAGTTTTTGACCATATCCTCTTTGGTGCTGATAATCATCTGCTTTGACAACCAGATAAACCAATTGCTTATTGATGATGATATGAGTCAGAACGTAATCTCCAGAGGAGAGGGATTGGTAATGCTTATACTCTTCTGCATTTTCCTTGGCTATAATTTCTTTACAGCAAAGAGAAAAGAAGAATTCGAACAGGAAAAGAAGGAGGTTGTTAAGAAGAATATCTGGATATCTCTGCTAATGTTCGCCGGAGGTCTGGCTGCTCTTATTTATGGAGGTAACTTACTGGTAGACAGTGCAACAGATATTGCAAAGAGATTGGGAGTGAGTGATCTTGTAATAGCTTCCACCATTGTTGCCGTTGGAACCAGCATACCTGAACTTGCAACCAGCGTCATAGCAGCAATAAAGAAAAAAGGAGAACTTGCTCTGGGTAACGTTGTGGGTTCCAATGTCTTTAATGTGTTCCTCATATTGGGAGGATGCTCAGTAATCTCCCCTCTTCAACTATCGGGAATAAACCATTCACACTTTGTATTTCTGCTTGTATCTACCCTGGTGCTGGTACTCTTCTCCGCCACCAGAAGAAGGATAAGCCGTTCGGAGGGAATACTCCTTCTGGCCCTATACGTCCTTTATGTATACAGCACAATAACCGTGGGATAACTTGCCGAATTTGTTTTTTTTAATATATTTGTTCCATAAATAGTAAAATATCATACTATAATACATGATACTCAACAAGCAGGTAGGAATGTTTCTAAATCTTGTACATAACCGCTTTAAGCAGTATGTAACAAGTATTTTTGAGAGTCAGGGTTTTAATATTACCCCGGAACAGTTCCTGGTAATGGACACCCTTTGGGACGAGGGAGTGCTAACCCAGCAACAAATATCAGACTACATCTTAAAGGATAAAAACTCTGTGGTTAAGTTAGTTGACGGTCTGGAGGAGAGAAATCTTGTACGCAGAGTAAGCAATCCTAAAGACCGCCGTCAGAATCTCATAGAAGTTACAAAGTATGCCATGAAAATTAAAGAAGAGGTAACTGCTTTGGCTATGAAGTCTGTAGATCATATAATCAAAGGTATTTCCAAAGAAGATATGTCCAACTTCATTAAAGTTTTGAGCAAGATGGCGGAGAACATGAGCAAAGATGTAAATCTCTTGGAGCTGGCTAAAAAATACCCTACCCGCAAGAGTGTGTAAATAAGGAGAACAAGTGATGGGAAAGTTATATGATAGATTAATGCAGGATTACAGGATTAAGGAGGGATTGAACGCCTGTATAAACTGCGGTACCTGCACGGCAATCTGCCCGGCGGCGGAGTTCTACCGCTATGACCCGCGCAGAATTGTAGATATTGTTCAGCATCAGGATGATGCGCAGATAGAAGAACTGCTCAAAAGTGATACTATCTGGTACTGCGGAGAGTGCATGAGCTGCGTTACCAGATGCCCTAGAAAGAACGCTGCAGGTCTCATTATTATGGCTTTGAGAAACCTCTCTATAGAGACGGGGTTCTTTATTGAATCTGAAAAGGGAAGACAGATGTTTCTTCTTTGTAAAGATTTGAACCATAACGTATTAAACTTTGGATACTGCGTCTATCCAAGAAACTTCAAGTACAACGAGCATAAGGAGGCTGGATTGGTTTGGAAATGGGAGGAAGAGCATATAGATGACCTCTATGCAAGATTGGGCGGCAATCTGGACGGAGAGGGCCCGGGGGCTATGAGAAAGATTCCTCAGAAAGATTTGGACGAACTCAAGAGAATATACGACATAACGGGAGCAACGGCCAGACTGGAAGCCGTAAGGGCCGCAGGTCTGAAAAAAGCTGAGGAACTTGGACTTACAGAGGAGGAGTTTTCTCAGAAAGTCTATTCCGAATGTAAAAACACCCACTTTAACCACTAAGAGATGATTTACGAAGGCAAAAAGAAAATATGGGCGGACTATCAGAAAGAGATTCCTGAAGACCACTACTTCTATGTAAGAAGTTGCATAAGACAGAGTTTCTTCCCCGCTTCGGAAGTCACATTTTTGGATATTACCCGCAACAAATTAGGCAAGGATATATTTGAAACTGAGCACCATACAACCTGCGGAGGAATTGCCTACCACTCAGATACCATTCCTCAGGAGACGGTTATGACTATTATAGCCCGTCAGTTTGCCCTGATGAAAAAATATGGTTACGAGAACTATGTCTGCTCCTGCATTACCTCATTCGGACTCTACTGCGAGACTATGGAGACCTGGAGGGAATATCCTGAACTTCAGGAGAAAATAGCGGACAATCTCTGGAAGAGCTGCCGCTTGGAGTTTGCAAAACCTAAGTTTTTGGTTCACGCCAGCGATTTAATTTTCAAGTACCGCAATCAGATTGCAGCCAAATCCAAGTATAAATTGGTGAATGTCAAGACCGGAGAGCCGCTTAGAGTTGTGGAGCATATAGGGTGTCACTACTCAAAGATGTTCCCTTCCAAGGGAGTGGGAGGAGCAGAGTATCCATACGTTCTGGTGGGTATGGTTGAGGCCTGGGGCGGTCAAATCGTAGATTATCCAGAAAGAAGACACTGCTGCGGATTCGGATTCCGTCAGTACCTTATCCAGGGCAACAGAGGTTACTCAATGTCAAATACTTACAAGAAGTTTGAGAGTATGGAGCCTTTCAAGCCGGATATGATTATCACCAACTGTCCGGGATGTCCCTACTTCTTAGACAGATGGCAGTATGTAATTGCAGAAACCAAGGGAAAGACTTACGGAGAGAACGGGCACGGCATACCCGTATTCACCTACGAAGAGGTGGCCGGACTGGTGATGGGATATGACCCTTGGGATTTGGGACTACAGACGCATCAGGTTGGAGTTGAGCCACTTCTGGATAAAATGGGGATACCGTACGACCCAGCCAAAAAGTATTTGGGCAAAAACGGAAAGAATATCGGGGAACCGGAAAAACCACATTGTCTAAAATAAATCTTATGAAGAACAATATACTTATCATTGGCGGCGGCCCTGCAGGATTGGAAGCATCCGGCATCCTTGTGAAGATGGGATACAATGTTATCCTAGTAGAGAAGGAGAAGCAGTTGGGCGGACATTTGGCCAAATGGGATACTCTCTTTCCCGATGGTTTAAAGGCAGAGGATCTTCTCAAGGCGATGATTAAGAAGACGGGTGGAGTTAAATACTTCACAGACACGCAGGTACAGAGCGTAAACATTCTGAATAAATCATACAACGTAATACTCTCCAACGGTATTACCGTTCTGGCAGATGCCGTTCTTCTGGCTACCGGCTTTGACCTCTTCAAGGCGGAAAAGAAGGAGGAGTACGGTTACGGTGTTTATGAAGGAGTAATAACTAATGCAGATTTGGAGCAGTACTTCAAAGGTAACTTCTCCATTAAGAAACCCAAAGCGGTTGGCTTTGTTCACTGTGTGGGATCTAGGGATGAAAAAGCCTGCAATCCAGCCTGTTCCAAGGTTTGCTGTGCAACTGCAGTAAAGCAGGCCTGCCACATTAAGGAGAAATTTCCTCAGGCGGACGTCTTCTGTTTCTATATGGATTTGAGAATGTTCGGAAGACATTACGAAGATCTCTATCTTAAGGCTCAGAAAATGGGTATAAGATTTATAAGAGGAAGAGTATCCGAGGTTGCGGAGACATCTGAGGGAAGATTGCTTGTAAAGGCAGAGGATACCCTATCCAGCAAACCTATAAAAGTAACTCTGGATACTCTGGTTCTGATGGCAGGGATGAGACCTTCCGAATCAGGCTATCAGGTTGGACATCAGCTGAATCTATCTGTAGAAGAGGATGGATTCTTCTCCACAAAAGACACTATGCTCTCTCTCCAAAAGAGCAACCTTGAGGGTCTCTTCTTTGCTGGTGCGGCAACGGGTCCAAAGACTCTGCCGGACACTCTGCACGAGGCTAGAAGTGCGGCTATGGAGATAGACAATTACATAACTGAAACCTTCAATAAGAGATGATAGACTTTGGATTCGGTTTAAGCCCAAGTTCCAGAGTCAATCTGGATCTGAGAGATAAGGAGTTGTTCTCTAAACTCATTGAGACTGAGAGCGATGCCCTCAAGTGTATGGCGTGCGGTAGTTGCACCGCCTCCTGCAGTGCCGGCGTATTTGAGGAGACATCACTCAGAAGCGCCCTTCTGAATCTTCAGAACGGAAACAAGGAGAAAGCTCTTAATCTATTGTCTCACTGCATGTTCTGCGGAAAGTGCACAATGGTCTGCCCGCGCGGAATCAACACCCGTCATCTTATTCTGTCAATTAACAAAATCTACCAGGCAAGATGACAACGCTACTCAACACAATGTACACTCAAATTACACCGGAAGGTATAATTGACAGATATCCAAACAGCTACAATCACTTCGTATTGCCGTTTGTAATAGGTATCAGTTTCATTATAGTCTATCTTTTGATAGGTCTTATAAGGATACTATACCACCTTACTGCGGAGGATAGAAAGAAACTTTTGGTATCTATATTCACTCCTAAAACCGCGGTAAAGAACATTAAGGATATATTCTGTGACTGCCTGATACACACTAAGATATGGAAGAGAAAGCCCCTACTCGGCTATATGCACTCTGCCATAGCCTTTGGCTGGTTCATGCTTATAGTTTTGGGCCATATTGAGGTTGCTCTCTTTGCACCACGCCACCTTGATTCCATTGCAGACGGAGCCCTCTACTACCCTATCTTCTACCGTTTCTTTATTTGGATGTCTCCTGAGCATGAGACTCTTAGAGGAAGTCTCTTCTTCTTCCTGATGGATTTCTTTTTGCTCTATGTACTATCCGGTATTGCTCTGGCAATGTACAAGAGGGTTCGCTCAATTGCATTGGGAATGAGGCACACCACCAAACCCTCCCTTGCAGACCGTGTGGCTCTCTACTGCCTCTGGGCTATATTCCCATTACGCCTTCTGGCTGAAGGTTTTACTGCAGACCTTAGCGGCGGCAGTTTTCTTACAAGGCCGCTCAACTGGCTCTTTAAGAGCTTCTTTGGCAACGAACTCAATTTCCTCCCGACATGGTGGCTATACTCTATCTGCCTGGGACTCTTCTTTTTGGCTATGCCTTTCAGCCGCTATATGCACATCCTGACGGAGCCAATGCTCATTCTGATGCGCAACGCCGGTCTTAAGGTTCGCAAGCCAAGAAAGGGATTTGCGGAGGCGGAAATCTACGCCTGCTCAAGTTGCGGCCTCTGCCTGGATGCCTGCCCTATGAACACACAGAAGAAGAATCTCAAGTACTCATCCGTGTACTTTATTAGATTCTTAAGAAGGCATAATGAAAAGAAAGTTAAGGAGATAGCAGAAAAGTGCCTGATGTGCGGCAAGTGCTATGCCCTTTGCCCTGTGGGTGTCAATTCACCGGATATCAGAAGAGCTTTGAGAGAGACAAGCAATACCAAATTGTCTTATGATTACGCTCCTATGGATAAATTCAGCCTCCCTGTTGAAGGTGATCAAAAGGCTGATATAATGTATTTTGCAGGGTGTATGTCTCACCTTACTCCAAAGATAATAAAGAGCGTTACCACTGTTTTGGAGAGTGCGGGCAAGAAGTTCATATTTGCAGACAGGGAGGGAGGAATCTGCTGCGGCCGTCCTATGCTTTTGGCCGGACGCACGGAGGCTGCCAAAGAGCTCATTTCCAAGAACAAGAAGATGATAATGGAGAGCGGATGCAAGATTCTGCTTCTCTCCTGCCCTATATGTTACAAGGTATTCAAGGATGATTATGACCTTAAGGACATAAGGATTCTCCACTACACCCAGTATATGAACGAGCTTATAGAGAAGGGAGAACTGAAAGTTACAAAGGGCAGTCTCTCAATGGTTTATCACGATCCGTGCGAACTTGGCAGAGGGTGCGGTGTATATGAGGAGCCGCGTAATGTACTGAAAGCCATCGGGGAACTTAAGAAGGCGGAGAAGGAGAGAGATGAAAGTATCTGCTGCGGAGGAAGTTTGGGTTCCCTCACTTTGGATAACAAAGACCGCGGTAAGATTGCGGAGAGTTCTATAGACAATCTCACGGCGGAGAATCCGCAGAGCATTGTTACCGCCTGTCCGCTCTGTTACAGGAGTTTCCGGGAGAAATCCCCTATCCCTGTAAAAGACTTTGCGGAAGTTGTATGTGAAAATATTAAAAGCAATTAATATGGAAATTAAACCCACAGCGTACAGATTACAGAACTGCTTGAGTGGCAGAGAGTTTGAGGATACAGGCTGGCTTATGGCAGATCCTGAGGATTCCAGAAATTCCCTAATCAGAGCCATTTATGAGAAGAAGCAGATTGAGTTTAAGGATGACTCCTACGGCATCTACAAGTTTGCAGACTGGATGCCTATAGGCCGTATGCTTAAAAACTCCTGTGCTCCAATTACTTATAAGAGCAAGAAGTTGGCGGAAAAACTCAATTTGAAGAATCTCTATATCACCTTCAGCGGCTGGTGGCCGGAGATTGGAGCCAAAATGAGAACCTGCTCTTTTAAGGAGACCGAGGCCTACTCCGTATGCGGCCGTCTGCCGGAGAAGAACAAGAGGATTCTGGTTGTGGCCTCTGCGGGCAACACCGCACGTGCCTTTGCACAGGTCTGCTCAGACAACAACATTCCGCTGGTAATTGCCATACCGGAGGACAATATGGGTGCTCTCTGGTTTAAGGAGCCGCTAAATGATTGCGTAAAGATTATCTGCCCTCCAAAGGGAAGCGACTACTTTGACGCCATTGCCCTTGCCGCAAAACTCAACGCTTCAGAACTCTTTATGGAGGAGGGCGGTGCAAAGAACGTGGCAAGAAGAGACGGAATGGCAACCACGGTTCTCTCTGCAGCTCAGGTAATTGGAGAAATTCCGGACGCCTATTTTCAGGCTGTGGGAAGCGGTACCGGTACAATTGCAGCATACGAATCCAACCTCCGCCTTAAGGCAGACGGAAGGTTCGGAGACAAAATAATGAAGCTCATTCCTTCACAGAATGTTCCTTTCACCCCAATGTATGACGCCTGGATGATGCGCAGTCGCGCACTTCCTCAGTTTGACGAGGAGGATGGCAGAAGGAGGGCCCTTATGATTAAGGCCAGCGTTCTTTCCAACCGCAAACCGCCATATTCCGTTCCGGGAGGTCTCTTTGACGCCCTGGTTGCTACCAACGGAGAGTTCCAGAAGGCCACAAACGGAGAACTTACGGAAGCCTGCGATATGTTTGAAGAGCTGGAGGGAATAGACGTCCATCCTGCTGCAGGTGTAACCATCGTGAGTCTTATAAAGGCCCTAAAGGAGAATCAGGTCTCACCGGAGCAGACAATAATGCTCAACATCACAGGCGGAGGAGAGCAGCGTTTTAAGAGAGAGTTCAAATTTGTAAGTACAAAGCCGGATTTGGTTATGAGTCCGGAAAGCAGCTCAGCAGAGGTTGTTGAGAGGGTTTCCGCTCTGTTTGGGAAATAAGAGGGTTTCAAAAACTGAAACAAATCTGTTACAAACTGTAATAAAAGCACTCTATTCCTTTTTATAATAGGTAAAGAGTTGTAAATTCGCGCCGTTTTCAGTATCTTGGCTTGCTTATTATAGGCCGGTAAGAATGGAGTATTACAGTTTGACGTCATTAGAGTACATTAAGTATTATATCATGGGGATATATTACGCGTGGATTGAATATCCGCCCGTAATACGCGTGTGCTCACTCTTCCTCAACATAGCTGTAATTTACATTCTTATTACTCTGTTAATCAACTACATTAAGGCGGTTAAAGATGCCCGCCACAACCGCAGGCTCAAACACTACAGGGAACTCTACGAGGATAAGATAGAGAAGGTTGCCCTCTCCCCTAACAAGATGAATCCTAACGATATAGCTCAGGCAATTGAACTTCCTGTAAACTATAAGATGAACGTTAAGAAGACCTCTCTCTTCGTTCCTATTCTTAGAGACCTTTACCATAAAATTGAGGACAATGAGGAGTTCAACAGAAGCAACTGGAGAAACCTCACAATTGCCCTTAGAATGCCTCCGTACTTTGAGAAACAGATGCAGGCCAGAAATCTTAAGAAGCGTCTTAACGCTCTTAAAAACATTACGGATGATAACACAGACCTTAAAGAGGCGGTGGCATCAAGATACCTTTACGCAAGGGATGAGAAGCTTAGAATGAGTTCCCGTCTGCACGTGGCCCGTTACGGTACCTCCTACCCTTTCAAAATCTTTACCGAGGATAGCAAAGGCTATGTATCTGAAGAGCTTATGGTTAAACTGCACAACGTCTTCGTATACAGGCAGAAGAATCATCTCTCCATTCCAAACCTTGTGCGCTGGTGTAACCTTTACCCTATAAATGAGGAGCTTAGGCTCTTTGCGGTGAACGAGATAAGACTTCTTCAGAGTAAGAAGGACTGTCCGGAACTTTTGGATCTGCTTAAGGACAGCAAGGATGAGAAATTCTCTCTGGCCATTATCAAATGTTTGGGAGAACTCAGATACAGAAAAGCGGAGCCTGAACTTCTGCGCCGTTACAACTATGCGGCAAGTACTGAGAGAGAGGTCATTGCAGAGGCTTTGGGTAATATCAAATCCGGCAACCCGGAAGTGGTGGATTTCTTTGTAAAGGACTTTAAGGAGTCTACCAGAGCGGCTACTAAGATAAGGTTGCTGAGAAACCTGTACGATTACGGTTCTGCGGGAAGGGCTGCGTATGAGTTACTTAAGAAGGAGGCCAAAGAGGATGACATAAGATTCTTTGACCACGTTGAGTGTGAATATATAGACAGTAGAAAATATGCATAACGCCATATCGACATTCTTTGATTACTTCATACTGTTCTATTCGGGCGGTATCATCTTGAGTTACCTCTTGATGGTAAGGTTCTCATTTAAAAGACATAAGAAGCGTCGTATTTTCCACGATCCCGAGTATACCATACAAATCCTCAGAGACTCTCCATACACGCCGGGTATCTCAATAGTTGCGCCTGCATATAACGAGGAGAAGACTATCATTACAAACGTACAGTCTCTGCTTAACCTGGACTACCCGGATTATGAAGTGGTTGTTGTGAATGACGGTTCCAAGGACAAAACCCTTGAACTGCTTATTGAGCACTTTGACCTTGTAAAGGTTCCGTACGCATACATTGAGAAGATTAAGACCAAACCGTTTAGATGCGTCTATGCAACCAAGTCAGATAACCCTGTGTTCAAAAAGCTGAAAGTGGTTGATAAAGAGAACGGAGGTACAAAGGCAGACGCTTCAAACGCAGGTATCAACGTGGTAGCCAACAACTACTTTATATGTACGGATGTGGACTGCGTTATTGAGAAATACGCTCTTTACCGCTGTATCTGGCCTTTGATGCAGTCTCAGACAAGAGTGATTGCCGTGAGTGCATCTATGCGTATGTTGAACGGCTGTATAGTAAAAGAGGGTCAGATGGAGAAGGTGCTTCCGCCTCATTCCCTTATTCCTCTCTTCCAGGATCTGGAGTATGCAAGATCCTATCTTATTGGTAAATCTGCATTTGCGGCAATCAACGGAATGATCAACGTATCCGGAGGTTTCGGTCTGTTTGATACAGACGTTGCTATTAAGGCGGGAGGATATGACGGAGACTCCTTTGCGGAGGATATGGATTTGATTGCCAGAATGATACGTTATATGTGCGATAGCGGCGAGAAGTACAGAATTGTTCAGATTCCGGAGATCTGCTGCTGGACTGAAGGACCTCCAACCCTTAAGGTCCTGGCACGTCAGAGAATGAGATGGGGACGTGGATTGCTCCAGTTCTTTACAATCCACAGAGATATGCTCTTTAAGAGAAGATACCATACATACGGCATGGTTTCTCTTCCGTATGTGATGATATTTGAGTTGGCTGCTCCCGTTGTGGAGTTGTCCGGTTACCTCTTCATACTCTACCTTATTTTGAGCGGAAGCCTCAACTGGGAGACTATGATTCTGATTTTCTTCACGTTGTTCTCCTTTGCCCAGGTGCTTACAATGATGGTGATCAACTTTGATATGAAATTCAAGGGATCATTTGAGAAGAAATCCAACTACTTCTGGTTTATATTGGCTTCTACCCTGGAACCGTTTATATATCACCCGGTTATCGTATACTTTGCTTTAAGGGGATATCTCAAGCACATTACAGGTAAGAAGATGGTTTGGGGTGCAATGACCAGAAAGGGTGTAAAGACTTCACAATAGCAGATGATGAGTTATTTAAAAAGATATATCGTTACAGCTGTGCTGGTGGTTTTTGGAGCGGCAACTATTTCCGTTTCAAACTGTTATGCACAGCAGAACAACACAGAAAAGCCAAAGGAGTCTCTCTTCAAGTTCAAGACCCCGGGCCAGTATGCAGACCAGATTGAACAGCTCTTTGCCCAGCACAGATGGAACAGAGGAAAAGAGGTATTGGACGAGGCGTTGGAGAAATGGCCGCATGATCCTAACCTCCACTACCTTGCAGGTATATTCTGGTGGAACGCAAAGAATCCGGACAAGGCCAGATTCCACCTTGTAAAGTGCGTCTCCATCAACTATAACCACGTGGATGCCAAGCAGATGCTTGTTAATGTGGAGGAGGCTACAGGAAACTACTCAAGCGCCATCTGCTACATTAATGAGCTTTTGGAGGTTAACCCTTATTGGAAAGGCTTGTGGGTAAGAAAGATAGACCTCTACAAAAAACTGGGAAACTACGAGGAGGCCAACATTCTGCTTAAGAGACTTAGAGAGATTTATCCTAATGACGCTTCACTTGTTGCAGACCACTACGAACTTTTGGAGAGCGCTTATACCCAGGCAAGAACAAGCAATGATCCGGAGGCAGCAGAGGAGGCCCTCAGAGATATGGTGAGGATCAATCCAAGGGAGGTAGATTACCAGCTTGCATTCGCCAATATACTGATTACCAGAGGTAAATACGCAGATGCGGCAGACGCCCTCAGCGGTGCAATCAACTACAACCCGGGTAACGTAGATCTGAACAAGAAACTTACAGACCTCCTCCTTGTTACCGGTAACAATATGGGAGCCATCTCCTTTGTTGCGGAGCAGCTGAATATCAATCCTTCTCCGGAACTACAGGCTCTCTATGACAGGATTGTGGAGGCCTCCGCTTATATGAGAAAGGATGCAGACTCCTATAATCTATATACAAGAGCATACAACAGAACTCACAGTTCAGAGTCTTTGGAGTACCTCTTAAGCGAGTCATTCAGAAGGAATTACTATGATGACTGCATCCATTATATAGATGAGACCAGAAAGAGAAGAAAGGATGCTCCTAACCTCTGGCTTATGGAGTATGAGGTTTATCTGAGAAGCAACCACCCCGATATGGCCGCCAAGACTTTGGAAATGGCTGAGGCTAAGTATCCAAGGGAGTATGACATTAACATTGCAGCAAACAGGGCAAGAATGAGGGAGGCTGCAGATTATATGAATGAAGAGGCCTGGGCTAAGGCAATTCCTATTCTGGAGAAGATTCACTCCTACTGTGTTGACGATGAGATGATGGCCAATACAGTACGCAGACTTACAACCTGTTACATCAACAAGAACGAGTTTGAAAAGGCCCGTGAAATTCTAAAGGAGAAACTCCGTTACGAGCCCGAGTGGGTTGTTACCTCAGACTATGCAAACATTCTTGCAAAAGAGGGACGTTTGGATGAATCTTTAGACCTTATCTACAGAGAGTTTGTAAAGACTAAAGACACCACTGCAAGAAAGGCTCTTACAGCAGCTTACGAGGAGAGGGCAATTCCTTACATCAAATCACTTATGCAGGAGGGCTCTTCACCTAAGGCACTCCGCGTCTGTGACAATCTGCTCTCTTTGGATCCGGACAACTACTGGGCTTTAAGGTATGCAATGCAGGCTTCCCCTACTCCGGAACTCTATATGGCTAAGGCCTACAGCGTCTATCCTAATGACGTCTACTTCCAGCAGAAAGAGGCTACAAGACTCTCTCTTGCAGGAGAAGACAACGCCGCACTCTCAATCTTAAGACCGCTTCTTAAGGATCATCCGGGAGATACACTGTTAAAGGGTGCATACGCAGATGTATCTGAGCGTCTGGCATTTAAGCTTATGAAGCAGAGAGATTACGAGAGAGCTGCAGTAGTTCTAGACTCTGCACTCAGACAGAATCCTACCAACGCTTCACTCAGATATGACCGCGGTGTTATCTATGAAAAGCAGAAGATTTGGGATTCCGCTTACGTATTCCAGAGTGCATACAGACCTGCCCTCCTGGAGGAGAAGGCATATCTGGAGCGTATGAATACCCTTCTGAATAAGCGTTATAAGAACACTATTGAGGTTGGCTACGATTGGTTCAGATTCTCAGACACTGACGTTAAGAACGGTATTGCAGAGGCCGGTTACTCAAGATCCTGGAAGCAGAACACTCTGGGACTCAAGATTTACTACACCGGAAGAGCCGGTTTTGAGGCCAGCGAGGATAACAAACCGGAGAGCGGCGGAAGAGGATACCGCTTTGACGTTGACTATACAAGAGAGATGGGAAGCCGCTGGACGGGCAACGCAATCCTCTCATACGGAACCAAATACTTCCCTAAGTTTGCAGTTAACATAGACCTCACCTACCATGCAACAGACAACTGGGATTTTGGAGCGGGCGCCCTGTTCCGCAATATGGCAGACAGTTCCAAGATGTACGGAATCAACCTGGCTGCAACCTGGCAAAGCGGTCATTTTATGGCAGGTACAAAACTAACCGGAGGTTCATTCCACAGCAAGTTATTTGGAACAGTCTTACTCAGAGGCCGTTACTATATATATGAAGACGGAAAGACCTTCATTGAGGCGCAGTGCGGAGCGGGAAGTGCACCTGAACTAACCTTCAGTGATGTCTATTATACTCCGGGCATTTACAACCACCTCAACTCATTTGTATCTCTGGGTGCCAACTGGCTGATTGTTCCCGGGTTATCCATGAATGTCTCCGCATCGTGGAATACGCTTTACTATAATAAGGAAGATGTTTACTACAAGAATTTACTGATGTGTCATGTACAATTTGTCATCTATTTCTAAACTTCTGTTAAGACTGGCTTGCTGCCTGCTGATTTTCTGCTCAGTCTCCTGTCACGGCAATCAAAATGCCAAGAAGGCTGAGAAGATTTATTATATCCATGCGGAAGATCCTAAGGATCAGCTATCCGTAAAGATGGCCTCTCACCTGAGCAGACACCTGCAGAGCAGATGCAAGAGTAATCTTCTAACAGAGCATAAAACGGATGACTGTTTTGAGGTGATTGTCAAGACCGGAGATTTTGGCTATGACTATAAAGTTGAGCAGCGTCCCGGCTTTTGCAAGATGACTGCAAGAGACGAGAAAACAACTATTTGGCTCATCTATCAGTTTATGAAGAGAGAGGGAGTTAAGGATGATGCAATAGAGGTTAGAGATCTTCCGCCATGCATCTTCCCTAGGGGTGACACAACTGCAACCTTCCCGTTTGAGTACAGAGATGTTTACTCCCCTTCCAACCAGAACCCGGATATAACTATATTGCTGTGTCTCAACAATGTGGAGAATGACTGGGGTCTTTGGGGACACCAGATGAACAAGGTATTGGGCGGTAACGGTGTGAAGAGTTACGGCTCAGCCAATATGGATCAGGAGCTCTTTGCACAGGTAAACGGTATTACCAAACAGAGTCAGCTCTGCTTCTCTTCAGAAAAGCTCTATAAACTGACAGTCAAGTATATAAAAGACAAATACGGAGACGGAGTAATCCATCCGGAGAGGTTTATGATAGCTCCGAACGACAACAGTTTTGTATGTACCTGCAGAAAATGCCAAAGTGCCGGAAACACCTCAACCAATGCCACTCCTACCGTTACAAGATTCATAGAGAGACTGGCGGCAGATTTTCCTAATCATTCCTTCTTCACCGTAGGTTACTCCACCACCTCTCAGATTCCGGATCATAAACTGCCGGATAATGTGGGAGTTATGCTTGCTGCGGTAGATTACACCAGAGCATACCAGAACAGTGAGAGCGCAGCCGCACAGAACTTCTTCAACAAAATAGAGCAGTGGAAGAGTATTACAAAGAAAGTTTACGTATGGGATTACATCTGCAACTTTGATGATTATCTGAGTCCGTTCCCTATCCTTATGGTAATGAAAGACAGGATCCAGCAGTACGCAGAGAGAGGAGTTAAGGGTGTCTTTCTCAACGGCAGCGGATACTTTTACGCTTCTATGCAGGAGGCCTACTGCTTTGTCCTTTCACAACTTATGATCAATCCTAATCTGGATCCTCTCCGCCTGCTTCATGACTATATGTATGATGCAGTTCCCCACCTGGCCGATATGTCATTCGCAGCCTTGGAATCTGCTGAGCGTCACATGGAAAGCAGCCATCTTCCACTTCCTATGTACGCAGGTATGGATGAGATTTCCAGAACATACATAAGACCGGATAACTTTGTTGCATTCTACAAGTTTTCCGTTAAACATTCTACTGAGAACATAGATATGACCCCTCGTGAAAAGGCTATTTACCAGAAGCTTAGACAGTTATACTCATATACCTATATGGAACTCTGCCGTCTTGGCGGTGTTAACGGTAAATATAGTTTTGCAGTAAAGAATGAGGACGGTTCATATTCAGCAGATCCTCTCTTCTTAAGAGCCTTGAATAATCTTAGAGACGTTAACTCAGAGAAAGAACTCTATTATCTGACAAATAATGATAACGCCAGAATGGACCACATGGACAGAGTAAATGAGGCCGGTGTCTATCTTGGTGATTATCAGAGAGAATGTGATACCTGGATTAATAAGGGCGTTTGGAGTCAGAATATGCTTTTGGGAATCCCTCTTAAGGTATACAGCCACGGATGGGAGGCAGAAGAGGATAAACTTACAGACGGAGTTCTGGGAATCTCCCAAAACTATCACTGGGGTTGGATTCTCTATTTCCAGGAGAAACTTGTCATGAAGATTCCGGCAGATAAAGTACAGGAGGCCAATGAGATAGCAATGGGATTCCTCAACTTTGAAAGACATAAGATGTCCCCTCCTGTCTCTGTGGAGATATGGGTAGACGGAGAACTTAAAACTACCGTTAAACAGGAGCAACTCTCAGAGTTCTTTGACGAGGGTCAGCTTGCAGTCTTCAGAAGCAAAGTAGATTTCAAGGGGGCACAGGATATAGAACTCCACTTCAATCCTTCAGAGAAAACCAAATTCCTCACGATGGATGAAATCATAATTAGAAAAATCTAATAAGATGAAGATATTCAGAGCGTTATATATATCACTCATTGTCGGTGCAGCACTTCTCTCTCTCTTTACCACATCCTGTAAGAGCGAGGTGGGTTATACAACGGTGCAGATAAGAGACTCCATCCGCCACTACTACCCTATTCTCCAGGGTCAGCAACTTAGAATAGCTCTGCGTGTGGAGAATACCGGAGCCGTTCCTCTGATTGTAAACGAGGTTCAGCCTTCGTGCGGTTGCATCACAACTGATTTTACCGGAAAAACAATCATTCCTCCGGGCAAATTCATGTATGTGATAGTTGTATACGACAGCAACAAAAACAAGGGAAACGTGAACCATTCTGTCCGTTTTTGGGGCAATATAGCGCCTGACGGAATGGCAATTATGAAGTTTGACGTAAATATAGTTCCGGACGGAAACAACCACTGGGACTATGAAGAACTCTTTGAGAAGAACAGACCTAAGGTCAAAGACTTTGTAGACGGAATCGGTTCAGAAACCGGACTCGGTTATTACACTGATTTCCAGTAATATTTCAGGGTTCAACAGAATAAAAAAAATGGCTGGTCAACGACCAGCCATTTAATTTTTTGGAAATTACCGAATATTACTTTACAGCCTCTTTAACTTCCTCAACAGCAGCAGCTGCAACCTCCTCAACTGCAACAGCAGCAGAGTCAACTACGTCAACTGGAGCAACCTCTACAACTGTAGAGTCAACAACCTCAGCCTCAACCTCCTGAGCAGGAGTATTGTTCTTGCAAGCTACGAATGCGAGAGCTGCAACGGCGATAAATAATACTTTCTTCATAATCTTAATTTTTTATTGTTTGTTTATAATTTGCTTTTTTGGCAGTGCAAAAGTATCAAGTTTGAACTGCTTAATTGCTCTCCGCTCCTCAATATTAACGTTTTGTAACAAAAATTTAGCATCGGCACATATATTCTGCATCAATACGATATTTCAAATTAAAAGGATTCTTCCTCAAAAACCTTGTGATATGACATTTTATAAGTAAATTTCATTAAGAAATAAAAGAATAAATATTATCTTTACACGCTGAAAAGTTAGATAATCATTTAGTTATTTATGAAGATATCATCTATAGAGGATTTGAAAAAAATCCGTGAACAAGCTAGTGTTCACCTCAAACCGAGAGAGCAGGGAGACCATCAGGATTCCTCCGTATGTTGCGGTTTGAAGAAGGGAACACCTAAGATACAGATACTGACCTGCGGAGGTACAGGATGCAAAGCTTCACAGAGTCATCTTATCTCTGAAAATTTCAAGAAACTGATAGCAGAGAACAACTTAGAGGGAAAGGTGGAAGTAATCACCACAGGTTGCTTCGGTTTCTGTGAAAAGGGCCCTATCGTGAAGATTATACCGGACAATACCTTCTACACCAAGGTGAAACCGGAAGATGCAGAGGAGATTTTTAAGGAGCATATTGTTGGAGGTAAGAGAGTTAACAGGCTTCTGTATGTAGATCCCAAACGCAAGACCACAGTTTCTGACTCAAAGCACATGGACTTCTACCGCAAGCAGGTGAGAATTGCTTTGAGAAACTGCGGACTCATTGATCCTGAGGACATTCTGGAGTATATCGGAAGAGACGGTTACTTTGCGCTTGCAGACTGTCTCTTAAGCCGCTCTCCTAAAGCCGTGATAGATGAGATAAAGAAGTCCGGCCTCAGAGGTAGAGGCGGCGGAGGATTCCCTACCGGTTTGAAATGGGAGATTGCTTCAAAGAATCAGTCAAAGGAGAAGTATGTTGTCTGCAATGCAGATGAGGGAGACCCTGGTGCATTTATGGACCGCTCCATTATGGAGGGTGACCCTAACTCCATTGTTGAGGCTATGGCAATTTGCGGATATGCAATTGGAGCTTCTCACGGTCTGGTTTACATCAGAGCTGAGTATCCTCTTGCTGTTGAGAGACTTAAGATTGCAATCAAACAGGCAAGAGAGCTCGGACTTTTGGGAAAGAAAATCCTGGGAACATCCTTCTCATTTGATATAGACATAAGATACGGTGCGGGAGCATTCGTCTGCGGAGAGGAGACCGCCCTAATTCACTCAATGGAAGGACGCAGAGGTGAGCCTACCCTCAAACCGCCGTTCCCGGCAGAGAGCGGATATAACGGCAAGCCAACCAACGTAAACAATGTAGAAACCTTTGCCAACATTCCTATAATAATCAACAAGGGAGCAGATTGGTTTTCATCAATAGGAAGCGACAGATCCAAGGGAACCAAGGTATTTGCCCTTGCAGGAAAAATCAACAACGTGGGTCTTATAGAAGTGCCTATGGGAACGACACTTAGAGAGGTTATCTTTGATATCGGAGGAGGCATAAAGGGAGGCAAACAGTTTAAGGCGGTTCAGACCGGAGGTCCTTCCGGAGGATGCCTTACTGAGAAACATCTGGATACCCCTATTGATTTTGACACACTTACGGCCGCCGGCAGTATGATGGGATCCGGAGGTATGATTGTTATGGATGAAGACAACTGTATGGTCTCAGTAGCCCGTTTCTATCTGGACTTTATAGTTGGAGAGTCCTGCGGAAAATGTACACCATGCAGAATCGGTAACAAGAGAATGTTGGAAATCCTGGATAAGATTATTGCCGGAGACGGTACCATGCAGGATCTGGAGAAACTTAAGACCCTTGCCGGAGTAATCAAAGACACAGCACTTTGCGGACTCGGACAGACCTCCCCTAACCCGGTTCTCTCCACACTCAGCAACTTCTATGATGAGTATGTAGAGCACGTAAAAGATAAGAAGTGCCGCGCTAAACAGTGCAAGGCATTGCTTACCTATATGATAAATCCGGAGAAGTGCATTGGCTGCCACGCCTGCGCAATCGGCTGTCCTGCAGGAGCTATTGAGGGTGTTGCAAGAAAACCTCACGCAATCATCTTCTCCAAGTGCATCAAGTGCGGTATGTGCATGTCCAGATGCAAGTTCAAAGCAGTTTCAGTAATCTAAAACCGCCTAATTATGAAACAGAATATATCACTGATAATTGATAATCATAAAGTTGTAGTCCCAGAGGGCACAACCATACTGGATGCAGCCAAAAGCATAGGAATAGTAATCCCTACCCTATGCCACATGAACCTTAAGGGAACCTGCGCAGACAACCATCCGGCATCCTGCCGCGTCTGCGTGGTTGAAGTAAAGGGAAGAAGAAACCTCGCACCCGCCTGCAGCACCGCCTGCACAGAGGGTATGGAGGTGAAAACCAGCTCAATAAGAGTTATAAGAGCCCGCAAGACAGTTATAGAGTTAATGCTCAGCGATCACCCTAACGAGTGTCTTACCTGTCCTAAGAGCGGCAAGTGTGAGCTACAGGCTGTTACTCAGCACCTTTCAATAAATGAAACTCCTTACGCCGGAGAACTGTCGCTGAGAAAGAAGGAGATGACCGCCTCCATAATAAGGAATATGGACAAGTGCATCTATTGCCGCAGATGCGAGACCATGTGCAATGTATATCAGACAGTTGGAGCACTCGGTGCGGTGGGAAGAGGATTCAACACCACCATTGCTCCTTCATTCAATAAGAATCTGAAGGATACAGACTGTACTTACTGCGGCCAGTGCGTTGCAGTCTGCCCTGTTGGTGCACTCACGGAAAGAACTTATACAGACCAGCTTATAGATGATCTGGAGAATCCTGAGAAGACCGTTATTGTTCAGACCGCTCCTGCAGTTAGAGTTGCTCTGGGAGAGGAGTTCGGCAATGCTCCGGGCAGCATAGTTACAGGCAAACTGGTTGCAGCCCTTAAGGATTTAGGATTTGACTATGTCTTTGATACAGACTTCTCTGCAGACGCCACCATTATGGAGGAGGGCAGCGAACTTCTGGAAAGACTCACTAAATTCCTCAATGGAGACAAGAAGGTCCCTATTCCTTTGATGACCTCCTGCTGCCCTGCCTGGGTTAATTTCTACGAGCACAACTTCCCGGATCTTTTGAACTATCCTTCAACAGCCCGTTCACCTCAGCAGATGTTCGGTGCAATTGCCAAGAACTACTGGGCAGAGAAGATGAACATTCCAAGAGAGAAACTTGTAGTTGTCTCTGTAATGCCTTGTCTTGCAAAGAAATTCGAGTGCCAGAGACCTGAGTTCTCAACCAACGGAAATCCGGATGTAGACTACTCAATCACTACCAGAGAACTTGCAACTCTGATCCGCAGAGCTAACATAAACTTTGAGACACTGCCTCATATGGAGTTTGACAATCCTCTGGGAGAGAGTACAGGTGCTGCTGCTATCTTCGGTTCTACCGGAGGCGTGTTGGAAGCGGCCCTCAGAACTGCATACGAACTCCATACAGGCAAGACTCTGCCTAAGATAGACTTTGATGAGGTAAGGGGTATGGACAGCCTTAGAACGGCCACAATTGACTTTGACGGCTTTGCTCTCAATGTTGCCATAGCTTACGGACTTGGAAACGCCCGCAAACTTATGGAAGAGATAAGAGCCGGTAAATCCAAATACCACGTAATTGAGGTTATGGCCTGCCCGGGCGGATGTATCGGAGGAGGCGGACAGCCGCTCCATCACGGAGACTTTGAGGTTATCAAAGCTCGCCAAAAGGCTATCTATGAGGAGGATAAGAATATGCCTCTGAGAAAGAGCCATGAGAATAAGAGCATCATAGAGATGTACGAGAAGTACTTTGGCAAGCCTCTTAGCGAAAAGGCTCACGCCCTTCTGCACACTCATTATTCAGACAAAACAATTAAGTACTAGCCTAATAGACAAAGAGATGGAAAAATTATGTAATTCAGTAGTTGAAAAGATAAGGGCTATCTGTGACAAATTCGGAAACAAGCCTGGTGAGCTTATCAATATACTCCACGAATCCCAGCATACCGTAGGATACCTTCCTATGGAGGTGCAGGCAATAATTGCAGAGAAACTCAATATTCCTGTAAGCCGTGTGTACGGTGTGGTTACATTCTACGCCTTCTTTACAATGGTTCCAAAAGGCAAGCACCCTGTTTCTGTCTGCCTTGGAACTGCCTGCTACGTAAGAGGTTCCGAGAAGATTCTGGAAGAGTTCAAGAGAACTCTGGGCATTGATGTGGGAGAGACCACGGAAGACGGACGCTTCTCCCTGGACTGCCTAAGATGTGTGGGAGCCTGCGGCCTTGCACCGGTTGCAATGGTTGGAGAGAAAGTCTACGGCCACCTCAACCCCGCTGATATCAAGAAGATTATAAAAGAGTTTTCACAAGACTAAAAAAAGCAGTAATAAAAAAAGAGGCCAACTAAGGCCTCTTTTTTTATTAAGAAGTATTGAGTATCAATTACTTCTTAACTACCATCTTTGAGAGTTTCTCGGTAAGCATAGGTACAATCTTATGCACGTCACCTACTATTCCAACATCTGCAACACCAAAGATAGGAGCAAACTTATCTTTATTTATCGCGATGATGAAATCACTCTCCTCCATACCTGCAAGGTGCTGAATAGCACCGGAAATACCGCAAGCCATGTAGAGGGCAGGACGTACGGTCTTACCTGTCTGACCTACCTGAACCTCATGAGGCATAACGCCTGCATCTACCATAGCACGTGATGAAGATACCTGAGCGCCAATGACATCCGCAAGTGCCTGAAGTTTTGCAAATCCCTCCGGATTACCAACTCCGCGGCCTCCGGATACCAGAATCTTAGCCTCGGTGATATCAACTTTGCCCTTGTTCTCCTTTACGCTCTCAACCAGTTTTACCTTGAACTTGGAAGCGTCGAATACCGGTGCAAAGTTCTCAATTTCACCTACTCTGCTCTCATCCTTAGTACCCTTCTGCATAACGCCAGGGCGGACGGTAGACATCTGAGGACGGTGCTCAGTACACATAATGGTTGCCATAAGGTTTCCGCCGAATGCAGGACGTGTCATAAGGAGTTCTCTCTCCTCTGAGATATCCAATCCCGTACAGTCTGCGGTAAGACCTGTAGCCAGTCTTGAAGCCAATCTTGGACCCAGATCACGGCCAATTGTCGTAGCACCCAAAAGCACAATGCTTGGTTTGTATTTGTCAATAGCCTGACTCATAGCCTGTGAGTACTGCTCGGTGAGATAGTGCTCCAATTCAGGAGCATCCATAACTACAACCTTATCTGCACCCCAAGCTATAAGCTCTTTAGCGTTCTCTGTATTCTTGTATCCCGGATAGAAAGCTACAACTTTCTCATTCAGAGCGTCTGCAAGAACTCTTGCCTTTCCTAAAAGCTCAAGAGCGACAGACTGGATTTTACCATCCCTCTGCTCTACGAATACGTATACATCTTTATAATCTGCTTTACTCATCTCTTTCAGTATTAGGCAATTAAATAATAAATTTCTCTTTCATCTTGCTTATGATGACATCCACAGCCTGCTCAGGATCAAGCTCATAAACCTGACCGGCAGCCTTTGTAGCCTTAGTGAAAGCCTTCATAACCTTTGTAGGTGAGCCCTTTAGACCAAGTTTTCCAGGATCAAGATCCAGGTTGGCCTCTGTCCAGATTTCTACCTCGCGGTCAAAAGCGTCAACGATGCCTCCAACGCTCATATATCTTGCCTTGTAACCTGAAGCAAGAACGGTAAATACTGCAGGACCCTCAACGTCAAGAATTTCATAACCATCCTCGGTCTCCTTCTTAACTCTGAAGTTGTTGCCACCCTTGTACTCGCAGTCCACAACGTAAGAAACCTGTGGAAGTGCAAGGTGCTCAGCCATTTCCGGACCTACCTGTGCGGTATCTCCGTCAATTGCCTGACGGCCGGTGATGATCAGGTCATAAGGGATAGCCCTCAGTGCGCCTGCAAGAGCGTTTGAAGTTGCAAGAGTGTCTGCACCTGCAAATGCCCTACTGGTAAGAAGGATAGCCCTGTCTGCTCCCATTGCAAAAGCCTCTCTTAAAACGAGGTCTGCCTGAGGAGGACCCATCGTGATTACAGTTACGTTAGCTCCGCATTTCTCCTTCAGCTGAAGGGCAAGCTCAAGTCCGCCCTTATCGTCCGGATTCATAATGGAAGGAACGCCATCTCTTATAAGAGTGTGTTTTACCGGGTCTATCTTAACAACCGTAGTGTCCGGTACCTGTTTTACACAAACTACTATATTCATAATCAATACTTTTTACTTCTTGAACAATTTGCCGGCAATAACCATTCTCTGAACCTCTGAGGTACCCTCGTAGATCTCAGTGATCTTAGCGTCTCTCATCATTCTTTCAACAGGATATTCCCTTGTGTAACCGTAACCGCCGTGGAACTGTACTGCCTTGGTAGTCATCTCCATAGCTGTCTCAGCAGCAAAGAGTTTTGCCATAGCTGCATCTGCGGAGAACGGCATTCCGTGATCTTTCTTCCAAGCAGCGCTTCTTACCAGAAGACGAGCGGCCTCAATCTTTGTCTGAAGGTCTGCAAGTTGGAACTGAGTGTTCTGGAACTGAGAGAGAGATTTGCCAAACTGCTTTCTCTCCTTGCAGTACTTAACTGTCTCATCCATAGCACCCTGAGCAATACCGAGAGCCTGTGCGGCAATTCCAATACGACCGCCGTCCAGGGTCTTCATTGCAACTGCGAATCCGCCGCCCAATGCACCGAGCATATTAGCCTTTGGTACTCTGCAGTTTTCAAAGATAAGCTCGCAGGTAGCACTACCGCGGATACCCATCTTGTGCTCCTTCTTACCAATTGAGAAACCAGGAGTAGTAGCTTCAACTATGAAGGTTGTGATACCCTTGTTACCCTTGGATTTATCTGTCATTGTGGCAATTACATAAACGTCAGCCTCACCTGCATTGGTGATGAAGATCTTTGTTCCGTTAAGGATGTAATCATCACCGTCCTCAACAGCCATAGTCTGCTGAGCTGAAGCGTCAGTTCCTGCGTTAGGCTCTGTAAGACCGAAAGCACCAATCCACTCGCCGCTGGCAAGTTTAGGCAGGTACTTCATCTTCTGCTCCTCAGTTCCGTTATCCAGAATAGCATCCTCGCAGAGGGAAGTGTGAGCGGAAACAATAACACCGGTAGTTGCACAAACTCTGGAAAGTTCCTCAACTGCAACGGTATACATTACATGGTCTCCACCTGCTCCACCGTATTTCTTAGGAGTTGGAATACCTAAAACTCCGAGAGCGCCAAGTTTCTTGACATTCTCGGTAGGAAATTTTTCCTCCTCATCTACCTCAGCAGCAATGGGTTTTACCTCTTTCTCGGCAAACTCCCTAATCATCTGCTGAAACAGTTTTTGAGATTTAGTCAGTTCAAAATCCATATTAGTAAAATTAAAGTTCTATCTTCTTTAAGTTCTTGGCAATGATAAGAGTAGCCTCCGTTGCAGCCTGAACCTGCTCAACGGTAAACTCAGGGTTGATCTCACTCAGAACAATTCCCTCAGGAGTGATATTCATAACACCCATCTCAGTGATGATCATATTTACCTGACCTGCAGCTGTTAACGGAAGATGGCATTTCTTAAGAATCTTAGGGTTGCCCTTTGCAGTGTGCTCCATAGTGAGAATCACCTTGTTAGCGCCAACCAAAAGGTCCATTGCGCCACCCATTCCCGGAGCCTTCTTTCCAGGGATAATCCAGTTAGCAAGGTCACCCTTCTCGTCTACCTCCAAAGCGCCCAGGAAAGTAACGTTGATGTGACCGCCTCTTACCATACCGAAGCTTGTTGCAGAGTCAAATGAAGCGGCACCCTTCTCATATGAGATATATCCGCCGCCGGCATCAATCCAGTGGGTATCTCTCTTACCTCCGCTAAGAGCAGGATCCGCCTCCATACCAAGGCAACCGTTCTCAGACTGGATTGTAACAGTAACACCCTCAGGTAGATAGTTAGGAATAAGAGTAGGAAGTCCAATTCCAAGATTTACAACGTCACCGTCTTTAATCTCCAGAGCGGCACGTTTTGCAATAAACTCTCTGATTTGTTGTTTATCCATAATCCTATATTTTAAAATGTTTTAGTTATTTATTGTGTCTTTTTACATATTCCTCGCAAATGAAAGAGGCCACATCATCCGCATATGTGTTGGTTCCGAATCCCGCATCATAACCCAGCTCTTTTGCGAGCTCGTGTGAGATTCTGGCGCCTCCGCAAACCACTATCATCTTATCTCTCAGCCCTTCAGCATCCATCAGCTCTATAAGGTTTGTAAGGTTCTGAATGTGAACATCTTTCTGAGTTACTGTCTGAGATACCAGAAGCGCATCCGCCTTGAGTTCAATTGCCCTTGCAAGGAACTCCTCGTTAGGCACCTGGCTTCCCAAATTGTGCGCCTCAATCATCTTGTATCTCTCCAATCCGTAGTGACCCGCATATCCCTTCATATTCATAATTGCGTCAATACCAACGGTGTGCGCATCCGTTCCGGTACTTGCACCCACAACCACCAGCGGACGTCCTATCTTCTGGGAGATGAACTCGTCCGTAGCCTCCATACTCATCACTTTGGAATCTACCTTTGGAACGTAGATATCTGCGTAATTAACAGTGTGAGTGAGACTTCCGTAACAGTTAAAGAAGGTGAAGCCCGGAGTCAGCTCCTGAGAGAAGACCACCAGCGGATTCTCAAATCCCATCTTCTTAATGAGCTGCTTGGCAGCCTCTATTGCCTCCGGACCGGCAGGGACAGGAAGGGTGAAACTAAGCTGCACCTTTCCGTCATTCATGGTATCTCCGTAAGGCTTTACTTTCTTGAGGTCAAGCGTCTTGTCATAGTTCTTGGCCTCCATTGAATATAGACCTTCACTCATCTTTACTTCCTCCCTTTCATTAGTTCAACAAATGGATTGAAATAGTTGGCACCCTTCTCGGTAACACCGTCCAATCCTTTACCTCCGTTCTTAGGACGCTTAACGTCTCCGAACTTACCCTGCTCCAGAGTGTTGAAAAGACCCTCGGTGGTCATCTCGGTAAGCAAAGCTATTGCGTTGTCCAACACCTCTTTAGCACGGTTACGGATAATACCGTCCTCCTTGAATTCAACCTCCTCTCCAATATCGTGCATATTGTTGAAGATATATCTTGCATTCTCAATTGAGAGGAAACGGTCACTCATAAACGGAGTGTGGATAGCCTCGGTAGGCATACCCAAAAGCTGAATTCCCTGATGCGTCCAGATACCCACAATGTTAAAGAGCGCATCCTGAATATGACCTCTGAAGATGTTACCCGTCATAAACTTTGTAGGTGGCATATACTTCAGCGGAGCCTTAGGGAATATCTCTCTTGTCATCTGAGCCTGAGCAAGTTCCATAAGGAATCCGTTTTTGTGCATAGGATCCATTTCAAAGGCGTGACCCAGTCCCATCTGCTCTTCTGGCAGTCCTGCAAAGAGCGCAAGCTGCTCGTTTATAAGGTCTGAGGCCAACACAGTGTGGGCCGCCTCAATAGCGTCTGCAGTTGTAAGGTAGTTATCCTCACCGGTATTGATAATAACGCCTGCAAAGCCGTTTATGATTCTGGAGAAGTACTGGTCAATAAGGGTTCTCTGCATGTTGATATCTCTGAAGAGGATACCATAGAGGGCGTCGTTAAGCATAACGTCCAACCCCTCAAGAGCACCCATAATAGCAATCTCCGGCATACAAAGTCCTGAGCAATAGTTACATAGACGGATGTAGTGGTGCAATTCCTCACCTACCTCGTCCAGTGCCTTACGCATTATGCGGAAGTTCTCCTGAGTTGCAAAGGTTCCTCCGAATCCTTCAGTTGTTGCACCGTAAGGAACATAGTCCAGAAGTGACTGACCCGTTGTACGTATAACTGCAATGATATCAGCACCTTGGCGAGCTGCAGCCTGAGCCTGAACCACATCCTCGTAGATATTTCCGGTTGCCACAATAACGTAGATGTAAGGGCGGGCGGTATCTTCTCCGTACTCCTTGATATACTGCTCTCTACGCAGTCTCCTCTCCCTTATGCGGTTGATTGTAGCATCAATAACCGGCTGCAGAACCTGCTGCAACTTAACGGGATCCGTAACCTTTGCCTCCTTGGTAATGTCATAGCCTTCAAATGCCATCTTCTCGGCTATCTGCTGAGGCTGTAATCCGGTGTTAATCATAGCGTTCGCTATGTAGAACATAACACCTTGCCCAAGCACCCCCTTCTCTTTGAGCGAATCTACAAGCACGTTAGGCAGCGGAACGTTGCTCTCATCTACCCCGTCAATCCCCAGCGCACGTGCAATCGTCCTCTCAGTTGCCACAGTGGTATAGCGCTCCACAAACTGCTGAACCTCAACAGCCACCTTCTCTGCCAGGGACTTTGCCTGTTCAACCTTTTTTAAATCTAAACCTAATTTACTCTGCATCGTTTATACTCTTTTGTGAAGTACTTTATTATATTTCTAGTTATCTTCTCCCAATATCTTTTCCGCCTCGCTAAGCCATTGAGGATCAACGCCCAGGCTGCGAGCCACATTAATGGCCTCATGAGGAATCTCCCCCTCTGAAGTAGGCACCAGTCTGTAATCCATCTTTCCCTCCTTAAGCCCCCTTACCCTCAAGCGGCGGAAGAAATCTCCCGGCACATTGTAATGGGTAGTCATCACGGCGGATATGTTCTTATCCCTCAGAATGTTAAGCAGTGCCGCAACAAGTGCCGTACCCTCAATCGGATTGGTAGTTCTTGCCGGCTCGTCTATCAACGCCAGTATGCACTTTCCTTCTCTTACGCTCTCCAATACTCTCTCGATGGCTCTGACTTCACCCGCAAAGGATGAGAGCCCCTCTGTCTCACTCTGCTCATCTCCAATGCAGACCTTTATCTCCTCCTTAATGTCTATTTTACCCTCCTTTGCGGCCACTCCGAATCCAAACTGGAAGAGCAGTTGGTTGAGTGCGCACATCTTCAAAACCACGCTCTTTCCGCCCATATTGGCCCCTATTATGGTAACGCTCTCTCTGCCAAAGGAGATATCTATCGGCGTAAACTCCTTTGCCTTAGAAGAGTATCTCTCGGCCAAAGAGCGGTATATCTCCACAATGTGAGGGTGGAACATCCCCTTGTACTCCGTAATACCGTCATCTGAAACGGTTGCAAAGCAGAGGCCCATTGTCTTAACCTGCAGACACTTGGCAAGGAGTATGTCCAAATCTCCCATAGCGTTTATGGCAGAGCGGATCTCAGGGGAGCGTCTCTTAAGTTTCTTTGAGAGTTCCTCTCTGATATCTCTCTCCAGAAGGCGCTCTTTCTCAAGCAGTTCCAATAGTCTGTCAGACTGTTTACCCGCCATATCGGGAGCCTGAAGAGGCCTTATCTCCGCTCTGATTCTTCCCAACTCCTTGGAGTAAGAGTCATAAACATAGAAACTCTCTATATTCATTCCGTCCGGGTCCAAAATCTTTACAACATCCGTAAGATTAGGTATATCAACACCCTCAAGACCAAGGTTTTCTACGCCCGCTCTCACATATCCCGCAAGCAGTGAAGCGTACTTGATTTCAAAGAGGTCTATATCATCCAGCACCACATCCTTCTCCAACCTCTGCAGCGTCCCCTCTATCTCTCTAAGACACATAAGACGGTGTTTGAGAGCGGCAAGTTCAGAAGAGGTCTGAGGAGTTACATCCTTGTATAACTTCTCATAACTTCCTTTCAGCAAGAAAATTGCCCCCTCTATCTCATCTTTGGATACCATAAGGGAAGAGGAGAGCAGACGGTTGCGGCCGCAGGAAGAAAGCAGCTGCAGACTGTCAAACATGAACCTCACTCCGCAAGGTATTTCCAAATAATCCCTAAACAACATCTTAAATTGTCTCTCTGTTTTTAACTATATCATATACAGGCACTTTTACTGCCTCATACATTTTCTCGCACAATTTATCCGAGTCTAAAACTATTCCCCTAGGGGAGACCGGATTAACACAAACCGCAATCAAACGGCTCTTTTGGAGGACCTTAATACAACCGCCCCTCTTAAGAAAACTCCGGTACGCCTCCTCCGTAACGAAGATCTTTGTAAAATCTCTCACCACAAGCGTTATCTCCTTCACTCTGCGGGAGTCTGCAATCATCTTTAAAAACCTGTCCGTCAACGCTCCCGCAACGTAAACGGCTCTGCTTCTGCCTGTAATATCCTCCTTTGAATTGTCTATGGTAAGGGATGATTCCAGATGGAAATCAATAAGTTCTCCCTTATCATCCAATCCCCAAACTCCACTCTCCTTATCATCAAATGCGGAGCGAATCTCCTCCTTCGCCCTATCCAGTCCCACCAGTTCTACAATAAACTTTGTTCTTCTTACAAGTGTTGCCATATCAACGGAATAGGCCGCACCTGTAGTCAGAATCAAACTCTCGCTCACAACGGGAGAAGCACTGCTTAAACGAGACAATGCTCCGTCTACTATCGTGAGGTTGGGAGAGAATTTTTCCACCCCTTTCACCCACCTTTTAAGGGCCTGGGCAGATGAAGGGCCGCTGAGCAGCACCTTCCCTCTCCTTAATACTCTGGCAGTTACAATTCTGCCCAGAGAACTTCTTTCATTGGTTATCTCCAGCAGTTCCGAGAGTAATCTTCTTCTTGCATAGAAGACCTCTGATGTGGAGAAGATTGTACCCTCTTTCAGCACAATCTCAGGCTTTTGCGTACCCGTAACCTGATCTTTGCTCTCCCCATCTATCCCGATAGAGGTTACCGCCACGCTGTAACCGCTTGACGGTAACCTTTCCAGGATATAATTAAGGCACACTGTCTTTCCCGTGTTCTTCTCAAGTCCTACAATTGAGAGAGACTTGAATTTCTGTATCTCACTGATGAAAGACATTGCCACTCAACTACTTACTTCTTTGCCTTCTTGGCCGGTTTCTTTGCGGCCTTCTTTGCAAGTGAAGCTTTGTACTTCTTTGCGCGATCCTCTCTTGCCAGGTGAGCAGGCTGAATAGTCATAGCCTTTCCTGCCAGAAGTGATACCACACCCTCGCACTCCTTGTTCTCCTTGCAGAACTTGCAGTTGCACTTGTCAAACTTGTAATCCTCAGGCTCTGTGTAAGTTGTAATGACGCCCTCATAGTTTCTGAGAACCACCTTACCAGGTGCCTGTGAGATGACGTAGTTAGGCATTACAGGGGTCTTTCCGCCTCCGCCAGGTGCATCAACTACGAATGTAGGAACTGCATATCCGCTGGTGTGACCTCTCAGACCCTCAATGATTTCTATACCCTTGGATACCGGTGTACGGAAGTGCTCCAGACCCATGGACAAGTCACACTGATAGATGTAATATGGTCTTACTCTCATCTTTACAAGCTCGTGAACCAGCTTCTTCTGAATGTTCACGCAATCGTTGATGCCTCTGAGCAGCACTGACTGGTTTCCGAGCGGAACGCCGGCGTCTGCCAATCTTGCGCAGGCTGCTGCAGACTCAGGTGTAACCTCCTGAGGATGATTGAAGTGAGTATTCAGCCAAATTGGATGATACTTCTTGAGCATGTTGCAAAGTTCCGGAGTAATTCTCTGAGGACATACAACCGGAGTTCTGGAACCGATTCTGATAATCTCCACATGCTTGATCTTGCGGAGTTTCTGAATGATGTACTCCAATCTTTCATCCGGTACCATAAGTGCGTCACCTCCAGAGAGGAGAACGTCTCTTACCTGAGGAGTATTCTTGATGTACTCTATTGCCTTCTCAACATTGTCCATAGAGGTTGCAGCATCCTTCTGGCCTGCAAATCTTCTTCTGGTGCAGTGACGGCAATACATTGAGCACATGTCAGTTATAAGAAGGAGCACTCTGTCCGGATAACGGTGAGTAAGCCCCGGAACCGGAGAGTCCGTATCCTCATGAAGAGGATCCAGCAAATCTGCCTCGGCACGGTGAGTCTCCTGAATTGTAGGGATGCACTGCTTGCGTACCGGATCTTCCGGGTTGTTAGGATCTATAAGGCTCAGGTAGTATGGAGTGATAGCCATCCTTATGGTCTTCAGAGACTTACGGATACCTTCCTCCTCCTCTTTGGAAAGCTTTATGTATTTCTTCAGCTTCTCAAGAGTCTCTATCCTGTTGCGTACCTGCCATTTCCAGTCATTCCACTGTTGATCTGTAACTTCCGGAAACAGCTGTTTTCTTCTGGAAACTGCCATAATAATTATGCGTAAAGTTCTTCAAATATTTTTCTAAGTTTCTCGCACTCACGGAGTTCCTGGAGAGTAATCTCTGCATGACCCTTAGTGTAACCGTTACCGATTATCATGTTAACGTCTGCACCAATTCCCTCAGCTCCAAGAGCAGCCTTTGTAAAGCTTGTAGCCATTGAGAAGAAGTAAACGGTACCGCCGTCTCTTGTGCAAAGCACTGCAGTCATCTCACAGTCAGGCACATTTACGCAGTTGATGGTAACGTCTGCCATCTTACCGTCTGTAAGGCGGGCAACCAGTTCGTTAATCTGGATAGGAGTCATGCCTGCTACGCTCTCTACTACGTCACAGAATCCCAGATCCTTAATACGGTTGGTAGATTTTGGACTGTTAGCCAGACCAATAACCTTACCAGTAACACCTACTCTCTTCTTAGCCTCATAGCAGCAGAGCATTCCGCTCTTTCCGCCGGCACCCAGAATAACTACGTTCTGACCGCACTGGCAAAGCTTTGCAGTCTGTGCAGGAGCACCTGCAACGTCCAAAGCGGAGAGTGCAAGTTTCTCAGGCATATCGTTAGGAATCTTTGCGTAAATACCGCTCTCAAAGAGAATTGCCTTACCCTTTATATCTACCTGATCTACATCTGCTTTGATGTTCAGAATCTCATCAATGCGCAGAGGAGTCAGAGAGAGTGATACCAATGTTGCAATGCGGTCACCCTCCTTAAGGTCAATCTTTCCCTTAAGAGCGTCACCTATCTTCTCAACTGTTCCGAGCAGCATACCGCCGGAACCGGTTCTGCGGTTACGGTGCTTGCCCTGAAGCTCTACGTTAAGGAGCATCTCTTTCTTAATCTCCTCCTTTACCTCAGCCTCGTCATTAGGATTCTTAGCCTGACTCTTGGCATAGTTGTGAATATCTGTAAAGGAAGCTGAATCTATGTTAAGTGTCTGAACGTCAATAAGGATCTCGTTATCGTAGATCTCATCCATATTGTTGTCCAACTTGTTAGCCGGCTGTGGCAGAACGCCTACCGGTTCAATTACACGGTGGGTACCGTAGCGATTTCCATGTTTTTGCATATTGATTCTCTATTTGTTTTATATTAATATTCAGTGATTTAGACTATTTCTTAGGAGGGAGGCCCAAAATTTCACGTGCCTCGTGGCTGTTTGCAACAGGACGTCCGAGTTCGTTTGCAAGACGTACAACCTTCTCAACCAGAGCACCGTTGGATGGAGCCAAAACACCCTTTGAGAGGTAGAGGTTGTCTTCAAATCCTACTCTTACGTTTCCGCCCATTGCTATTGCGGCTGCGGCCATTGGGAATGCGTTGCGTCCCACTCCGGTAACTGTCCAGGTACTGCCTGCAGGAATGGCGTTTACAAGCCACCAGAGGTTGCCCACCGTTGCAGGTGTACAGCCCGGAACTCCCAGCACAAAGTTGAACTGCATAGGTGCTCCCGGAGCCTGACCCTTGCGTACAAGGTTGAGGATGGAATCCAGATGGCCCATCTCAAAGCACTCGTACTCAGGCTTTATGTTACGCTCCATCATACGCTTTCCAAATGCGCGCATGGTTGGAAGAGTGTTGTCAAATATCTCGTCTCCAAAGTTGCAGGTTCCGCAATCCAAAGTTGCCATCTCAGGCCTTGGGTCAGTATCAGTAGATTGCAGGCGCTCATCCGGAGTCATACCTACTGCTCCTCCGGTAGAAGGAATCAGTATTACATCCGGGCAGACTTTGAGGATTGCCTCCTCACACTCCTGAAAGCGGGTGCGGTCCTGAGTCGGAGTTCCGTCATCTCTTCTTACGTGAAGATGGACAATTGCGGCACCGGCGTCAACTGCGCTCTTTGCCTCTCTAACTATCTCATCTACAGTGTAAGGAACGGCAGGGTTCTGCTCTTTGGTTACCTCTGCACCGCAAATTGCGGCGGTAATAATCAGTTTATCCATAACCCTAATTATTTCTTTCTCTGACATTTAAGAGGAACTACGCAAGTTCCGCTTGCGCGGCATACAACTATAGGCTCAGCCAAAACATCTGCAGCTGAGTCAGATACGTCCGGACGAGGTGCTATCACCTTTCTTGCCTCAAAAGTCATCTTGCGTGATGTGTTGCCTACGTTGGTTATCTCACCGGTAGCCTCAATGTAATCTCCTGCATATACAGGGGCAATGAACTCTACGTTGTCGTATGCCTTAAAGAGACCCTCGTCTCCGTCATTGATAATCAGGAGTTCGGTAGCTACGTCTCCAAAGAGTTTAAGCATGTGTGCTCCGTCTACAAGACCTCCGCCGTAATGAGCGTCCTCTCCGCCCATTCTTACTCTGATAAGTGATTTTGCTCCCATATTACTCTCTTACTTTCTGTAAATTATTAGTAGACTGGTAGATATGTGTTACAAACACGTGAGGAGTGATAACAGCCTCAGGTGCAATCTCACCTGCTGGAACAATCTTCTCAGCCTCAACTATAACAACATCTGCAGCGGTTGCCATAAGCGGGTTAAAGTTCTGAGATGTACCTACATAGACGCAGTTACCTCTCTCGTCTGCAACGGTTGCGCCAATAAGTGCAATGTCTGCGTGAAGAGGTTTCTCCAAGAGATAAGTCTTGCCGTCAACCTCTACAGTTGGCTTACCGTCAGCTATTACCGTACCCATACCGGTAGTTGTGAGCACTCCGCCCAGTCCTGCTCCGCCGCAACGGATTCTCTCTGCCAGTGTTCCCTGAGGGCAGAATTCAATCTCCAGTTCACCTGCATTCATCTGAGCTGCAGTGTCCGGATTTGTTCCGATGTGAGAAACATAGAGCTTCTTAATCTTATGGGCACCAATTAGATTACCTACTCCAACTCCCTGGTATGCAGTATCATTGGAGATAAGAGTCAGATCTTTTACATCGCTTTTTGCAAGAGCGTCCAGGATGTCAAGAGGAGAACCGGCAGATAGAAATCCGCCTACCATAATTGTCATTCCGTCCTTAATTTTGGAAACGGCTTCCTGTAAAGAAATTCTTTTGTCCATAATAAACTGTTTTAATATCTATTGCTATCATTTTCGTAAACCATACAAATATAATAAAAAAAAGAAAAATATAACAACGTTGTTATATTTTATTTTACCAAATATTTTGGTATATTTGCTAATTGTGGAATAGATAATCTGATTATGGAATACAAAACACTGATTATTGAGAAAGAGGGCAATATTTGCACGGTTAAGATCAACAACCCGCAATCTATGAACGCCCTCAACTCCGAGACTCTCTCAGAGTTGGATGATGCATTCACCCAAATAGAGAAAGATGAGCAGATTAGAGTGGTTATCCTCACCGGAGAGGGACGCGCCTTCGTAGCCGGTGCAGACATCTCTCAAATGAGCACTATGAACGCCCTTGAGGGGAAGGAGTTCGGCGTGCAGGGCTCAAAGGTCTTCCGTAAGATTGAAAACCTCTCAAAACCAACCATTGCGGCCATTAACGGCTTTGCTCTGGGAGGCGGATGCGAACTGGCTTTAAGTTGTGATATCCGCGTTGCCTCAGCCAAGGCAAAGATTGGCCAGCCGGAGGTAGGATTGGGTATAACTCCCGGTTTCTCAGGCACTCAGCGCCTCCCTAGAATTGTAGGAGAGGGCGTGGCCAAAGAGATTATCTTTACCGCCAAGGCTATAGTTGCAGACGAAGCCCTGCGCATTGGTTTGGTAAACAGAGTTGTAGAGCCGGAGAAACTTATGGACGAGGCTAAGTCCCTTGCAAAAACCATTGCCAAGAACGCCCCTATTGCCCTCAAACTGAGCAAGGAGGCAATCAACAGAGGTATGCAGACGGATATAGATACCGCCATAGCCATTGAGAACAACCTCTTTGCGGAGTGTTTCTCAACCGAGGATCAGAAGGAGGGAATGAAGGCCTTCTTTGAGAAGAGAGAGGCGGAGTGGAAAAACAAATAGAATAAACTAAACAAACTTATAAAAATCTATCATTATGAAAGTTGCAGTTGTAGGTAACGGAACAATGGGTCACGGCATTGCACAGGCTTTTGCAACCGCCGGCCACGATGTACTTCTTAAAGGCCGTAGCGAGGCTTCTCTGGGAAGAGCTCACAAGGCTATTGAAAAATTCCTCACCAAGAGTGTTGAGAAGGGTAAAATGGAGGCAGCCGTTAAGGATCAGATTCTGGGAAGAATCAAGGACACAATGGATTACAATGACCTCAAAGATGCAGATCTTGTAATTGAGGTTGTAGCTGAGGATATGGCTGTAAAGAAAGAGATTTGGGAGACTTTGGACAAAGTCTGCAAGCCTGAAGCAATTCTTGCATCCAACACCTCTTCACTCTCAATCACCGCCATTGCTGCCTTTACACAAAGACCTCAGAATGTGATTGGTATGCACTTTTTCAACCCTGTACCTCTTATGAAACTGGTAGAGGTTATCAAAGGTCAGCTCACTTCTGAAGATGTTCACAATAAAGTTGTTGAGATTGCAAAGGCTATTGGCAAGTGCCCTGTATCTGTAAACGAGGCTCCTGGTTTTGTTGTTAACAGAATCCTCATTCCTCTTGTAAACGAGGGAGTTGGAATACTTGCAGACGGCATTGCAACCAAGGAGGAGATTGACGCCGCAATGCAGATGGGTGCCAACCATCCTATGGGCCCTCTCGCTCTGGGAGACCTTATTGGTTTGGATGTATGCCTTGCTATTATGGAGGTACTCTACAACGAGTTCGGAGACAGCAAGTACCGTCCGCATCCGCTTCTTAGAAAGATGGTTAGAGCAGGCTTGCTTGGCCGCAAGACCGGCAAGGGCTTCTACGATTACACTAAGTAACGCAGAACCAGCTGCAAAGCCGCAGAGACGGCTGTTGAGAGGTTCTCCAATCGGGAACCGGAAAAATGAAGGACCTTTGTGTAGACCTTTGGTTTTGCACAAGGGTCTTTCCCTTTGAATGCCGCTGCTATCCAGATGGTTCCCGACGGGGATATCTCTGAGCCGCCGGTAGCTCCCGCATAGCCAGTTATACCTATCGCGATATCAGTTTCAAGTATTGAGAGGGCGGAAAGGGCCATCTTTTTTGCCACGTAGGAGCTCACCACATCATGCTTTTCTATCTGCTCCGGCTTAATGCCCAATAGTTTGGTCTTAAGCTCTGTAGCATAGGTTACAATTGAGCCCTTGAAGTACCTGGAGGCCCCGTCTATGCTGGTAAGTATGGAGGCTATTCTGCCCCCTGTACAGGACTCGCAAGTGCCAATGGTGAGCCTTTTTTTGACAAGAATCCCTGCCAGTTTTATGTTCAGTTCTTCTGCCGTCATAATTTTTTTTCTCTCTATTTCAATTCTTCCGGCTTAAAAATGCGGTTGCCATTTACCTGGCGTACAAAGGCTTCTGCAGCATTGCAACGGTTCTCCAGGCCACGGAACACCTCCATAGGAGTGTGCCAGCCCTCAAAGAGAGGTTTCATATCCTGGCTGACGTGGCATTCACAAGCCTTGTGCTTTTCCTCCAGAACAGAGGTAATATCAACATAATCAGTTGGATTGAAGTTCTGAGTCTGAGTGCCGGTCATTACCTCAAAGTAGTATAAATCAAAGCTTCTGCCGCTTCTTCTCCAGCTGTCATAGACCAATATTGAGCAGATGCGGTGATCTCTGTGACCGTCTACCGGCCAGTGAGTGAAGACAATATCAGGATCCTCATTCTGGATGAGTTTAAGCATCTCATCATATCTTGCCTTGTTTATCTCTGTAGAGCCGTCTATCTGAGAGAGAAAGATGTGTCTGGCTCCGGTTACCTTGCAGGCGTTCTCTGCCTCCTCAACTCTGATTTTCGCAGCCTCATCGTGAGATTTACCAGCTATACCGGCCTCTCCCCTTGTAAGATAGACAGAGACCACATCATATCCTGCCTTTTTCAAAAGTATCATGGTTCCGCCGCATCCTGTCTCAGGATCATCCGGGTGAGCGCCTATAACCAGCACTGTCTTAGGAAGTTTCCCCTCTGCAATCTGAGTTGCCAGAACAGGATAGTTGGTGGTTATCTGGTCAACACCAAGTTTTACCATTCTCTTTATGTCTGCCTTACGGTCTACAGTCCAAACATTTACAACCATACCCAGTTTGTGGGCCCTCTCAACCCAATCCGGGTGTTTGTCAAATACTGAGTAATGGTAGTCCAAACCTTTGATACCAAACTCATTAAGTTCCTCAGGAGTCTTGTTTCCGCCAAGATACTGAACCATAGTGTTAGGGAACCTCTTGGCTGCAGCCTTGCATACCTCCAGAGAGAAAGAGATAATGGTAAGGGTTTTCTGATCTATCTTATGCTTGACAATAGCCTTTGCAATCTTGTCAAAATCAGGAAGGTTGCCATCCTTATCCAGATAGTGCTTCTTAACCTCCAAAATAGGTTTTACGTTGAGTTTCTTAACGGTTGAAAGGTATTCATCCAGTGACGGAACCCTCTCCCCGTTTGCAAGTCTCTCGTTTCTAACGGTTTCAAATGTCTCCTTCTGTACATCTGCAAGTGAAACGATCTTTGGGCCGTGACAGATTACCAGACCACCGTCTGAAGTCATATTTACGTCAAACTCACTCCCGTAAACCCCTATACTGTCTGCCGCCTTCAGAGAAGCCAGAGAGTTTTGGGGTGTTTTGGTATTTCCGTTCCAGTTGCCGTTTACATTCCAAAATCCCCTGTGGGCTATAATCTGAATATCACGCTTTTGTGCATAGTTTTCATTTGAACCTGCAAATATCAGAGAGAGCGTTACAACCAGCATCAGAGCTGATTTAAAGAAAAACTGTTTTGTTGACATATCACTTAAAAATTGACCGATTCTCGGGCTGTTATTACTATTAGCAAATTTAGTGTTATTTTTGTCAAAGTATGATACGTAAAGCATTTCTCCTCTCTCTTGCACTTATAGTGCTGCCTCTCTTTGCATTGGCCCAGGGAAAAGACTCTTTGAACGTTAAGGGTCAGATTCCCGCATTGGATGAGAAAGGCAAGTGGAGCGGAACGGCAACTTTAAGAGGCGGATACAATTTTCGCACTCACACTTGGAAAGATAACAGTTCCAATATTCCTCATCATGAGGTTTTTACCGGAGTTAAACTTAATCATAAGAAAAAGAATTTCTCCGTAGAGCTCAACCTTACTGCAGGATGGGAAATGATTGCAAGAAACTCCAGAAGAGCTACATGGGATGATTTTAGAGATACTGCAGGAAGAGTTGTTATAAGAGAGAAACTAAGCAGAATGAGAGAGAGCAAATACGGTTTTTCCAACATATACAATTGGAAGGGGAATAATAATATCACTTACAGAGCCTTTGTAAACAACTATCTTACAGTAAGAGACAATTACAACTGTATAGGAACCGGAAATATATTTGCCCAAGATTTCAATATTTTAAATTTATCTGTAAACCAAGAGGATTCTTACATAAATAAATCTGCTGCAGGTTTCTCGCTTACACGCCAATACGGAGGAGGAAACTCATTTGTTTATCACGCAGAAGTATCTCACTCTCTAGAGAGAAAAAAATCTTTATGGGATACATTTTCAGATGGCCCTAAACCTATTGTTAAAGAGTGGAAACTAAAGCCCTCTTTCAGAGTTAACAATGCCAATACCGGCCTTAAATTCAACATAAAAGAGCCCTTTGGAATTAAGAGAATGAAAGTAGAAGTTGGTGGGTCTTTTATTTATAATCAGAACAAGGACAATTATTGCGGAGAGAGCAAAAAGAACAATATTTGGGTAGACAGCACCAAACTCTCAGAGGATTTTAACTATTTAACTCTTAGATCTATAGGAACCTTAAACCTGGACTACTCCATAGGAAAATTCGTATTTTCCGCCCGTTATAACCTAGAAGGATTTGCAGACAGACTGACAGACAGATTTGCTAAAGAAAAGTTTCAATTTGAGAAAAAGCCTGTTCTGACCTATTTCAATTCAGTTGCTTTAAAACTGGGAAAACACCACTCCTTTTCACTAACGAACAACTATACATTCCGCAGACCTACATATACTCAGCTCTGTTGGTACCCGAGAGAGGGAAAATATGAAGATCAGATGATTATGGGTAATCCCAAACTTAAAAATACAACCACTTTAAATGCCACTCTCTCCTACAACTTCAACTACAACGGATTCTATACAAAAGCAGATTACAGTCATATACTCAACGAAAGAGAGATAGAGGAGACCTTTTCCAAAGATACCTTAGAAGATGGCACAGTAATCACTTTTTTTTCCTGGATCAACAACCGTCACAGCAGAATCTACAAAACAAACCTGAAAACAGGATATAACGGCAAGAGACTGACTGCAAGTGCTGAATTCACCTACTATAATTACTCACAAAGAGCTATTAATAAGGATATTAAAAAGAAAGATCACTATTGGAATTTCAGTGCTGAAACCGGCTACAAGTTTGAGCGTGACTGGAGTGCTGTCATAAGGTATTCCTTCCGTTCAGACAGAAGAATAGCATACCATTACAAAAACTCTTACCATAATCTTAACCTCAGAATAGACAAAAAGTACAAAAGGCATACTTTCTCACTGCAAGCCAACGGATTACTAGATAAGATGGACGCCACAATGTACTATTCTGAAGATGAAAAAGGCATCTGGATGGAGAAGGAGAATAAGAACAGAAGATATTTTCTGCTCTCATACACCTTCTCATTCTAATCAACAAATACCATCTCGTTGAAGAGATATCCCGCCCCCCCTATCTGCTCTATATTAAAGAGCAAATATCTGATATCCAGGGAGATGTTTCTACATACATCCGGGTCGTAAACAATATCGCTCATTGTTCCCTCCCAAACGCGGTCAAAGTTTATTCCAATGAGATTACCATCTGCGTTTAGAACCGGAGAACCTGAGTTTCCGCCGGTAGTATGGTTGGTTGCTATAAAGCATACAGGCTGTTTCTCGTGTCCGCCCTCTGCATATATATCCCTGAGTTTCTGAGGGATATTGTAATCAAATATATCCGGATTATCCTTCTCCATAATACCCTTGAGGGTAGAGACGGGATCATAGTAGATTGCATCTGCCGGAGAATACCCCTTCACATTGCCGTAGGCCACTCTGAGTGTGAGATTTGCATCCGGGTAGAACTGTCTCTGTTTCTCAAACTCCATCTGCCCCCTCATATATTTTCTGTAACAGAGGTTAGTCTCTGAATTTATACTCACCAACACAGGCCTTAAAGTCTTCTGATACCAGTTATTAAAGGCGTCATAGAGCTGATTTGCAGGATCGTCTGCCATCTTTTGGATATCATCTTCCGTAAGAGCCATAATCTTATCCAAATCAGTAAATAAAGAGTTGCCGTACAGATAGTTGCAATACTCTTCCGCACTTCCGAACTCCTTCATTTTATCCTTAAAAAACTGAGGCTTGAAATCATCCGTCATCTTGCTGTCAAAGGCCTTAACGCTTGCTACAAAGCACTCCATATCAATCGGTTGATAGTAATCCTTGTAGAATACTTCCGCCAGAGATTTGGCCCCCTTAGGATCCTTGAGCTGGAAAAGAGACTTTACCCTATATGCAAGTTGCAGTAACTCAATGGTTCTGATAGTCTCCGAATAGTATTCGTACGCATAGTTATACGGCTTCTTTGCTGCATAAAGAGCCTCCAACTGCTCAACAACCTGGTCATATTCAGTTCCTTTTGCCCACTCCTTAAAGCGCTGCTCATACTCTCTCTTTTTCTGAATGGTGTTCATCTTAAGGATACCCTTTGACTCCCCCTGCCACTTTTTCCAGGCGTTGGAGACATTTGCCGCCTTAGATGAGTACTGAATCCTAACCTTCTGGCTCTGAGCCATATACTTTTTCATAATATCCAGTCTTGCAGTACGCAGAGCAATCTTTTCAGGGTCTGAAATAAGAGCCACATACTCAACATCGTCACTGACCACATACTCCTTTGTGCTGCCCGGGCAACCATAGACAAAGGTAAAGTCTCCCTCCTTCACTCCCGCTCTGGAAATTTTAAAGAACTTCTTAGGGGTATAAGGCACGTTATCCTCTGAGTATGAGGCAGGATTGTTATCCTTATCTGCATAGATTCTGAAAATTGAGAAATCTCCGGTATGGCGCGGCCACATCCAGTTGTCCGTATCTCCGCCAAACTTACCTATTGAGGAAGGGGGAGCGCCCACCAGGCGTACATCCGAGAATACACGGAATACAAAGAGGAAGAACTGGTTACCGTAATAGAGCGCCTCAACGTTGGCTTTCAGCCCTTTACCTCCCTCTACGGCCCTCTTTATCAACTCTCTGGAGTTTGCTCTTATTACGGAATCTCTCTGCTTCTCCGTCATTGAAGCGTCATAGCCGCTGAGAACCTGCTCAGTTACATCTTCCATCCTGTCTAAGAAACTTACAGTCAGTCCTTTGTTAGGGAGTTCCTGAGAACGGTTCATAGCCCAGAAACCATCCTTAAGATAGTCATGCTCAACGCTGCTGTGCTTCTGAATGTAGCTGTATCCGCAGTGATGATTTGTAAAGAGCAATCCCTCATTGGATACCAACTCTCCCGTACATCCGCCGCCAAAGAGTACAACCGCATCCTTAAGAGAGGCCTGATTTACACTGTAAATATCTTCTGCCGTAAGACGGCAACCCTTTGCCTGCATATCACCTATCCTCTGCCCTATCAGAAGCGGAAGCCACATTCCCTCATCCGCTTTTACATTAGGAACAATGGTGAAAAGGAACAATACGGCAACAAGAATCTTTTTCATATCTCTTTGTTTTTCAATTATTTCAATGGTGCAGTAACCGCCTAAGGTTACTTCAGGGAAGCCCTTACAGGGTTCGCATAGATGTTCAGGAATATCTCCCTGAGTTCAGAACGGTTCCACTCCTCTCCATCAATAGGACAGGCGTGAGACTCAATGTAAGAGAGTTGCTTTTCCATGTGGGCCTCAAAGGCGTTCTTCTGCTGAGATGAATACTCTGCAAAGAACTCAGGCTCAATATTTTCCTCAGCCATCAAAAGGTCATAGGCTATGAAGTTGTTAGGCCAGAGTTTAAAGTATGAGTGAATCCTCTTATCTATAATCTTGCCCAGTTCAACAAACCTCTCATTCTTTGAGAAGGCTGCACAGGAAGCAATCTGTTCAGTTCTGATAGGTTCCGTAAAGTCTATGTGGATTCCTCCCTTCCACAGAGCGATTCCGGTAATTATGCTGTGGAGATCCTCTCCCTCCTCCTTTACGTAACGGCATCTGCGTGAAACGTATAACTCTCTGGTCTTTAAGGCATCACAAGGTTCAAACTCATAAGATATGGCAACCGGCATTATGCTGAGTTCGTCCATATCCGTAATGAAGTCTCCCTTGCCACTCATCTCCAGCATCTTAAGAAGCCCCTGCTCCGTCTGGTCAAAACCATCCTTGGTACGTCCGTTACGCTGGGCAATCCAGATAGAACTGGTCTGAGTGGCCACATTGTGACGGATATACTTGGAGAGCAGCATTGAAGAGTTGTAAACCTCTCTTGGTGAGGAACTTCTCGTAACCTTTATCATTTTGTTGGAACGCGCCACATCCTCAATAAACTGAGATGTAATGAGGTTGTCTCCCACTGCAATCTCAGTAGTTGTTACCTTGTGGGTATGAAGAATTAACTGAATGATGGCGGAATCCAGTACTATATCTCTGTGATTGGTAATAATCAGATGCTTTTGATTTCCGGAGAAGTAGTGTAAACCGGAATGGGTAACACCGTTGGAGGTGTGTTCCAAAATAGTTGAAACCACCAGAACCATTATCTTATCCTGGAAATCATCTACCGTCTTGCAGGCAGATAACATATTTACAAGATGCTCTATTCCACCCTTGATTTTAAGGAAGTTAGCAATCTCCTCCAAATAAGGGTGTTTCTTCATCCTCTCTATTGAAGCGGGAATCTCGCTGTCATAATAGGGCCTGATGCCGTCAAATATTTTATCCACTTCTGCCATGGTAAATGCAGTTAGCCGAGCGAATTTACAAAATTTTCCGGTTTTTGAAAAGAAGAGAGCTGTCTCCGTAACTCAGGAAACGGTATCCGCACTGAAGAGCGTGAGCGTAAAGATCTCTCCAATCATCCCCTATAAAGGCTGAAATCAGCAGTAACAGAGTACTTTGCGGCTGGTGGAAGTTGGTTACCAGAATATCCACAACCCTGTATTTGAACCCTGGAACAATTATTATAGAGGTTGCGGCTATCAATTGGGAAAGAGAATGGGCGTCCAGATAGGCAACAATAGCCTCCAGAGCCTCCGCAATATCATATTTATACTCCCTGTTGTAAGGTTCCCACTGAGAGACTGGCCTTATGGTCTCATTCGGATTCTCAATACACTGAACACCAATATAGTATAGAGATTCCAGCGTTCTTGTAGAGGTGGTTCCCACGGCCACCACAGAGCCCTCTTTTACCGCTTTGATAAGATCTGTCAAAAATTCCCTTGAGAGGGAGAAGGGCTCAGAGTGCATCTGGTGATCAGAAATAAATTCACTCTTAACAGGAGCGAATGTTCCGGCACCCACGTGAAGACAGACGTTTTCTCTCTTTATATTCCTATCATCCAGAGATTTAAGCACCCTATCCGTAAAGTGCAGACCGGCTGTAGGAGCGGCCACGGAGCCCTCAAAACGGGCGTAGATTGTCTGATATCTCTTCTTGTCAATCTCCTCAGTATCTCTGTTAAGATATGGAGGAATAGGGACCTTTCCGCACCTCTCCAAAACCTCAGAAAAGGTCTCGTCAGTATCCCATTTGAAGAGCACTACGGAGCTTTTTACCCCTTTTTGAACCAGTTCTACTCTAAAATTGAGCTCTTTCCCGATGGAATCCGAGTAAAAATAGAGCTCTCCGCCCTTCCATTTCTTGGCATTTCCCACCACAACAGACCAGCTGCAGCTCCTTTTTGAGGAAAAAGAGCCAATATATTCAGCCGGAGAGACCGGATTCAGGCATAAAATCTCTATCAACGCACCCGTATTTTTCCGGAAAAACAGCCTTGCCGGAACCACCTTGGTATTGTTGAAAACCATAAAGGATTTCTCCGGAATATGGGAGGCTATATTATAAAAGGTATCATCCAAAACTCTGCCATCTTTATAGACTAAAAGCTTGGACGAGTCTCTCTCCGCCAAGGGGTATTTTGCTATTCTCTCATCCGGGAGAGGGTAGGTGAAATCAGATATTTTAATAACAGGCTCCAAATTCAATTATTTTTTGCAAAGATATATAATTACCCACAAAAGAAGAAATCTCTTAAAATAGAGGTTTTTCACTTTTTTGAATTTCACAGGTTAAAACAAGCAAAATTCACATTATTGAACAGGGGAATTTCAAATTGCGTACTTTAAATATGTGATTTGTTTGCAGAGTATAAAAATTCTTTATATAAATTTTTGAAATTTTGTAACTCATTGATTTTTAATAATATTACAGCTATTAAGTAAACTATAGCTTTAGGTATATTACGTAGAAATAGGGCCAAAAATGCGCATTAGCCCGAATATTCAATATTTGAAATTTTGCTAACTATTTGATTTTCAATATGGATATTACCACCATCTAAATTACACATTTAAATAGATTGATTTTTGCGTACCCCTATTACAGGCCTATACATGCGGGATTTCTTCTGACTGCGCAATTTGTTAAATAATTTAAAAAAAGATGAGTGCAGAAGGAATTTTTGAATAATTGAAACAAATTGTCTATATTTGTAACGAGTTAAATTAACAACTATGAAAGAGCGTTTACAGACCATCCTCAACCTGGAAAGAATAACCGCCGCTCAATTGGCCACTCTTTTGGGTATCCAAAGATCCACCCTTTCCAACCTTATGAGCGGGCGTAATAATCCGAGTTACGACTTCATTCTTTCCGTACTGACAAAATTGCCGAATTTGAATATTGAGTGGTTGCTCACCGGAGTTGGTCAACCCTACCGCAACAGTGAAAAAAATTTCCGCGGAGAGGCTCTGAGTGACTCTATGACTTTGCGTGAATTTAACGCAAATAAGGAAAAATCTGAAGAAAATCAAGTTTTGCGTAATTCAGACGCAGAAAGCAATAATTTGTTCGGATTTCCGGAGGAAGAGGAGCAAGATTTCCCCTTTGAGGAGGAAAAAAGAGAATATCACCCCTTCCCGGCTCTGGAAGATGGGGAACTGGCACAACGGCTCAAACAGCTGGAAGAGACTGTTAATAAGGATATTACTGAAGAAAAAGCCCCTTCTGAACCTCTTGAGAATAGCGTAAACGAGATAAAACGTACCCCAATCGAGATAAAAAAAGAATTGGAGAGAGTCATTCTCTTCTTCTCTGACGGGAGCTTCCAATCCTTTGAGAAGTAGAATTTCTTAAATTTGTGCATAATATATAACTATATGTACAAATTGTTCAGGCCTATATTCTTCCTCTGGCAACCGGAAAGGATTCACGATCTGGTTCTCTCCGTTATGAAATGGATGGAGAGAATTCCTCTAACCGGCAGGTTTATCAGGCTTTTATACAATTACAAGCACCCCTCTTTGGAGAGAGAAGTCTTTGGTATAAAGTTCCTCAATCCGGTTGGTCTTGCAGCTGGGTTCGATAAGGACGGAGACGGTTACAATGCTATATCAAACTTTGGATTCGGGTTTGTAGAAATTGGAACTCTCACACCTAAACCTCAGGAGGGAAATCCAAAGCCCAGATGCTTCAGACTTCCTAAGGATCACGCTATTATAAACAGGATGGGTATCAACAACAAAGGTATCCGCCATGCAGTTTCATTCATTCAGAAACATAGACCCAGAGTTCCTCTGGGATGCAGCATTATTAACGGTAAGGATACCCCTACCAGCGAGGCCTATAAAGATTACGAGTTCTGCTTTGAATATATCTATGATTACATTGATTACTTTGTTCTGAATCTCTCCTGCCCAAACGTTAAGGATGCGGGCAAACTTCAGACCATGGAGAACCTCTCCCCTATCATAGATAAACTCCTGGAACTCAGGTTGATGTATGATGACTACCGCCCTATTCTGATTAAGATTTCTCCAGATATAGACAAGGCTCATCTGGATGAGATTATAGATATGGTTCTCATCTCCGGACTGGACGGAATAATTGCAACCAACACAACCACCTCACGTCAGAACCTAAAAAGTAATGAGGGAACAATCCGGGAAATCGGCAGAGGAGGAATGAGTGGAGCACCTTTGTATCAGCGTAGTTTAGAGATGGTTAAGTACATCTACCAAAAGACGGAAGGACACCTCCCTATCATTGCCAGCGGCGGTATTATGACTCCTCAGCAGGCATTGGAGATGTTGGACAACGGAGCCTCACTTATTGAGGTCTATTCCGGATTCATATACAACGGTCCAAAGTATATTAAGAAGATAAACAAGTTCCTGGCTAAAACCTTTGTAGCCAGAGAGAAAGAGGACTCTTCAACTGCTATTCGATGATTACAGCATCTATCTGCACAATAGGAGACGAGATATTGATTGGGCAAATTACGGATACCAACTCCGCAATGATCTCCAAACAACTCAACAAGATTGGCATTAAGGTAGTCTCTATGGTTACCTGTTCGGATGATAATGATGACATACTTACAACTTTAGAGAGATGTCTCAAAACATCTGATATTGTGCTCTCTACGGGCGGACTGGGACCAACAAAGGATGACATAACAAAGAAAGTTCTTTACGCACTTTCAAAAAGCAGCAGATACGTTTGCAATAAAACCCAGATGGAGATTAACCGTAGAATCCTATCTACCAGAGGAATAGAGATGATGGATCTCAACCTTCAGCAGGCCTACGTTCCAAACAGATGTACTGTGATTCCCAACCGTTGCGGCACCGCCCCTATTATGCAGTTCTCCTTTGCAAAGAGCAGGTTCAACCGTAAGAATCTTCTCTTCTCAATGCCGGGCGTTCCTTTTGAAACGGAGCAGGCACTGCCGGATGTAATCTCCTCCATAAAAGCACATTACAAGCTAGACAATATTCTACATCACACAGTATGCACATTCGGAATTCCTGAATCTCAGCTTGCAAAGAGGATAGAAAAATGGGAAGATTCCCTGCCTGAAAATATACATCTTGCCTACCTTCCTAATCCTATCTTGGGAGTAAGACTCCGCCTCTCCATTTACGGAGTTGAAGAGAAAGAGGGTAAGAAAGAGATTTCAAAACAGATAGCATCTCTTAAGAAAATACTGGGCAACGCCATCTACGGAGAGGGTGAAACTACACCGCAAAAAGTGCTTGGGCAGATGTTGCAAAAGAGAGGCGCAACACTCTCAACAGCAGAGTCTTGCACAGGAGGATACATTGCTCACCTGATAACTCAGAATCCGGGTGCATCCAAGTTCTACAAGGGCGGAGCGGTATGTTATGACAATAAGGTTAAAACGGATCTTCTGGGAGTAAAAGAGAGCGTTATCAAAAAGTTCGGAGCTGTGAGCAAAGAGAGTGTAGAGCAGATGGCAGAAGGGGCAAGAAAAAAGTTCAAGACCACCTATTCCATTGCTGCATCTGGAATTGCAGGGCCAGACGGAGGAAGTGAAGAGAAACCTGCCGGTACTTTTTGGATGGCTGTCTCTACCCCTAAAGGATGCGTGACGCAAAAAACCGCCTCAAAGAGCACACGCCAAATCAACATTGAGAGATTCTCCGCTTCGGCAATTAACCTTCTGAGAGAGACCATCTTAGAAGAAGACTCAATAGAAAAGAACAGAAACAAAAAATGATATCGTATGAAAAAAGTATTACTCTGGAGTGCACTCCTATTTATAATCTCGTCAGTTATGATTTCATGTAAGAAAAAAGAAGCGGATCCAATTGCGGATGCAATGCAAAAGATTGACAGTCTCTTTACGGAGAGATACACCCCAATGGATACCCTATTTGCGGAACCTGGTGGTGCTGTGTTGATTATGAAGGGAGACAGCATTCTATTCGACAAGGGCTACGGCCACTCAGACATTGCACGCCGTTATAAGATTGACGGCAACACCTTCTTCAACATTGCCTCCTGTTCAAAGCAGTTTACAGCAGTTGCAATCTTAAAACTTGCAGAGGAGGGAAAACTGGATATAGAGAAGAGTATCTATGATGTATCTCCTCTTGTAACTCCTTATCTGCCAAAGAAGAAGGAGCCTTTCACCAAGATCACTCCGGCACATCTTATGTCTCACGCTTCCGGTATTCCGGATACCAGACCTCGCACAGACAGAGAGTTTATGCTCCGCTGCACGGACATGCAGTCCATTGAGTATATGAAGGGGCTTAAAGAGCTTAATTTTGAGCCTGGTACAGAGTATCAGTATATCAACCCAACCTTCCAGCTGCTCTATCTTTTTATAGAGAAACTGAGCGGAAAAGGATTTGAGGAGTATATGAAAGAGAACATTTTCACTCCGGCACATATGTTATCAACCCTCTATTTCTCAGAGGAAAACGAGCCTAAGATTCCGAATATGGCACACGGCTACGTTCTGGCTGAGGGTGGTGAAACCTCTGCAACAGATTCAGACAAACCGGCGGGAGCCCCTACTGCTCAGGAGAATGCAAAGGCCAAATATCCTACTGATATTAAGAGTCCTTTCATTGAGTGTGACTACGGAGAGGAGACATTCTTTGCTACCAAAGCAGACGGTGGAATCTACACCTCAACCCACGAGTTTGCAGAGTGGATTAAGGCAATGAGAGACAACAAAGTCATTCCACAGAGAGCCAAAGATAAAGCATGGTCATTGGTTAACACCGTGTCTGGCAGCAAGTTCAGCGGCTATCAGAACAGAGATAACACCTTCTACGGATACGGCTGGTTCATTGAGCAACAGCCTGGCTTCCCTAAGAAGGTTTACCACACCGGAGACAACGGCGGATTCCAGATTTACGAGGGCTACTACCCAGAGCAGGACGTAACGGTCCTCATCTTTGAAAACCGCAATGATAAAGACCGTTGGGACGCAGTCAAAAAGATAGACGCCATCCTCCAACAGGCCGGATTGCTTGAATAAGTGCGTTAAATAGTCATTGCCATATCCTCAACCTGGCTGAAGGCGCGGAGGAAGTTCTCACCCAGAACTTTCTTAATCTCGTCATCAGAGTAGCCGCGGTGGCGGAGCTCTTTGGTGATAACCTCAAACTTGCTTACGTCTTCCATCCCGATAGGAGGCATTTCAATTCCGTCATAGTCTGAACCCAGACCTACGTAATCTATTCCTACCAAGTTGATTACATGCTCAATGTGGTCTACCAGAAGTTTGTAGGAAGGAGATGGGAAGTTCTTCTTAATGTACTGAGTCATTCTCTTGAACTCGGCTATCTCTTTCTTTCCCTTCTTGCCGCTTCTCCAGTATGCCTTCATTGCTGCATCGTACTGATCTGCAGCGTCAAAGTAAGCGTCTGTACCGTAAGCGTCACTGAGGAATGCAGGATAGAAATTAATCTGAATTACTCCGCCTGCCTTTGCAAGATCCTTTATCATCTTGTCTGTCATATTCCTTGGATGCTTGCACATTGCACGACAGCAGGAGTGAGTTGCAACTATCGGAGCCTTAGAGTATTTGAGGCAGTCATAGAAGGATTCGTCTGAGAGGTGGGAAACATCTACAATCATACCCAGGCGGTTCATCTGCTCAACAACCTTTTTTCCGAACGGAGAGAGTCCGTGCCACATTGCCTCTTTTGGAGCGCAGGAGTCACAGAGCTGGTTGTGTGCTGAGTGACAGAGTGTTACATATCTTACTCCCATTCTGTAGAACTCATTCAGAAGAGCAATGTCATTCTGGATTGGAGCACCGTTCTCCATACCCAGCATAATGGCTCCTCTGCCGCTCTTTTTAATCTCACGTGCGTGACGTACGGAGTATGCCAGTTCTACTTTGTCTCTGTTGGCGGCAATCATATCTTTAGTCTCCCCGATAAGTCTGACTGCCTGAACTGTAGCCTGATCCGGAGTGAGTCTGGTGCGGGTAAAGATTGCATAGAAGGAGAGGTCCAAACCGCCCTCCTTCATTCTTATGAAATCATTGTGCCCCTCGTCGCTTCTTACGCCGAGGTCTGCATGTTCTTCATCAATTCTTAGAGGTGTGTCACAGTGTGTGTCCACAACCATTGCTTCCATGTGAAGCTGATGTACTGACTTTGCCATAGTTGTATTTATTTCATATAGCTATATTTCCATGATGTAGGAGAAACCAGAGTCTCCTTAATTGCGCGGGAAGTAACCCATCTCATAAGGTTGAATGAGCTGCCTGCCTTGTCATTGGTTCCTGAAGCTCTGGAACCTCCGAACGGCTGCAAACCTACAACCGCTCCGGTTGGCTTGTCATTGATGTAGAAGTTTCCTGCGCTGTATCTGAGCTTATTGCAGATATCGTCACAAGCTATTCTGTCCTGTCCGAATACTGAGCCGGTAAGGCCGTAAGGAGAGGTTGTGTTGCAAAGCTCTATTGCCTTCTCAAGGTTCTTGTCTTCATATACGTAAACGGTGAGGACCGGACCAAAGAGTTCCTCCGCCATTGTCTTGAAATCAGGCTTTTTAGCCAGGATTACTGTTGGCTGGATGAAGTAACCTACGCTCTTGTCACAGGTTCCGCCAATCACAATCTCTGCATCCTTGGATCTCTTTGCGTATGCAATTGCCTTTGCAATGTTGTCAAATGAAGGCTCGTCAATCACAGCATTTACAAAGTTCTCAGGATCCATTACGTCTCCCATCTTTACTGCAGCGCATCTCTCCTTCATTCCCTTCAGCACCTTAGCCCACAGTGACTTAGGGCAGTACATACGGCTGGCTGCAGAACATTTCTGACCTGCAAACTCAAAGGCTCCGCAGAATGCTGCGTTTGCAACAGCCTCAGGATCAGCACTTGGATGTACGAATATAAAGTCTTTTCCTCCGGTCTCTCCAACCAGACGAGGGAAGGTCTTGTACTTGTCTATATTCATTCCTACACTCTTCCAAAGTCCGTAGAATGTGGCACTTGAACCGGTAAAGTGAATACCTCCCAAATCCGGAGAAGCCAGTGCAACTTTGCCAATTACAGCACCCGGACCCGGCAGGAAGTTTACAACTCCAGCAGGAAGACCGGCCTCCATAAATACCTTCATTACATAGTAGTTGGAGAGCAGTGCGGTGGTTGATGGTTTCCAAACGGTAGTGTTACCCATCAATACCGGAGTCATGTTGAGGTTGGATGCAATTGAGGTGAAATTAAACGGAGTAACCGCCAGGATGAAACCCTCCAACGGTCTGTACTCCATTGAGTTAATCTGACCTGGAGCACACTTTGGCTGCATTGCATAAATCTCTGAAGCGTATGCTGCGTTGTAACGGAGGAAGTCTATGAGCTCGCAGGCTGAGTCAATCTCTGCCTGGAACATATTCTTACTCTGACCCAGCATACATGCTGCATTGATTAAAGCCCTGTATTTTCCGGCAATTAAATCTGCAGCTTTGAGTAGGATGGCGGCTCTGGTTCTCCAAGGAGTCTCGCCCCAAGCCTTATGTGCCTCCATAGCGGCATCTACGGCCATCTGAACCTCTTTCTCACCCGCCTTATGATAGGTTGCCAAAACATGTTTATGATTATGAGGCTCAACAACTTTGCCTATGTTGCCGGTACGAACCTCCTTACCCCCTATGATAAGAGGAATCTCTACTACGGTTTTGCTCTGTCTTTTAAGTTCCGCATCTATTGCAATGCGTTCCGGACTGCCTGCAAGATAACCTTTTACGGGTTCGTTAGCCGGTAACGGAAAGCTGAAAATTGAATTGTTCATAGTATCTGAATTTTGATTTCTTATTGTCTATCTCATACAAATTTACTTTTTTTGAAAAAAAGTTGCAACATTCTTTTTAGGAGTGCGTCATATTGGTGGAATGAAGAGAAAATCCATAGACATAGAGGAGATTTACGACAGCTTTTCCAGAGGGCTCTACTTTACGGCCCTCCGTCTGCTGGGCAACTCTGCAGAGGCGGAAGATGCAATGCAGGAGAGTATCCTCAAATATTATGACAAGGCGGAAACGGAGGAGATAGAGAATATAGGAGGCTGGTTAAGAAGGGTTTGCGTAAGAAAATGTCTGGATATTCTAAGAAGGAGGGAGAGAAAGAGCGCCTACGATCAGGAGATCTCTTTTCTGGCGGAAAAATCAGAGCCTGAGATCTATACGGGGGCGGAGAGTGCAGAAGAGACGCCCGTAATCCAAGCGGTAATAAGACTGATTTCATCCCTTCCCAACAGTTGCCGTACAACGGTATCTTTAAAACTAATAGAGGGGTATGATTATGAGGAGATTGCACAGATTACCGGAGACAAAGAGAGTTCAATCAGAAGTCAATATATGAGGGGCAGGCAGTACCTTGCCCAACTCTTAAAAAAGGAGGGAATATATTATGAATAGAGATAACTTGGAGGAGATAATCCTCAGAAACAGAGAGCTTTTTGATGAGGGCCGCATGCCTGAGGGGCATAAGGAGAGATTCCTTGAACGCCTTCAGCAGAGGGAGGCTAAGAAAAACCTCTGGCAGAGGTTAATTGACTGGTCATCAAATCTCTACACCGGAAGAGGACTCTCTTTGGCCATTACCGGAGGACTTTGTGCCGTTGCAGTTGCCTTCCTCCTTTTAAAAGACCCTTCAGTTACAGACTCTACAAAGAGAATGGAGAACAAATATATGTTTGAAATGGAGAAGTATGCGGAGGAGCTGGCAGACCAGATCTCACAGATGGGAGAGTTTGACAGAGAGGATGTAAAGTACTCCATCGAGAGTATAGTTACCTCAGATACAATTCCTATGAACCTTCAGCTTCCTAAGGAGATGAGCAAAAAGGAGAAGCAGAAGATCATAAAAGAGTACTATGAGAGGAAGATGGAGGGGCTTAAAAAAGTAAAGACTTTTATCGCGATAAATACTGAACAAGAAAATTAAAAAAGGAACAATATGAAACAGATTATCAGAACATTATGTAAGGCGGCATTGGCGGCGATTTTGGTGGCGGCGGTTGCAGTACCTTCCATGTCACAGACCGCAAAAGTGACTGTGATAAAGGCGGATAACTCATCAAAGGACAAGGTCGTTACAGATGGGACAACGTGCAAAGCATCATTCCTATTCTCTGAAATCACGGCAATTAAGGCATCCTCAGTCTTTGAGGTTGAGGTGAGCAAGTCTAACGTGGGAAGGGTGACGGTTACCGCCCCTAAAAGGACTCTGGAGCACATAATTGTAAAGTATGACGGCGGAACCCTTTCCCTGAGGGTGGAGAACGGTTACTCCTTCTCATCAAACAAGCCTGCCAGGGGCAAGAATCTCAGGGGACCGGTCAAGGTTACCGTAGAGGCTGTAAAAATCTCAAAGATAGATCTTTCCGGAGCCAGTTCACTCACTCTGAAAGACTCCTTCAACGAGGATGAGTGCTTTATTGACCTCAGCGGTGCCACCAAGGCAAAGCTTAACAACCTCTCCGCAAGAAAGATTAAATATGACGTAAGCGGCGCTTCCAGCCTCATTCAAACCGGTTCTTTCTCAGAGGTGAGTATTGATGCCAGCGGAGCCTCAAAAGTCAAAATTTCAGGCAATATTGAGACTCTGGACGCAGATATAAGCGGTGCATCCTCAGTTATTCTTAACGGAAAGGGTGAGAGCGTTACAGTAGATGCCAGCGGAGCCTCAGTTTTCAGCGGAGAAGATTTTACGGTAAATAGTGCAAAAGTAGACCTCAGCGGTGCCTCAAAGGGTAAAGTTAAAGTACTCAGGAGTATTAAGGGTGAACTCTCAGGTGCCTCAAGACTAGTATATTCCGGAAATCCGGACAAGGTTATGATAGAGAGAACACGCGGAACCTCCCTGAGTCATCAATAGTAGTGTAGTTGGTTGTTAGTGACAATTTGTCATAAGTCTCCCGATGGTATAAAGATTGAAACACCATCGGGAGAATTTTTATTTAACAGAAAGAGATTAAGATTAAATATTATGACAAAAGGTAAAATTGGAGTAACCACGGATAATATATTTCCGGTTATTAAAAAGTTCCTCTATTCAGACCATGAGATATTCCTCAGAGAGTTGGTAGCCAACGCAGTAGATGCCTCTCAGAAACTGAAGGCCATTGCTGGTAAGGGAGAGTTTAAAGGCGAGTTGGGAGACCTTACCATCAAAGTGGAGGCGGATGAAAAGAAGCACATACTAACTGTTACGGACCGCGGTATAGGTATGACCGCAGAGGAGGTAGACAAGTATATAAACCAGATTGCATTCTCATCTGCGGGAGAGTTTTTGGAGAAGTATAAAGATCAGTTGGAGAGCATTATAGGCCACTTCGGACTGGGATTTTACTCTGCATTTATGGTCTCAAAGAAGGTGGAGATTGAGTCACTCTCTTACAAGGAGGGAAGCAAGGGTGTTAAGTGGAGCTGTGACGGTTCCCCGGAGTTCACTATGGAGGAGTCTGACCGCAGCGAGAGAGGTACGCGCATAACTCTCTATCTGGATGATGATTCCAAAGAGTTTGCAGAGAAGAGAAAGGTTGAGGAACTGCTCAGAAAATACTGCAAATTCATGCCTGTAAAGATTGACTTTGGCTCTGTTATAATAAATGACTCAGAGCCCCTTTGGACTAAAACTCCGAGTGAGATTAAGGACGAGGAGTATCTGAACTTCTACCGCAAGCTCTACCCTATGAAGGAGGATCCGCTATTCTGGATTCACCTCAACGTAGATTATCCTTTCAACCTTACCGGAATCCTCTATTTCCCTAAGATAAAGGATAGGATGGAGGTTACCAAGGACAGAATACAACTCTATTGCAATCAGATGTTTGTAACTGATTCAGTGGAGAACATCGTACCGGATTTCCTTACCCTTCTTTATGGTGTTATAGACTCTCCGGATATTCCTCTTAACGTCTCAAGAAGTTATCTGCAGGCAGATTCCAACGTTAAGAAAATCTCCACCTACATCACAAAGAAGGTGGCAGACCGCCTGGAGGAGATATCCAAAGAGAAGAAGGAGGAGTTTGAGAGTAAGTGGGATAACCTCAAGATTTTCATTGAGTACGGAATGCTTACAGATGAGAAATTCTGTGAGAGAGCTATGAAGTTCGCTCTCTTTAAGACTACGGATGGTAAATTCATCAAGTATGATGACTTTACAAAACTGATTGAAAAAGAGCAGAAGGATAAAGATAAGAACGTTGTATATCTCTATGCTACAGATACTACCGAGCAGTATCAGCAGATTGAGGCTGCAAAGAACAAGGGCTACCAGGTGCTGCTGTTTGACTGCCAGCTGGATTCCCACTTTGTAAGCCTTCTGGAGAGTAAGATTAAGAACAGCCGCTTTGCAAGAGTGGACTCAGATTCAGTAGATTCTCTCATTAAGAAAGAGGATAGGCAGAAACCTCAGCTTAAGGAGGGAGAGGAGTTGGATCTTGAGAGCGCTTTTGCTGCCGTTCTTCCTAACAATGCAAGCTATAACCTTGTAGCAGAGAACCTTGGAGAGAATGCCGTTCCTCTTCTGATTACTCAGAACGAGTTTATGAGAAGGAACAGAGAGATGAGCGCTATTGGAGGCGGACTCAACTACTACAGTGAGATGCCTGAGTTCTACACTCTTAAGCTCAACTGCCAGAACCCTCTGGTTATGAACATTATTAAAGACCTTGAGGAGAAGACCTCCGTTGAGGCGGATAAGTTCAACAAGGAAAAAGAGACGGTAGATCAGGCACTTAAAGAACTTGATGAGGCCACTAAGGACAAGAAGTATGACGAGATTACAACCGAGCAGAGAGAGAGCCGTACATCACTCAACAAACAGTTGGATGAGATAAGGGAGAAGAGAAAGGGAGTGATGACGGAATTCGGTAAGAACAACACTCTGCTTAAGCAAGTTGCAGACCTTGCGCTTCTCTCCAACGGAATGCTTAAAGGCAAGGCCCTCAGCGAATTCATAGAAAGAAGCCTGAGTCTGTTGAAATAAAAAATCGCCGGCTTGTCCGGCGATTTTTTTATTTCTTCCGACCTTCCCTGACAAGATTATTAAACTCCTCTTCTGTACACAGTTTTCGTATAATCCAATATGAGTTAGTTGTCACGGCTCCATACCCCCCAGCAGAACTGCCTGAAGTGGATGACCCGCTCACAAACAATTCCCAATCTTTTGATATGAAATACATCAAAATAGCCGCTGTTGTCTTGAACTTGATAACCTTTCCGTTATCATCTTTTAACTTATCCACAGACTGACCATTATCAATATTTACAGTCAATCCCTCGCTCTTAACGCCACCATTAATGTGAATAATGTTGTAAATGTAATAATCCTTACTTGAGTCTTGTGCAAATGCGACAAAACTTAATAATAGACAAGTCATTAAAAGGGTTAATCGTTTCATTTTATTGTATTTTTATAATGGATATTTCTTTCTGTAATACCTCGAACGATTAGGTATATTAATTCTATAAAGAGGTTGGCGAAGAATAATCCTATAAATAGTTAGTGGAGATACTAAAAAAGGGGGCACGCCTCTATTTAAAACCTTAAATAACATTTTATTATAAGAATTACACCTTTCATTATGGCATAAGGAAACAGAGTCTGGCCTTCTCAATTTATTTTCGATGTTATGTATGTCATCTTGAACCACATTGTACTGAACCAAGACTATTCCGTGTTCTTTATAAAAAGAAATAGCATAATCTTCAGGAGCGTGAGTATTAACAATTTCTATTGCAATTATAGGCCTTCCATTTCCATCAAATAACGCAATATCAGGCCTGCATATCTCCATATCATACTCCATTTTTACTGACTTGGACAGTAAAAGTAAGTTGCCTTCATAGACCTGGTTGCAATCTTTGCATATCCAACTAATTGGCAGTTTCTTTTGTTCTAAAATATATTGTTCTAGCAACAAAGCAGTCTGTTGCTTAAAAGCTTTATGCAAAACAGACTCTGGAGTACAATTTTCTCCACCCACTTTATGGGCAAAATGAGGACGTCTAGAGCCTGGTCCGGATTTCCCACTATCCTTAAAGACCATCTCTTTCCCGCAATCAGGACAGTAATAATTATTACCCCTAATTGCATTCTCTACAAATACAATTTTGCCTTTTTCATCATAGGCAAAATCAAAAAGTAATTGTTTCATAGTCCTACCATTTATTGGAATACAACCAGTTTTTTACTTCGTTAAATGCCTGTGGTATACATTCATCCTTAACAAATTCCATAGTATTCAACCACTCTTCTTCGGATTTATAATCCAGTTTTACATCTATTAGTGTGTTTTTTAAAATAGGTTCCTCCCAAAAGTCTACTCTTATTCCCTTGGGAGAATAATTAGATGAATGATTGATATGGAGTTTATGCCCTTTACGTCTCTCTATAAGCCATTCTCCTAATGTAAAGCAAACATTAAAATCAGATAAACCGAAATCTGGCCACTCATTTTCTGAGAAATCTTTTGATACAACTTTTACAATGGATGTATCAAAACCTAATTTTTCAAGAACCTTGGGCATTACATCCCAAAACTGGGACAATGCCCTTTTGTTTTCAAATTCTTTCTTAATAGTCGGATTTTTTAAGTCAAGTAAATCAGGGTTGCTGACCAGATCCTCAAAAAAGTTATGTTTAAGTGTTTCTGATATTTTTGCAAGTTGAATTATATCAATATCACTCTTTTTGAAGATATTATAAACATTATTCCTTCCACAACCAATTGTTTTGGCAAATGATTCAATCACCCATTTTTGTTTACGAACCTCTTCTTCAATAAGTTGCCCAATTATTTTACCCATAGCTACTACATTTTTTGTGTACACAAAGATAAGAGTCTAGAAAGTATCGAGAACAATATAAGTGTATCTTTTTTTTGAACAATATGAATCCCGTTTTTTGCATTTGCGTAAAAAGTTTTAATGGCGGAGGGTAAATTGTACTAAATGGTAACCGCCGTTTTATATACCCGATTATATTCGCAAAGTGTAAAATAAATGAAATAAATTTATTACATTTGTGATGCGAAAAATATATAAGAGCACTGAGTTTGAAGAGTTCTATAACAATCTTGATGAGAGAGTGCAGGAAAAGATTAAATACATCTTGCAAATTATTATGAGTAAGATGGTTGTAAACTCCAAGTTTGTAAAGAAACTCGTTAATACCCCTTATTATGAATTGAGAATATCTTTAGATAATGAGTATAGAGTTATTCTCTTCACGATAAATGAGTTGAACTTCTTCAAAGCTACTGAGGTATATCTGTTGAACGGTTTTATGAAGAAGTCCACGAAGGATTATAAAAGAGAATTAAAGATTGCAGACAAGATTATAGAAAAACTGTCGTATGATGAAAAACAAGAGTGATATGAAAAGGTTTGTGATAGATAAAAATAAATTGGACAAGCTGGAAACTTTTAATGAACAATTAGATAAGGAGTACGGTCCAAAAGGAACACCGACCAGAGATGAATTTGAAGCAAAATCTCTGGCATGGTATTATGCTGAATGTCTCAAAGATGCTAGAAAGAAAGCCGGACTGACTCAACAGGAAGTTGCTGACCGAATAGGAAAGAAAAGAACATATGTATCTCTGATTGAACAGGGTAAGACAGATTTGCAACTCTCAACTTTCATCATGATGTGTATTGCAGTTGGCGCGAAGTTCACATTTAACTATTAGTTCCTATGCGGAGGTCTTCACATCTTTGACCACTTGAACTATGATTACTCCGGAGATGGTTAGGATTATACCAATGAGTTTCAAGTAGTTGAAGCTCTCCTGGCCTGGGTAGAGAAAGTAGGCGGCTCCGGCTGAAACCAGCGGAATGAGAGCGGAGAAGATGTTGGCTCTTGTAACACCCAGTTTTCCCGTGCAATATGCCCAGAGTCCAAAGCATACGCAGGAGCAGAGAAGAGCCAGGGCAAGAATCTTGGATTGCACATCCATTGTAAAATACTGCGGTGTAAGCCCTTTAATACCAAATAACAAAAAGAGCGGCAAAAAGAGCAAGGCTCCAAAGGTGAATTGGTAGGTCACAATTGTAAAAGGGCTGTATTTTTTGCACATCTCTTTGGTGGTATAACCGTATATCAAAGCACCGCCAACTGCAAAAATAAAGAGCAATAGAATGCCTTTCAGCTGTGAAGAACCCATTCCTCCTTTCTCCATCATAAAGAAGATTATGCCCAATAGAGAAAGAAGGCATCCTAATACCTTTTGAAAGGAGAGTTTGTATTTGTAGAGGAATCTGTCTATGAAGGTGCAGAAGAGTGGTATTGTGGCAATTATAACGGCAGCCATTACTCCGGATGTATACTTGATTCCAAAGTTCTCACCAAGGAAATAGATAAAGGGCTCACCAAAACCAAGAAGGAACATCCACTTCATATCCCCCTTTTGTATCTTCTGAATGGAACCTGCTATAAGCCCTACAGTCCAGAGTATTACAGTGGAGAGAAACATCCTCTCAAATATGAAGGTGAAAATCTCTATGTTATTCTTTATCAGATAATCTTCCCAAACAAATGAGAAACCCCAGATGGTAACTGCTATCAGAGCAAAAAGGTATGGAAAAAGTCTGGAATTGGATTTCATAATTATCTGTCAAATGTTAGAGGAAGAGGTTTTCTCTCTCCGGTCAGTTCTCCTTTTTTAACTGTCATACAACCGTTTACAAAGGTGTACTCAACTGATGCGGGGAAGGTTGCAAGTTCTTTGTCTGTATCTGAATGGAGAACCACACCCTTCTCTGAAAATGGACTCCATAGGGCCTTTGATGCAGGATTTTTAATTCCTTCAAACGGTTTGTCAATGTTTACTATTGCAAGGTCTGCAAAGTATCCCTCTCTTATGTAACCCCTCTTCTCTACTTTGTAAATATCTGCAGGAGAGTGGCTTAACCTCTGTGCAACATCATTGAGAGAGAATAGTCCCTCCTTTGCAAGGGTCAGCATCATAAGCAGGGTATACTCTCCGTTTGGAATGCCGCTCGGAGCGTTGAGATAGTTAAGTTTCTTATCTTTAAGAAGATGCGGAGCATGGTCACTGCCCACCGTCTTCAAAACTCCCCTCTTTACAGCCTCTCTCAAAGAGTTCATATCTTCCCTCTCCTTTATTGCAGGATTGGCCTTGATAAGGTTGCCCAACCGGCCGTAATCATCAGAGCAGAACCAGAGGTAATTTGCACAGCATTCGCCGGTTATACGCGGTGAGTCATTCTTTGCAAAGAGTTCCGCCTCCTCTTTTGTGGTTATGTGAAGGATGTGAAGCTGTGTGTTAAATCTCTTTGCCAAATCAACCGCCTTTTTTGTGGAGTTAAGGCAGGCCTCACGGCTTCTTATCAGAGGATGGCACCAGGATGGAATATCATCTCCGTACTTTTCTTTATACTCCTGTAAATTCTTAGCTATTATTGAGTTATCCTCACAGTGAACAGCCACCGGAAGAGGAGAGAATTTAAAGATATCTTCCAGAGCCTTTTCATCCTCCACCATCATATTGCCGGTTGAGGCTCCCATAAAGAGTTTCACTCCGCAGACGTTTCTCTTATCTAGAGATTTTATCTCCTCTATATTATCTTTTGAAGCACCCAGATAGAAGGAGTAATTTGCATAGGATGAGTCCTTTGCAATGTTGAATTTCTCCCTCAAAAGTTCCTTTGTAGTTGTGGCCGGAGTGGTATTGGGCATATCCATAAAGGAGGTAACTCCACCCAAAACAACAGCACGGCTCTCGCTCTCAATTGTCCCCTTCTTACCGTCTCCCGGCTGGCGGAAATGGACGTGACAATCTATAACTCCAGGGAGAATATAAAGACCTGTAATATCAAGAACCTCAGTGTCTTGTGAAAACTCTCTGAAGGAGCTCTCAGGAATGATCTCTTGTATGAACTCATCTTCAATAAGAAGGCTGCCTTTCAGGCAGCTACCCTCATTGACTACGGTTCCGTTTTTTAAGAGCAATCTCATCCTTTCTTTGGTCTGAATTTTCTGAATCTCATAGCAAATACACCCCAGAAGGCCTCTCCGAATATACCGGAACTCATCTTTGATGTTCCCTCCGTTCTGTCTGCAAAGATGATTGGAACCTCTTTAATTTTGAAACCCAGTTTGTAGGTGGTGTATTTCATCTCTATCTGGAAGCCGTACCCTTTCATTCTAACCTTATCCAAATCTATGGTACTAAGAACCTTATCCGAGTAGCAAACAAAACCTGCGGTACAGTCGTAAACCTTCATCCTCAAGACCTTGCGAACATAGTAGGAGGCAAAGTAGGACATAACCAGACGTCCTATAGGCCAGTTAAGTACGCTAACCCCTTTGCAGTAACGGGAACCGATGGACATATCTGCCCCCTCTACCTTGCAGGCATTATAGAGACGAATCAAATCCGAAGGGTTGTGAGAGAAGTCTGCATCCATCTCAAAGACATACTTATAGCCCCTCTCCAAAGCCCACTTGAAGGCTGTTATATAGGCTGTTCCAAGTCCCAACTTACCCTCTCTCTCAATGATAAAGAGCCTCTCACTGAACTCATTCTGAAGCCCTTTTACAATGGAAGCGGTACCGTCCGGAGAGCCGTCATCCACTATGAGGATGTTGAACTCACCCTCCAAATCCATAACTACACGTATGATCTTCTCAATGTTCTCTTTCTCATTATATGTGGGTATAACTACCAACTTCTCTCTCATAGGAATCTTGTTTGGGACAAATTTAAAAAGAAAATGTTATCACTCTTACTTTAAAAGCTTAAGCTGAATCCTTTGACGCTTAAGATCCACCCCTATCACCTGAACTGTTACAATCTGGTGAAGTTTCAGAACCTCAGAAGCGGAACGGACATAGCGGTTGCTCATATTGGAGATATGGATGAGGCCGTTCTGCTTTATCCCGATATCTACAAAGGCACCGAATGCGGTGAGATTTGTAACTATGCCGGGCAGCTCCATACCCTCCTTAAGATCCTCAATTGTAGAGATTTGGTCTGAGAAGGAAAACTCTTTCACACCCTCTCTCGGATCTCTGCCGGGTTTCTTAAGTTCCTCTGCAATATCTTTCAGTGTAGGAAGTCCTACGTCCTCTCCAACGTAATTTTCTAATTTGATGGCGTTTACCCTCTCTTCATTTCTTATCAGATCCTTTACGGTGCAGCCCATATCCTTTGCCATTCTCTCCACAAGTGCGTAACGCTCAGGGTGAACGGCAGTGCTGTCCAACTCATTTTCTCCGCCGTTTATTCTGAGGAATCCCGCCGCCTGCTCATAGGCCTTCTTACCCAAACGAGGAACCTCCAGGAGTTCCTTGCGGCTGGAGAAAGGACCGTTATCCTTTCTGTAAGAGACTATATTCTTGGCTGTTGCAGGCCCTATACCGGAAACGTATGAGAGCAGATGAGGGCTGCCGGTATTGAGATCTACCCCTACCGTATTTACGCACATCTCAACCACGTCATCCAGTTTTTCCTTCAGAAGGGTCTGGTCTACATCATGCTGATACTGACCCACTCCCAAGGATTTAGGGTCTATCTTAACGAGTTCCGCCAGAGGATCCATAAGACGCCTTCCTATAGAAACCGCACCTCTTACCGTAACGTCATACTCCGGGAACTCCTCTCTTGCAGTTTCAGATGCAGAGTAGATGGAGGCACCGTCTTCGCTTACGGAGTAAATCTTTACCGGATGGTCAAATGTAAGGCGGCGGATAAAGGCTTCCGTCTCTCTGGAAGCAGTTCCGTTACCTATTGCAATTACCTCAATATTATACTTTTCCACCATCTCCATAATCTTTCTCATAGCCTCCATCTTCTGATTGATTGGAGGGTGAGGCATAATTACATCGTGATGCAAAAGAGTGCCCTGGGCATCCAGACAGACTACCTTACAGCCGGTTCTGAAGCCCGGGTCAATTGCAAGGGTTCTCTTCTGCCCTACCGGAGGGGCCAGAAGAAGTTGACGCAGGTTATCTCCGAATACCTTTACGGCCTCTAAATCCGCCCTCTCTTTAGCCACCTTAAGTGTCTCATTTTCAATGGACGGATCCAGCAGACGCTTGTAAGCATCCTCCTCCGCAAGTTCTATCTGAGAGAAGAGTTCTCTCTCCGGGAACTTCTTTCCCTTATAGAAGTTACGGCTTATAATCTTAAGTGCAATAGCATCATCTACAGAGACTTTCACGCTCAGCACCTTCTCATCTACCGCACGCAGTATTGCCAACACCCTGTGAGAAGGCATTTTAGAGATTGGAGAAGAGAAATTGAAATAGTTGCTGTAGTTTTCTCCCTCCTCCTCTTTTCCTTTAACAACCTTAGTCTCAAGAATTCCGGAACGGCCGTAATATGAACGCAGCTCCTCTCTTATCTCCGCCTTTTCTGAAATCTGCTCCGCGATAATATCCCTTGCACCTGAAAGTGCAGCCTCCACATCCGGTACCTTTTCGTTAATAAAACTCTCTGCAACCTTCATCATATCAGGAAAATGGAGTGAGAGCATCTTCTGAGCCAGAGGCTCCAGGCCGTTCTCCTTTGCAATCGAGGCTCTGGTTCTTCTCTTAGGACGGAAAGGAAGATAAAGGTCTTCCAGCTTCTGCATCTCAACGCACTCATCTATGGCTTTTTGCAGTTCCGCCGTCATCTTTTCCTGCTCCGTAATACTCTTGATTACAGCCTCTTTCCTCTTGTCCAGTTCCTGGAACTTCTGGCAAAGGAAGTTGGTTTCCGCCACCTCAACGTCTGTCATTGAACCGGTGGCCTCTTTACGGTATCTGGAGATGAAAGGAACTGTAGCCCCCTCCTCTAAGAGTTGAATACAATTCTCTATCCTCCAACTCTTTAGGCCGAGTTTGTCTGCAATAAAATTTATGTATAGCGTGTTCATATTAATCGTGACTCACCTGTTGTAGGCGCTCTCTGTAGGCGGAGAAGATATTTGATTTTGAGACAAAACCAACATAGCGTCCCTTATCATCCACAACAGGAAGGTTCCATAATCCGGTCTTTTCAAACTTCTTCATTACCAAATCCATCTTATCCGTTACTTGAACCTTGTTGTACGAGATTATCATATAGTCCTCAATAGGACGGTCATACTTATCTCTGTTGAACATATCCTGTTTAACGTCTCTCAGGAAGACTATTCCGGTGAGATAGCCCTCATCGCTTAGGACAGGATAAATATCTCTGGTTGAGTGAGCTATGACATTTATAAATGAGCCAAGTGTTTCAGAACTCTTTATAGAAGTAAAGTTCGTCTCCACCAAATCGCTGATTTTGAGAAGGGTAAGCACCGCCTGATCCGAATCGTGAGTAAGAAGATTACCCTGTTTTGCAATACGCTTGGTATAGATGGAGTAAGGCTCAAAAATTCTGATAGTTGCGTAGGAGATTGCAGAGGTTATGATAAGCGGCATTAGAAGAGTATAACCGCCTGTTATCTCAGCAATTAAGAAGATGGCCGTCATAGGAGCCTGCATGACTCCCGCCATAAGACCTGCCATTCCCACAAGTACAAAATTTGTCTCCGGAAGGGAGAGTCCCAAAAGATTGGTGCTGCGGGCAATCACAAATCCCAGAATACCACCCATAAAGAGGGTCGGTCCAAATGTTCCTCCCACACCGCCTCCTGAGTTGGTACAGGTCATCGAGAAAACCTTTACCAAAAATACCAGCAGGAAGAATAGCGGAAGAGTCCAAGGATAGTTGAAAAGAGAGGAAAAGATGCTGTTCCCAACGGAGTGGAGGTCATTATCGTTGAGAAGGTCTGTAAGACAGCCGTATCCCTCACCGTAAAGAGGAGGAAATAGGAAGATCATAACTCCCAGACTTATAGCACATAAGATCCATCTCTTAAATGGGTTGAGAATCTTCTTCAGCCTGTCCTCCGCCATAAGAGTGGTACGGGTAAAATAGAGTGAGGCAAAGCCGCAGATTATTCCGAATATGATGTAGTAAGGAATGTTTCCCAGATTGAAAGGAGTAAGGGTGTTGTCAAAGGCAACAGCATCTCCCATCAAAAGGTAAGTTACGGTAGTGGCTGTCACTGAACTCAATACAAGAGGAAGGATTGAGGTCATTGACAAATTGAAGAGCAAAATCTCCAGGGTAAAAAGCACTCCCGCCATAGGGGCCTTAAAGATTCCTGCAATTGCACCGGCGGCTCCGCAGCCCAGAAGCAGTGTCATGTTCTTGTAGGACATACCCAGCTTACGCCCTATGTTTGAACCTATTGCAGCACCGGTATAGACTATTGGCGCCTCTGCTCCTACAGATCCTCCAAAGCCGATTGTTATTGCACTGGTAACCATTGAGGACCACATATTGTGCCCCTTTATCTTGGATTCGTCTTTGGAAATAGCCAGCAGAACCTTTGTAACTCCGTGAGAGATATTGTCTCTAACTACGTATTTTACAATGAGATATGCAATCAGCATACCCACACCTGGATAGATCAGATAGAGGAAACTTGATGAGGAGGTTTTAAACCATCCCACCAAGACCCACTGTACAAAATGGATGGAGAGATTCAGAAGAGTGGCGGCCAATCCGCAACAGAGGCCTGTAACAAAAGCGAGCATGAGAATTGCTCTCTGCTCGGGCATTTTGCTGAACCACTTCTTCAAGCGGCCCAAAAAACTAGGTTTCTTGGAGTCTTTATTCGATGTCATCATCAGAGTCTGACATGTTCTCCGTGTTATCATCCGGGAAGGTCTCACCCTCTGTTGGAACGTCAGATGCGTCTGAATCCGGGAATAGCTCTTTCTGAGCATCTTCCGCGTTATCAATCTTAAGCTCCATCTTTATCAGATAGACGCTGTCTTCCGTCTCAACCGTAAGAGCATAGAAAGATGATCCGTCCGGTTTATCTACCTTGAAGAGGTCTCCCATATAGTCTGAGTAACCTCTAGGATATTTCTCTTTGAATGCAGCCTCCAAATCCTCTCTCTCCCCCATTCTGCCGTAACTTACTACAAGTCTCTTCTTTCCGCTGATGGATGATGGAACTCCCACATTCTTAGGCTTTTCATTGGTCATCATCACAGGGGACTTTGTTTGCTTCTCAACTGAATTAGGTTTTATTTTTCTAACGTTTAGTGCAGATGGCTGAGCCTGAGGATGTTTAACCTCCTCCCTCTTTACGGGAGCCTCCTTTTTTGGAGTAACTTTCTTTATAGGAGCAACCTTCTTTATAGGAGCGGCCTTCTTGGCCGGAGCTTTCTTTACTACAGGCTTCTTTACAGGGGCTTTTTTAACAACCGCTTTCTTTACCGGTGCCTTCTTTGCAACTACCTTTTTTACAGGGGCTTTTTTTGCCGGAGCCTTCTTTACAACAGGCTTCTTTGCAGGGGCCTTTTTAACAACCGCTTTCTTAACCGGTGCCTTCTTTGCAACAACCTTCTTTACAGGGGCTTTCTTTGCCGGAGCCTTCTTTGCAACAACCTTCTTTACAGGGGCTTTCTTTGCCGGAGCCTTCTTTGCAACAACCTTCTTTACAGGTGCTTTTTTAGCAGGAGCTTTCTTTACTGCAGGCTTCTTGGCAGCGGCCTTCTTTGCGGGTGCAACCTTCTTTGCCACAGTGGCTTTAGCCTTCACACTCTTTGTTGTTCTCTTAGATGATTTAACAACCTGTTTTTTAGCAGGTGCCGCTTTCTTTGTATTTTTCTTAACAGTAGCCACTTTTAATTGTTTTTAATAAGGTTTTACCTTGCAATTATAGTGTATTTTTTCAAAAACAAAAACAATTTGAATTATTTCTTGAAGAAATAAGATTTCTGCTCTCTTAGTTTTTGGATATTCTTCTCTACAAATAGCGGTTTCAGCGTTTTAGGGTCAAGTCCGGTATAGTACATAACGGAGCTTCTGGTCATAGGAGTTGGGGTGAAACTCTGAACCTGCCCTGTGTAGACTCTCTTAAGGTCCGGATTGAGAGAAAGGGCCTTCATATCCGCCAGACGGCAGCCCGGATGCGAGGAGATGAAATATGGTACAATCTGCTGATTCTTATTGTTTTTACGGGTAATCTTCTCAAACTCTCTCTTCATGGAGTGGAAAAGTGAGAATGAAGGCTTGTTCATAAGGCTCAGAATGCGCTCTTCCGTATGTTCCGGAGCTACCTTGAAGTGGCCGCTTATATGGTTGGAAATAAGCTCGGTAAAATACTCTTTTGCACTGTTGTCCAGAAAACCGTTCTCATCCACCAGAAGGTCATATCTTACTCCGCTGCCCACAAAGGAATGTTTAACCCCCTCCACTCTGTCTATTTCCCGATAGAGTTCCGTAAGCTCTCTGTGTGAATGATTTAGGTTGTTGCATAGGTTTGGAAAGAGACAACTTTTTCTCTTGCACTTTGAGCAGAGCTCTCTGTTTTTGCCCCCCATCCTGTACATATTGGCGGAGGGAGCCCCCACGTCTGAGATGGTTCCGGAGAAACCGGGAGTGCTCTTAAGTCTCTCAACCTCACGCAGTATTGAGGCCTTGCTGCGGCTCTGAATAAACTTCCCCTGGTGAGCCGCAATTGTGCAGAAACTACATCCCCCAAAGCATCCGCGATGGATGGTTATAGAGTTCTTTATCATCTCGTAAGCCGGGATGGTTTTCCCCTTGTACCTCGGGTGGGGCAGCATAGTGTAAGGAAGGTCATAAACGGAGTCCAGCTCCTGCTGGGAAAGCGGTGCAAAAGGCTCGTTCACATAAACATAGCCGTCTGCGGAAGGTTCCACTATCCTTTTGGCATTTAGCAGATTGGCCTGAAGTTCAATCTGGTTGAAGTTCTCAATGAAGGCCTTCTTATTCCTGCAGCATTCCTCATAGGAGTTGAGTATAACGCTACCCTCATCCTCCTCCGGGGCCTCAGAAGAGAAGTATGCAGTCTGTTTAAGTTCTCTCCTTGTAAGTGAATCTTTATTACCGTCCAAATATCTGGCAATCTGAATAGTACCCTTCTCACCCATTCCGTAGGTAAGGTAATCTGCACCGCTGGATTTAAGAATGGATGGGAGCAGTTTATCCTGCCAGTAATCGTAATGGGTAAGACGCCTCAAAGAGGCCTCCACTCCCCCTATTACCACCGGGACCTCCGGAAAGAGTTCCTTAAGTATACGGGTATATGTATTGACGGCGTAATCCGGTCTGAATGAGGAGACTCCGCCCGGAGTGTAGGCGTCATCGCTGCGCAGTCTTTTGAAGGAGGTGTAATGGTTTACCATTGAGTCCATTGCACCTGCGGAGACTCCGAAGAAAAGGCGCGGACGCCCCATCTTTTTGAAATCCCTCAAATCATCCCTCCAGTTTGGCTGAGGAACCACAGCCACCCTATAGCCCTCTTTTTCAAGGACTCTGGCTATTACTGCGGTACCGAATGAAGGATGGTCTACGTATGCGTCTCCGGAGAAAAGGACCACATCCACCTCGTCCCAGCCCAGGCGGCGCATCTCGTCTTTTGTTGTCGGAAGAACAGACATTTACATTCTTTCAGGAAGTTGGATTCCAAGGATATCCATTCCCTTCACCAAAACCTTGGCAACGGTTGAGGCTATTGCAAGACGCTGACTGCGAATCTCTTCATTCTCCTCCTTAAGTATAGTCACATCGTGATAATACTGGTTGAACTCCTTAGCCAGGTCATAGCAGTAGTTGGCTATAAGGGCAGGAGATTTGGCGTCACCGGCCTCCTTAACCTTTGAAGGGAAGGTATTTAGAATCTTAATAACCTCAATCTCTTTATCCAGAAGCGGAGCTGCAGTTACCTTGCACTCAAAATTCTGCTCCTTAGCCTTTCTTAAAATAGACTTAATTCTGGCGTGTGTGTACTGGATGAAAGGACCCGTATTTCCATTGAAATCAATAGATTCCTTGGGATTGAAGAGCATCTTCTTACGAGGATCCACCTTAATAATGAAGTACTTGAGAGCACCCAGGCCCAACATCTCAAAGAGAGCATTCTGCTCCTTCTCATCCATATCTGAGAGTTTGCCCAGTTCCAGGGAGGTCTCCTTGGCCGTCTCGTACATAGTCTGGAGCAGATCGTCCGCATCCACAACGGTTCCCTCCCTGGATTTCATCTTACCCTCCGGGAGTTCTACCATTCCGTAAGACATGTGGTAGATGGAGTTTGCCCACTCAAATCCCAATTTTGAGAGTATCAGCTTCAGAACCTGGAAGTGGTAATTCTGCTCATCTCCAACTACATAGACCATCTGGTCAAAGTGATATTTATTGAATCTCTCCTGAGCGGTTCCAATATCCTGAGTCATATAGACTGAGGTTCCGTCGCTTCTTAAGAGAAGCTTCTGATCAAGTCCGTCTTTTGAAAGGTCACACCATACGGAACCGTCCGGATGTCTCTCAAAGACACCCTTATCAAGTCCCTCCAAAACGGTCTTCTTTCCCAACTTATAAGTATCTGACTCGTAGTAAATTATATCAAAGTTTACACCCAATCTGTCATAGGTCTCGTCAAAGCCGGTGTAAACCCAGGAGTTCATAGTCTTCCAAAGAGAAACAATATCCGGATCTCCGTTCTCCCATTTGCGCAGCATATTCTGAGCCTCAATCTGAACCGGTGCAATCTTTTCAGCCTCCTTCACTCTCTCCTTCTCTTTCTCAGGATCCTCCAGAGGTGTTCCCTTTGCTGCAATCTCTTTAGCCTGAGCCTTTAAGATATCGTTGAACTTAACATAGTAATCTCCCACAAAGTGATCTCCCTTCTTGCCAGTAGACTCCGGAGTTGCTCCGTTTGCAGTCATCAGCCAGGCCAGCATAGATTTGCAGATATGGATTCCTCGGTCGTTTACTATGTTGGTTTTAACCACATTGTGGCCGTTTGCCTCCATAAGTTTAGAGATGCTCCAGCCCAGAAGTATATTCCTAATGTGACCCAGATGAAGAGGTTTGTTGGTATTTGGAGAGGAGAACTCCACCATAACTGTCTTTCCGCTCTGAGGCAGCTGACCGTAATTCTCTGATTCATAAATGCTCTTGAAGGTCTCATTCCAGAAAGCCTGAGAGAGTTTTATGTTAAGAAATCCCTTAACCACGTTAAAGGACTCCACCATCGGGCAGTTGTTCTTAAGATACTCACCTATCTGATTTGCAGTCTGCTCCGGAGAGGCGTGGCTTATCTTAAGGAATGGGAAGGTTACAACGGTAACATCTCCCTCAAACTCCTTACGGGTTGGCTGAGGCTGAATCAGCTTTGTCTCTATCTCTGTGTTATACAACTCTTTGATTGCCTTAGCAACCAACGGAATTATGTATGAATCCGGTGTCATTTCTTTTTCTTTTTGAAGTACTCTTTTGCCGCAGCCTTAACCTTAGGTGAGAGGGCAAGCAGCGTAAACATTGTGGCACAAGCCATTAGGAAGAATGCCAAGTCTATTACCGCAACGGCAAAACGGAGAGGAACTATTGCAAAGACTATCAGCATAGGAAGATAGAAGTAGTTGTAATAGTTGCCGTATTTTGCTCCGAATAGGAAACTTGTGCACTTTGTTCCGTAATATGAATATGAAAACATTGTGGAGAAGGCAAAGAAGAGAACCATCACCATAAGCAGGTAGCCTCCCAAAGTACCCTTGTAGATTGGATAAGGCATTGAGGCTCCAAATGCGTTAATTGCTATCTCCAAGCCCTTTACAGCGGATGTACCGTCCGGAATTACGTAGTTTCCGGCAGCAACAGGAGTAAGTATTGCAAGGGCGGTGAGCGTACATACAAGACCAGAGTCCAACGCAGGTCCCAACATTGCTACAAGTCCCTCTCTTACAGGCTCGTTGTTCTTGGAGGCACCGTGCATCATACTGGCGGTACCAACACCAGCCTCGTTTACCAAAGCGGCTCTTCTTGCCCCTATTGTGGCTATCATAAAGAAGGAGCCGATTGCTCCGCCGGCACCCGCCTTGAATGTGAAAGCGCCCTTAAATATTGACGCAAACACATCGGGGACAACAGAGATATTGGCAATAATGATATAGGCTACAATAATGAAATAGAGCCCCACCATAAGCGGCACAACCTTAGAGGCAATCCTTGCAATTCTCTGAATACCACCAAGTATCACTACAGAGACAATAAGGCAGATTACAGTTCCTATTATGAATTTGAGCCCCAGTGTGGTCTGGATTCCGGCAGGAGCGGTAAAGGTGGTGATTACCGCCTCTGTAAGCTGGTTGGCCTGCATAATACAGAGAGTTCCAATAAGGCCGAATATGGAGAAAAAGATCGCCAGAGGCTTCCATTTCTTTCCTAAACCCTCCGTAATCATATACATAGGGCCGCCTTGAACCTCTCCCCTGTCATCCTTTCCCTTATACATTATGGCCAGCGTTCCCTCAAAGAATTTGGTGGCCATTCCCACTATGGCACTCACCCACATCCAGAATATTGCGCCCGGTCCGCCAAGCATAATGGCAATTGCAACTCCGGCAATGTTTCCCATTCCCACGGTTGCAGCAATGGCACTCATAAGTGCCTCAAATGAACTAATCTGGCCCGGTGAGTCATCCTTCTTTCTTAATGAATTGATGGCACGTCCGAAATGTCTGATAGGGACAAAACCGGAATAAATCAGAAAGAAGAGTCCGCCGCCTATAAGCAGCAGAAATTCCGGATAGTTACACAACGTATCCGTAAACTTCACAAAGCCGTCCGTAAAGGATGTCATGGAGAGAAGATGTATCATACTTTATCCGAGATAGTTCTTTAAGTGCTTGCTACGGCCTGAGTTACGCAGACGGCGGATAGCTTTCTCCTTAATCTGACGCACTCTCTCTCTGGTTAGGTTGAAGGTCTCGCCAATCTCCTCAAGAGTCTTCTCCTGGCATCCTATTCCAAAGAAGTACTTTATGATGTTTCTCTCTCTCTCCGTAAGGGTTGAGAGGGCACGCTCTATCTCCTTATTAAGTGACTCGTTTACAAGGCCTTTGTCTGCAGCCGGGGAGTCATTGTTAGGAAGCACGTCCAGAAGAGAGTTATCCTCACCCTCAACAAACGGTGCGTCTATTGAGATGTGACGGCCGCTTACTCTCTGAGTATCTGCAACCTTCTCCTTGGAGGAATCCAAAAGCTCGGCCAACTCGTCTGTAGAAGGAAGCCTCTCATGCTCCTGTTCAAACTTGTTTATCAGCTTGTTAATCTTGTTCAGAGCTCCCACCTGGTTAAGCGGCAGACGAACAATTCTGCTCTGCTCAGCCAAAGCCTGAAGTATGGACTGACGGATCCACCACACAGCGTATGAAATAAATTTGAATCCTCTGGTCTCGTCAAACTTCTCCGCCGCCTTAATCAGACCGAGGTTTCCCTCGTTAATAAGGTCCGGCAGGGAAAGTCCCTGATTCTGATACTGTTTTGCCACAGAAACCACAAATCTCAGGTTTGCCTTTGTAAGCTTTTCCAAAGCCTCCTGATCTCCCTTTTTGATTCTCTGTGCGAGTTCTACTTCATCTTCAATTGTAATTCTCTCTTCACGACCAATCTCCTGCAGGTACTTATCAAGGGAAGCACTCTCACGATTGGTAATTGATTTGGTAATCTTCAGCTGCCTCATCTAGGTCTCTTTTTTAGGTTAAAATTATTTGTTGCATTTGTTTATACGAATATCTTCCCGCAACGGTTACAAAAACTCTTTTTTTTCGTTATATTTGCAAATAGTACATAAAAGAAGAACGATTATGAAATTTACAGCAACCAGTACAGATTTTTTACAGGCCTTATTGTCTGTTTCCAAAGTAATTCCTCCTAAGGCAAGCCTCCCAATCCTGGAGAACTTCCTTCTGGAGCTTGAGGGCAAAAGCCTGACTATCACAGGTTCAGACCAGGAGACAACACTCAAGACCATTATGGCGATAGAAGACGTAGGAGAGGAGGGAAGAATAGCCGTTCCTGCACTTCTGCTGACAAACTCCTTTAAAGAACTCCCTACCCAGCCGGTACAGTTCTCTACCAACGAGGAGAAAAATATACTTACAATCACCTGGGCCAGCGGTACGGCAAGCATCCCTTGCCTGCTTCCGGACGAGTATCCTGAACTCCCGGCTCTGGTAGATCCAAAGAGAATTGAGATGCCTGCAGGCGTTTTGGCAGATGCCTTTAACGGAACAATCTACGCAACTGCAGAGGAGCCGCTAAGACCGGTAATGAACGGTATCTTCTTTGATATCAACGAGAACTATACCACATTCGTAGCCTCCAACGCCCACAAACTGGTCTCTTTCAAGAGAACAGACGTTAAGGGAGTTAAGAGTTCCTTCGTTCTTCCTAAAAAGCCTGCCAACATCCTTAAGAACAATCTCGCAAGGCTTTCAGACGAGATAGTTTCTATCAGTTTTGACAAGAAGAACGCCTTCTTCAAGTTTGACCAGCAGCTTGTTGTTTGCCGTCTTATTGAGGGAACATATCCTGAGTACACAAAGGTTATCCCTAAGAACAACAACAATATCATAACAGTCTCAAGAACAGACATTCTCAACGCTACAAGACGAGTTGCAGTATGTGCAAACCAATCCACCGGCCAGATAGTTTTCAAAGTATCCGGCAGCCAGTTGGAGATTACGGCACAGGATCTGGACTTCTCAATGAGCGCAAAGGAGACCATCTCTTGCTCATATCAGGGTGAACCAATGAGAATTGCATTCAAGTCTCAGTTCCTGATTGAGATTTTGGCAAACCTTCCTTATGACCAGATCTGCATTAAGTTGGCCGAGCCTTCAAAGGCAGCCCTTATGCAGCCTGCAGAGCAGACCAGCAAGGAGGAGGAGATTTGTGCTCTGCATATGCCGATGAGACTTTAAAGCACTATGGAATTAAATCTTAAAAGACCGCTTGTGTTCTTTGATATAGAGAGCACAGGGCTTGATATTGCAACTGACAGAATAGTAGAGATTTCCGTGGTTAAGTTATACCCTGTGGACGGCAACCACCCGGCTGGTACCTATGATGTTAAGACAAGGCGTATCAACCCGGAAATGCATATTCCGGAAGAGGCCTCGGCAATACATCACATTACGGATGAGGACGTTAAGGATTGCCCAACCTTTAAGCAGTATGCCAAGAGTCTGGCCAACTATCTGGAAGGGTGTGACATAGCGGGCTACAACTCCATAAACTTTGATATTCCTCTTTTGGCGGAGGAGTTTGAACGTTGCGGTGTAAGTTTTGACTTTCGCAAAGCCCTATTTGTAGATGTGCAGAACATCTTCCACAAGATGGAAGAGAGAACCCTCTCGGCAGCCTATCGTTTCTACTGCAACAAGAACCTGGAAGATGCCCATACCGCTGAGGCAGACACGGTTGCAACAATGGAAGTGCTTAAGGCACAGTTGGAGAGGTACTCTTCAGTTTTGGAGAATGACGTAAAAAAACTGGCCGAGTTCTCCCACAAGAACAACAGATTTGATCTTGCCGGAAAGATGGTTCTAAACCCTGAGGGCAAGCCTATATTCAACTTTGGAAAGCACAAGGGCAAGTTGGTGGCAGAAGTTCTTGCTAAAGAGCCTAGTTACTATGATTGGATGATGCAGGGAAGCTTTACCGCAGATACCAAAAGGAACCTTACGGAGATTAAACTTCATCCGGAAAAGTACAGATAATGAACCTCTTCATCTTTCCATACCAGAGCGAGATCTTCTATACATCCCCGGATACCGCTGTAAACCAAAGTGGTAAGGGTGAATACTGGGTTCCGGATGGAATAGAGACACTCAGGGCAATTCCCTTTGTTTTTATCAGAATCAACAGGGCTGCCAAGTGCTCCAAGGGGGAATATGCCTTCCGTCACTATAGCGAGTGCGGCTATGGTATTCACCTTACATCTTATGATGTAAACGAGGGTAACATACTGGATAACTGCATATTCCTTTCAGCCTCAACCCCTACTGAGGGAAGCGGCCCATACCCTGGATTTGAAGCCTTTGACTCTGCAATTGAGAGAGCCTCTCAGTATATGTCACTAAGAAGCGGAGATATAATTGCTCTGGAATTGGAGGATTGCGCAGCCTATGAGATTCACCCTGACGGTGAAGAGAAACTCTCTTATAAAGAGCTGACTGTTAAGATTCTCTCTTAAACTCGTTTACTATACTTCTTGCTGCCAGTGAGGCCGTAGAGAAGGCAATCTGAAGGTTATACCCTCCCGTATCTCCATCCAGATCAATCACTTCCCCTGCAAAGTAGAGCCCCTTCTGCAGTTTGGATTCCATTGTCTTTTGAGAGATTTCACTTAAGGAGACGCCTCCGTTTGTTACCACGCATCTTTCATATCCGACATAAGAGTCAATATTAAACTGCGTGTTTTTCAAAAGTTTAGGGAGTTCCTCCACAGACTTTGAATTAGACTGCATAAGCAGACTATTCTTATGTATTGTAAGGAAAGGCTGAATCATCTGACGCGGCAGAAGCTTGGAAAGCAGATACTTAATGTTGTTGTTTCCGGTAGAGGATTCCCTCCTTATTCTCTCTTTCAGTTGAGACTCCGAGAGCGAAGGCTTCAAGTCCAGAACTAGGGAAACCTTCTGCCCCTGTGAGAGTGAAAGAACAGCCTTACGGCTGACTCTAAAGCCCAGCGCCCCCTCAATTCCTCCATCAGTAAAGTCCAGATCTCCAAACTCTTCCTGAGCCACGTTGCCGTTAATTAAAAGTGACAGCCCCACATTCTTCAATTGCAGTCCACATAACTGCTTTGCCCACCCCGCCAGAGCAGGAGAATCCGAATTATCCTTGTACTCTTTTGGAGTTAAGGCTGTTAGAGAGGGATATCTTGGCGTTACCGTATGGCCCAGGGCCTCTGCAAAGGCATAACCGTCTCCGGTTGAACCGGTTGCAGGATATGAGAGACCGCCCGTTGCAATCAGCACCATACGGCTTTCAACAACGCTTCCGTCTGAAAGAGTCAGCATAAAACTCTCTCCTGCCCTGACGGAAACAACGGAGACCTCCGTAGAAATTTCAACCGCTTTGCACCTCTTTATGTAACGCACCAGGGTATCTGTAACATCCTGAGCTTTCATGCTTTTAGGATAGACTCTCTGCCCCCTCTCAATGGTCAGTTCCAAACCCAATTTGCGGAAGAAATCCATAGTATCCGAGGAGGAGAAGTTGTAAAAGGCGTTCTTAAAGAAGTTCTGATTTGGGTGAACGTGAACTGAAAACTCATCCCACATACGGGCGTTTGTAAGATTGCAGCGTCCCTTACCCGTAATCCCAATCTTTCTGCCAGGCCGCATCATCTTCTCAATCAGAAGAATGGAAGGGTTAAAAGAGTTCCCCTCTTCTGAGAGAATGGAACTAATCTGAGCGGCAGCCATCAGACCTGCAGCACCTCCGCCTATTATTACAAGATCTCTCCTTAAACTCTCCATAAACTACTCAAGATGAATATAATAATAGAGTTCTCCATCCCCTTTCAAAGGCATATCGGGATGGAAGATTTTAATCAAATCCGTCAGAATCACCTCCGGATTTACAGCACCGCTCTCCCAGAAATCACTTCCACCTTTAGGAGTTACTCTCTTTATGTTGTTGTAGAGTTTTCCGCTCTTAAAACAAGGGACATTCTTGAACATAGGGTTCTCCGCAGAGAGTTCGGAAGCTTTGGAAACGGAGTTCTGATTTAGCCACACATCTGCCTGAAGAGCAAGTGAATACATCTTTTCAAAACTCTCTCGGGTAGATGAGCTCTCCCCCTTTGCAGCACCCAGAAGCACTCCGCCGGCATCGCTGATAAGTCTGGCAATATAACTCTCCTCTCCCGGCAGGTACCACACATCCTTAAACGGTATATTTATCAGCACTTTGCATCTTTCCTTTCCCTCCATAAACTTCTTGCACTCAAGAGCTACGGAGTTATAGGCCCACTCCTTTGCGGTAAAGATGGAATCTGCCTCAGCTCTCTTTCCGGTAAGAGCGCCAAAGAGTTTCAGGTACTCCAAACGGGCCATAGGAGAAGACTCCAGGTAATCGTTGATAATTAAGACCTTCTGACCCAGACGGCGAAGCTTTTCAATGTAGGAGTTGTCAGAGCCTGCAATACCGTAGGAGAGAATCACGTCACAGCCCAGTGAAATAATCTGCTCATAATCCGGAGCTGTCTCAGCACCAATATCAACAATCTTCCCCTCTTCCGCTCTCTTTGCAAAGTCAGAATCGTAGATGAAACGAGTTCCGCTGGCCGCCTTCACCGTCTCCAACGCTCCTAAAAGTTTCAGGTGAGGGAGGTATGTAGTAGACATGGCAACGCAGCTCTCAATCGGATAAGGAATCGCATAAATATCTGATTTAAGGATTGTTGTACAGTCCCTTGGAACCAGATGATAGCTCTCCTTAACCAGGTTTGTTCCGTCCCAGGAAGAGGTGCTGGTAATGGTATCTCCCTTAATTGAAAGGTACTGGGCAAAAGAGACGGCAGAGGTATCCGCCTCCGCCGTCATATTATTACCTCCATGCCTCCCTGTGCAGGAGACTAGGAGTGCTACTAAGCTTATTATTAAGCAACTGCGCATAGACTATTTAACCTGCAGGCAGGCAAGTGCTATGGAGTTGAGTTTGGTATCTATACTGTCAGCTCTGGATGAGAGAACGCAAGGAGCGGTTGCTCCGGCTACGAACGCAGCGGTTCTTACACCTGGAACCAATTGTGTATTAGATTTGTAGAATACATTTCCGGACTCAATGTTAGGGAAGAGCAGTCCGTCTGCATCTCCGGCAACCTCACTCTTGAGCTTCTTAATAGTTGCAGCCTCTTTGCTGAGTGCAACATCCAGTGCCAGAGGACCGTCCACCATACAAGGAAGCATATTTCTGTCAGACATCTTAGCAAGCATTGCAGCCTCTACGCATGCAGGCATTCCCTCAAGCATCTGCTCGGTTGCTGCAATTGCGGCAATCTTCGGATGCTCAACGCCCAGAGACTTGCAAACTCCGTGGATGTACTTTGCAATAGCCACCTTCTGCTTGAAATCAGGCAGAGGAATAACGGCCATATCACCGAATACCAGGAACTTAGGATAGTTAGGATGCTGCAAAACGGAGATGTGGCTCAAGACAGCCTTAGGAGGAAGAAGTCCCCACTCCTTGTTGAGGATACCCCTCATATATTTGTCCGTTGAGCAAAGTCCCTTCATAAGAACATCAGCCCTCTTCTCGTGAACTGCAGTAACAGCCTCACGGATAGCGTTCTGCTCCATAGAAACATCCTCAATCTCAAACTTCTTTATGTCAATATTCTCTCTGATACAAACCTCCTCAATCATCTTACGGTCTCCGTAAAGTGTTGCCTCGCAGAAGCCTGCGTCTACAGCCATACTTGCAGCGCAAACTGAGTGGTCATCCACACCCCACGCTACGGCCAGTCTTCTCTTCTGAGCAGACTTAAGCAGCTGATATACTTCATCAAAATTCTTAAGCATAACAATATCTTTTAATTACATTTTTACAAGTTTCATTGTATCTCTTGCAATCACAAGTTCCTCATTTGTAGCAACTACTGCCACCTTAACCTTAGACTCTTTCTTGGTAAGCAGAGTGGTCTTTCCTCTGAGTCCGTTGTTGAGTTCAAAGTCAAAGTCAATTCCCAGGTAAGCACACTTCTCGCCAATGAATGCTCTGGTCCTGAAGTCGTTCTCTCCAATACCGCCGGTAAATACAATCAGATCTACACCGCCCATTGCAGCAGCAAAGGCTCCAATGTGCTTCAGCAGACCGTAACGGAACATGTTGAGAGTAAGAGCCGCTCTCTTATCTCCCTTAGCGGCAGCCTCTTCCAAATCTCTAGCATCTGAAGATACGCCGGAAACTCCTACAAACCCGCTCTCCTTGCTCAGAATCTTATCCATCTGCTCAACAGAGTAGTTGTGAGTCTTCATAATGTATGTTACAACACCCGGATCCAGAGCGCCGCATCTGGTTCCCATGATAAGACCGTCTATAGTAGTCATTCCCAGAGAGGTATCAACTGCTCTGCCGTTTTTTACAGCGGTAACTGAACTGCCGTTTCCGAGGTGGCAGGTGATAATCTTGCAGTCATTGTAATCCAGTCCTGCCAGTTCCGCACCCGCCTTGGATACGAATCTGTGGCTTGTGCCGTGGAAGCCGTATCTTCTGATTCTGTCCTTCTCATAGAACTGGTAAGGAAGACCGTACATATATGCAAAGTCCGGAATTGTCTGAAGGAATGAGGTATCAAATACCGCAACCTGAGGAACGGAAGGAAGTGAAGCCTCTACCGCCTTGATTCCCAGCAGTCCTGCAGGGTTATGAAGCGGAGCCAGAGAGGAACATTTATCAATACCCTCCTTAACTCTGTTGTCTATAATGCAGCTCTGAGTAAAATACTCTCCGCCGTGAACTACTCTATGACCCACAGCCTCAATCTGATCCAGGCTCTTCAAAACGCCGTGCTCACCATCAGTAAGGAGTCCCAAAACATCCTTAATACCCTCTGTGTGATCCGCTACCTTCTTGTGAATCTTATATTTATCATGACCAGGCACAGAGTGGGTAATATCTCCCTCTTCCATTCCGATTCTCTCTACAAGACCCTTGGCCAAGAGGTTATAGTCATTTTCGTTCTTCATATCCAGCACCTGATACTTTATTGAGGAGCTGCCACAATTTAAAACTAGAATTAACATAATTTTTCCTTTTACTTTTTAGACGCGCAAATTTAAAAAATTTTACCTTTGTTTTGTTGTAAGTGGCTCAGATATGAAGAGGATTGGAGCAACATTGGCGGGATGTTATTTGGGAGGGATTTCACTGGCTCTCTGTTTCTCCCTGTCCGAAAGCGCTCTACCCCTAATAATTGCCCCTATTTCCCTTTTAATCCCCCTTCTTTTCCTTTTTAGAGGCAAAAATGAACTCTTCCTTCCCATTCTCTTTTCCCTCTTTATTTTGATAGGAATTCAGAGAGTTGCCCTTTCTGAGAGATTTTTTACCTCCCGATGGGAAACTTACCTCACCTCTGCAGGGGAGAGAATTAGAGAGAGGGTGGGAGAAAAGATTGAGCGCTCACTCTCTTCAGATGAGAGCCGCACCCTTGCAAAATCCTTACTTATAGGAGATAGGAGGAGCCTCAGCAGATCTCTCAGAAGCAGTTTCACCGCTGCCGGAGTAAGCCACACCCTTGCCCTCTCCGGAATGCACGTGGGAATCATCTGGTCATTAATAAGCATAACACTCTCATTCTTAGGAATAAGCAGAAGGCTCAAGATGGTAAGGGCGGTATTCGTCTCGCTTATCATTCTCTTCTACGCCCTAATAACAGGCTTCTCCCCCTCAGTGAGCAGAGCCTGTATAATGCTCTCCATCTGGAAGATAGGAGACTTGATATCCACCCAAAAGAGCCGTTTTTCATCAATAATACTGGCCGCCGTGCTTATCTGCAGCATAAATCCTTACGCTCTGACCAACATAGGTTTCCAACTCTCATTCTGCTCAGTGTTAGGAATTATAGCCCTCTTCCCAACCATAGAGAAGAGCATCAAAATACTTCTGGCCAAAAGAATCAGAAGAGTTGGCGGAAGGGTTGCCCACCTGTTTCTCTCCACAATGGCTATCTCCCTTATCTGCCAGATAGCAACACTCCCTATCGTTTTATGGCGGTTCGGAAGTATCAGCGCCAACTTCCTTATTTCCAATATTGTAACCATACCTCTGGTAACCGTATCCATATATACGACAACAGCCTCCGCATTTTTGCAGGGGCTGCCGCTTATAGGTTCTCTTCTTTCAACCCTGGCGGAGAATCTTTTATCTCTTTTGGCTCAGGTTGTAAGATTTCTGGGAAGCTGATTACTTTGAAAAAGCATTTTTGAGCTCTTCAGGTACCTCTTTTTCAAGAAGATATCTGTACCAGAAACGGTAATCTGAGAATTCAGAGAACTCTCCCTGCTTTCCGCGATATCCGTGAAGCTGACGAGGATAAATCATAAGGTCGAACTGCCTTCCCATATTCTGAAGAGCAAGAACAAGGCTCATGGTATTCTGGATATGAACGTTGTCATCTGCGGCTCCGTGGGTGAGCATCAGGTAGTTGGAAGAGTCTCCCTTATAACCGGAGTTACGTATGCGCTCCGCCATAATGGTCCTCTTGTACCCCTCAGGATTTCTGGCAGGAGTATCCATAAAGCGCTCGGTATAGTGAGTGTCATAGAGCATATAATCATATACACCGCCGCCAGCAATACCGTATTTGAAGTAGTCACATCCCTCTGTTACGCAGAGAGTTGCCATACTTCCACCGTAGGAGAAACCAAAGATTCCAATCTTATCCAGATTCACATATGGGAGCGAGCGCAGATACTTAGCCCACTCTATAAAGTCCTTGAGTTCAATACTAAAGAAGTTGCGGTACATAAAGTTGCACCCCTCTTTTCCGCAGTGACCACTACCCCTATGATCCATTTTAAACTGTATAACATCCTGATTTGCCCACCATTGGTTGAGTGAGGTAATTCTGTTCCAAGAGTCTGCAACAACCGGTGTGTTAGGCCCGCCGTACATGTAAATTATCACTGGATATTTCTTTGAAGGATCGAAATTAATTGGAAGTGTAATCCTTCCGGGGATGGTGTAACCGTCTTCTGTCTTGATATATAGCATCTTAGGAAGAGCAATATTGAAGGAGTCAAAGTTCTTTCCCTTGGATGAAGCCAAAACGGTCATCTTCTGTGAACCGTCCGTAGGGAGCAGTACCGCCATAGTAGGTGTTTCACAGTTGCTGCAAAGGGCCGTAATGTACTTGAAATCTTCAGATAAGGAGAGTTGACTGTAGGAATAATCTCCGGTGGAAATCCTTGTAGTCTTGGCGTTCTTAATTGAGACCTTGTAGATATCAACTCTGGTGCTAATCTCCTTCTTGGAGGTAAAGTAGAGTTCTCCCCTCTTCTCGTCCAGCTTCAGAAGTTTAATATCCCAGTTTTTCCCCTCAGTAAGACACTTTTGAGTCTTGCCGTCAAATGACTGATAGTAAATCTCTTCCCACATTGAGAAGTCTCTTACCATATAGAATCCGTTCTTATCAAATAACATCTGTTCAGGCCAGTCAATCCAGGTATCCTGGTGCTCCTTGTAGATGTAATCCTTCTTTCCATCCAGAGGATTAACGGAGTAGAAAATCAGATCCTGCTGTACCCTCGGCATCCACGGAACTATGAATCTTGAGGACTCGCTGTTCCAGAACGGAATACCAAAGTACTGATCCTCCTTTGAGTCAAAATCAGCCCAGACAATATTTCCGCTCTCCACATCTGCAAAGCCTATTCTAACCTCCGGATTATCCTCACCACTCATAGGATAATGTGTTGCAAGTATCTGATCCTTAGCCTTTGAAGGGTCATATATCGGGAACATAGGAACCTCGCTGTCATCAAAGCGGTAGAAAGCAATTGTCTTGCTGTCCGGACTCCACCAGAAAGCCTTGTATCTTGAAGAACGCCCCAAAATCTCCTCATAGTAAACCCAGGAGGCGTAACCGTTTAATATCACGTCACTTCCGTCAGTGGTAAGTTTCCTGGCAGTTTTAGATTCAGTGTCATATACATAGAGATTGCCCTCGCCGGTAAATGCCATCTTTTTATTATCCGGACTGTAAGTAACGTTCTGCAGGGTCTTTACCTTTGTTGCAGAAAAGGCTGCAGCCCTATCCTTTCTCTCCTTGTCCATGCCGGAGACTACACTCTCATTCTCTTTCTTCTCCTTAGCCGGGTCATACGGCTCAAGCTTCTTGGTCTTCAGATCATAGAGATTGAATTCTCTCTTTCCAGTGGATTCCATTTTAGCCACAACCACCTGAGTTGGAGATTTCCACACCGGTCCAAAGATATAATCCTCCACATTGTCAAACTTATTCTGAGCAATCTGCTCCAGGGTAAAATTCTTCTTTTGTCCAAAAGACGGAACGGTAAGAACCATTGCTAAAAGAGCAACAATAACAATCTTAATTGATCTCATAGTTATCTAATATATTTCTTGTCAAAGTTAACTAAAAAAACCCTCTCCACACCCCTGGTCAAAGCGGTATAGAGCCACTTTTTATCATCTATGGAGAGATCCTCCCTCCAAAGTATGTTATCTATGAAGACGCACTTCCACTGTCCTCCCTGAGATTTATGCCCCGTTATTGCGGTGGAATATTTTATCTGAAGTGCGTTGTAATATGGGTCTTCTCTTACGCTCTCATACCTCTTCTTCTTTGGAGTTACATCCGCATAGTCTGCCAGAACACCCTCAAACAGAGCCCTTTGGCTCTCCCTATCCAAAGCGGCGGAGGTAGAGTCCAAAGTATCCAGAATCACCTTTGCATCCACCTCGGTATCATTGTAATCCGGAAAGGCCAGAGTTGCATCTGCAAAGTGAAGTCCGTAACGCTCGGTATGGTTTGAAATCTTTATCAGTTTTGCTACGTCTCCGTTTGCAATAAAGTCAAAATCAGGGTTTTGCCCCTTAAACTGATAGCAGTTTTTGACAATCATCAGTTTATCGTCTCTTGAGAGTTGCTCCTCAAGAAAGAGAACCTGGGAACGGATTCCCATATTGTAACGGTTGGCCCTTTGGTTGGAGCGGCACAAAACCACCACCTCGTCAGAGCCGTACTTTGATACGGCATCCTGCAACTCCTCAATCAGAGTCTCTCCAGTAATGGCTTTAATATCCTCAAATCCCGTAACTTGAAAAATCGGCGGATCTATTACCCCGTTAGAAATCTCCTCCCTCAGGCGGGTTGCATTTGTAAGTATTCCGCTGCCGGATGCCTGTCTTACCACATCAGTCAGAGAGACAGTGCGTATCTTAGGGCAGAAGGTGGAAAGGTAATCCAGATCCAAAGCTGGAGAGCAATCCAATCCAACGGGTGGAAGCTGAGCCGGATCTCCAATGAGAACCAGACGGTTGGAGCTATTCTGCCTTACAAACTCCACCAAATCCGAGAGCAGATCTCCGCTGCCGAACATACTCTCTCCGTCACCTCCGGATGAGATCAAAGAGACCTCGTCCACAAAGAAGACCGTATCCTTTGCCTTATTGTAATTAAGTGAAAATGAAGAAAAAGGATCACTCTTGGATTTCATCCTGTAGATATGGCGGTGAATTGTGCTGGCCTTCTCTCCCGTAAAGAGAGAGAGCACCTTTGCCGCCCTTCCTGTGGGAGCAAGCAATACAAACTTGTATCCCATTGTTTTAAAGACAGAGACGCAGGAGGCTATTGCAGAGGTCTTTCCGGTTCCGGCATAGCCGCTTATAACTGTGAGCCACTCCTTGTCCGGATCAGAAAAGAGGAACTCTCCCATATTGTCAAAGAGAGAACTCTGGCACGGAGTAGGCTCCATGCCCAATCTTTCCTTCATCTTGTTGGAGAGGTACTTGGAAAGTTCCATTACTTCCACTTTCTGATTACAAGAAATGCAATGACCGGATAAATCTCCAGACGGCCAAGGAACATCTCAATTGTAAAGATAAGTTTGCTGACTATCGGGAAATCATTGTAACTTCCAAAAGAGCTGATACTTCCAAAGGTCAGACCGGTATTGGCAACTGATGCCAGAGAGGTGGTGAGAGCGGTCTGCAAATCCAGTCCGGTTAGCGCCAGACATACAGAGCCAATGAACATCAGAAGGATGAAGAAGACAATGAAGAGAGTAGCCTCTCCGGTCTCTTCCTGAGAAATTATTCTGTTGCCCATTCTAGGTCTCACTATGGCGTTCATATTGAGCTGTCTCTTGATGCGTGATCTTAGCGTACTGAATATCATACACATACGGTCACTCTTGGCACCTCCGGTTGTGGATCCGCTGCAGGCTCCCTGAAAGGCCAGGAAGAAGAGCAGCAGCAGTGAAAATACCGGCCAGTGCTGGCTCTCCGCATTTGCAAATCCCGTTGTACTTGCTGCGGACAGGTTCATAAACGAGGCGTGCCTCAGTGCCGTAAATACGTTATGCTCAGTTCCTTGTGACACCAGATTGATTGTAGTGAATACAATAGCGCACAAAAGAATTATGGAGTAGTACTTAATTACCGGATCTCTGAAAAGTTTAAAAGTCTTATTGAACAGAGCCAGATGTATAAGACCAAAGTGCAGGCCGGCTATGTACATAAAGACCATCATAATTATCTCAACCGTAGGAGAGTTGAAGGCTGCGGCAGAAGCGTTCTTTGTACTGAATCCTCCAGTTGCCGCAATAGACATTGAATGGTTCAGAGCGTCAAAGAAATTGACTCCTGCAATTGTAAGACAAATGGTCTGTAAAATGGTTATTCCCACGTAGATACCGAGGATAATCTTTGCAGTCTCTGTAACCTTGAATCTGTAATTCTCCTTAGAGAGAGTACCCATCTCCAAAGTTGACAGGCGCAGCCCGAACGTTCCTCTGGAGTTTGGCAGTATCAGAATCATAAATACCACAACTCCCAAACCTCCTATATAGTGGGTGGAAGTTCTCCAGAACAACAGTCCCTTAGGGAGTGCCTCTATATCGTCCAATATTGTAGAACCGGTTGTGGTATAGCCGCTTACACTCTCAAACCAGGCGTTTATCACACTGAAGTTTTCGCCCCAGAGAACATACGGGAAGGCTCCGAATATACATACCAGAAACCAGGTGCATACAATGGTAAAGAACCCCTCTTTTGCCGTAACCTGTCCTCCTCTTCTTACGAACAGAAGTGGGAAGCACCCTACAGCCAAGGTAATTACGCCACTTAAGAGAAGTGGTGAGAAAGAGCTGTCCCTTCCGTAAATGAGGGAAACCAACACACTCAAAAACATGAATGCGGCATTGAATACCAACGCCAGACCCACGTTTCTGGAGATATAGTTGATATTCATTGTCATAGGCTACTGAATCTTTTCTTTTGTAAGATGCTTGTGCTCCCTTAATAGATCCTTAACATTTTCATTAAGGTCCTCCATTTCATCTCCCGTAGGGAATGAGTAATCGTAGACCTTTCTGCTGGTGCGGTAATTCTTCATTCCTCTGTTAATCTTCACTATAGGATTGAAGAAGTAGTAGTTTAAGAAGTAGTTGAAAAGGAAGAGCAATATGATACCTATACCCACAGCCACAACGCATGGCATCAGACTTCTGTAGAACCCATCGGAGAGTGCCTCCGTATTCTCCTTCAGAGCATCCTGAGATGCTGAATTCAAGTCTTTTATATATCCGCGGAGCTGAGTGTAAACCGGATAGAGACGCTTGAAGTACCATTGTCTCTTCTCATAATACTCTAAGTTCCAGAGATCTCTGGACTCCTCCAATATATTTGCATAGGCCACATAGGCGTACCTTACGGAATCCGCCATCAGCCTCTCACGCTCTGTTGTGAAATTGTCTCTGATGTTGTCCACATAGTTGATGAAGCGGTCATCTTCCCTGATATTAGGGAATTGGCTCATATCCGTATAGGAGGAATCACCCATAGTCTCCAGCAGAGCGTAGTTGAACTCGTCTGTCACCTCCATCAGCAATCTGGAAGTGTTAATGGCGGCTATGTCATCCTTTACCAGCTTCTCAATAGAGCGTTTCATTGTAACGAATTCAAACACTGCAATCAAACTTGAGAGCAACAGAATGAATCCCACAATGACAAAGCCCAAAGATATTTTCCTTTTAAGCAGCATACACAAAACTGTATAATCCCTGCAAATATATGAAAAACTGCCTAATTGTCTTCTTGCATGCCATAAACAAAAAGGAGGACCGTAAAGCCCTCCTTTCAATCTTGCCTAAGCGTTAATTACTTCTGGCTCATGATCTTAATGAGGTCAAGAACCTTATTGGAGTAACCAACCTCGTTGTCGTACCATGAAACAACCTTAACAAAGGTTGGGGTAATCTGAATACCTGCCTTTGCGTCAAAGATGGAAGTACGCTTGTCTCCGAGGAAGTCTGAAGAAACAACTGCATCCTCAGTGTATCCCAGAATACCTTTGAGCTCGCCCTCAGAAGCCTTCTTCATGGCTGCGCAAATCTCATCATAAGTAGCTGGTTTCTCAAGGTTTACAGTAAGGTCAACAACAGATACGTCCAAGGTAGGAACTCTCATAGACATACCGGTAAGTTTACCGTTAAGCTGAGGGATAACCTTACCTACAGCCTTAGCAGCACCTGTAGATGAAGGGATAATGTTTCCGCTAGCTGCACGTCCGCCTCTCCAATCCTTCTTTGAAGGACCGTCTACAGTCTTCTGAGTAGCTGTAGCTGAGTGAACTGTAGTCATAAGACCCTCTTTTACACCCCAATTGTCGTTGAGCACCTTAGTGATAGGAGCCAGGCAGTTGGTTGTACAAGAAGCGTTGGAAACAATGCTCTGACCTGCATAAGTATCTGTGTTAACGCCACATACGAACATAGGAGTATCATCCTTTGAAGGAGCTGACATAACAACTCTCTTGGCACCAGCCTTAATGTGTGCCTCAGCCTTCTCCTTAGTGAGGAAGAGACCTGTAGACTCTACAACATACTCAGCACCAACCTCGTTCCACTTCAGGTTTGCAGGATCCATCTCTGCAGTGATTCTGATGCGATTACCGTTTACTACCAAAGCTCCGTCAGATACCTCAATAGTTCCGTTGAACTGTCCGTGCATTGTGTCATACTTGAGCATGTATGCCATATAGTCAACATCCAGAAGATCGTTTATTCCAACAATCTCAATGTCATCTCTTTCCTGTGCGGCTCTGAAAACCAGACGGCCGATGCGGCCAAAACCGTTAATACCAACTTTAATTTTACCCATTTTATTATTAGTTATTAGAATTTTCAGCGCGGCAAATTTACAAATTTTTCCCATTTTAACTAAATTTGTGGAACTATGAAGAAAAAATTGGAAATACTCCTTACTAACGATGACTCCTATACTGCAAAGGGGTTCAGAACTCTGATAACACTATGCTCCGCTGTGGGTAACGTAACTTGCTTTGCACCACGCACCCCGCAGAGCGGAAAGAGCGCGGCACTCTCAATGGAGATACCTCTTTACCTGAGAGAAGAGGAGACAAAAACTGCTGCAAACGGAAACAAAATTGTAATCTACAGCTTTACCGGAACCCCTGCAGACTGTGTAAAAATGGCAATGAACACCGTATTCTCCAGAAAATGCAAGCCGGATCTTCTTATCTCCGGTATAAATCACGGTTCCAACGCCTCAACCGCTTCAGTCTATTCAGGCACTTTGGGAGCAACCGCAGAGGGCACCATTTACGGCGTTACTTCCGTAGCACTCTCATTGGACACTCACAATCCTGAAGCAGATTTTACTGCAGTAGAAAAGTATTTCCCTTCAATTATAAAAAACGTTCTCAAGAACCCGCCTAAAGAGGGTATATATCTGAATATCAACTTCCCTAATATTCCTCTCAAAGATATAAAGGGAGTAAAGTTTGCACGCCAGGGAAAGGGAATGTGGGTAGATGAGTTTGAAAGATACACCTCTCCAAAAGGCACTCCATATTATTGGATATCCGGCAGATTCCTGGACCAGGACAGCAAGAAGGAGGGAGATCACACCCTGCTTAAGGATGGTTACATCACCATTGTACCTCACAGACTGGATAGTACGGACGATGATGAAATTAAAAGATTGTCAACCGCTTGGAAGATTAAGGTATGAAGTACTACATGATTGCTGGAGAGGCCTCCGGAGATTTGCACGGATCAAACCTCATTAAGGGACTCAAAGCCAAAGACCCGGATTGTCAGATCAGATGCTGGGGCGGAGATTTGATGCAGCAGGCCGGCGGAGAACTCTACCACCACTATAAAGATACCGCAGTAAACGGATTTCTGGAGGTGGTAACCAAACTGGGAAAAATCTTCAGCAACCTAAAGGACTGTAAAAGAGATATTTTGGAGTACAATCCGGATGTGGTTGTATTGATAGATTACCCGGGCTTCAACTTCAGAATTGCGGAATTCGCTCACAAGAAAGGCTTTAAAGTCTTCTACTACATAGCTCCAAAAATCTGGGCCTGGAAGGAGAGCAGAGGAAAGAGGCTCAAAAAATATGTAGACAAACTCTTTATCATCTTCCCGTTTGAGGTGGATTACTTCAAAAACAGATGGCAGATAGATGCCGTTTACAAAGGTAACCCCCTGTTGGACAGCATAGACCAGTACCCGTACATTAATGAGGACAAAGAGAGTTTCTGTAGCCGTATGAACTCCAAGTACGGAACCTCTCTGAACCCTGACGAGAAATACCTTGCACTTCTTGCAGGCAGCAGAAAGAGTGAAATCTCCTATCTGCTCCCCGTGCTGCTTAAGACTATGAAGTATTTCCCGGGTTATAAGTTCCTCTTTGCAGCAGCTCCGTCTACCCCACTCTCTTTCTACCGGGAGATTATACGCAAGAACGGCTTTAGTGAAGATTGCATGAGCATAATCTACGGGGAGACCTATTCCATTATGAAACACTCGGATGCGGCAATGATAAGTTCCGGTACCGCCTCTCTGGAAGCGGCCCTTGTAGGCGTTCCTCAGGTTGTTTGCTACAACGCCAGCGAACTCTCCTACATAATTGCCAAAGCACTGGTTAAACTGAAGTATATCAGCCTGGCCAACCTCATTGCAGATAAGCTGATATTCAAGGAGTTGCTCCAGCATGAATGCAACCCTGAGATGATATCAGATGAGGTTAAAAGACTTTTAAACGACGCCCCTTACAGAGAGAAGATGCTCAAAGATTATGCAGAGGTAAGGAACCTTCTGGGAGGGGGAGGCGCATCTGAAGCGGTAGCTCAGGCAATGATTGATGAACTTTCAAAATAGAGATATGAAACTCCACATTTACAAATTCCAGGGAGCGGGCAATGACTTCGTAGTTCTGGATAACCGCAAAGGAAAACTGAGACTTACAACCAGGCAGATCAACCGTCTTTGTGACCGCCGCTTCGGCATTGGTTCAGACGGACTTATGCTGCTGGGCTCCAGCAAGAAATATGACTTTTCCATGCGTTACTTCAATGCAGACGGAAAGGAGGGTTCAATGTGCGGAAACGGAGGACGCTGTATAGTTGCCTTTGCAGATATGATGGGGATTAAAAAGTTTGAGTTTGAGGCAATAGACGGTTACCATCGTGCAGAAGTTTTGAAGAGAAAAGATAACGCACGCATTGTAAAACTCAAGATGAGAGACGTTTCTGAGTGTAAAAAGATTGGAAGAAAGTCCTACTTTTTGGATACAGGCTCTCCTCACTATGTGGAGTTTGTAAAGGATTTGGATAACTACCCGGTAGATACCAAGGGTAAATATTGGAGATATTACTTTGAGGGGGGAACTAACGTCAACTTTACAGAGGTGGAAGATAATCATCTGAAAATCCGCACCTACGAGAGAGGCGTAGAGGCTGAGACATTCGCCTGCGGAACCGGTGCAACAGCCTCAGCCATTGTGGCCTGCATTGCAGGAGTAAAGCCAGCTTTCCTTAAGGGAAAGAGAATAAAATACGACCTCAAAGCCAGAGGTGGAAATCTCAGCGTTGAGGCCGTTGTTTCTGATAAGAAGGAGTTTACGGAGGTTTACCTTACCGGTCCGGCAACTCTTGTCTTTGAATGTGACGTAGAGATTTAATACTCTCTAGGTCCGAATATCTTGGAACCCAGACGGATAATGGTGCTGCCCTGGAGGATTGCAATCTTGTAGTCTTCACTCATTCCCATTGAGAGTTCCTTAAACTCAGTCATCTGAAGATGACGCTGTTTCATCCTTGCAAAGAAACTGTAAAGGAGTGCAAACTCCTTTGTAATCTCCACGGTATCATCAGTAAGAGTTGCCATACCCATTAATCCGCAGATGGTTACGTTCTTAAGAGGATTAACTCTGAGTCTCTCCAGAAGTTCCTCAACCTCCTTGAATGAAAACCCCTGCTTGGTCTCCTCCTTTGCAATGAACATCTCCAAAAGAACCTTCAGATGAAGGGAATTCTTTCCTGCATAATCTTCAAGTTCATAAAGAAGTTTCTCCGTGTCAACCGAGTGAATAAGAGCAGCATACGGAGCTACCATCTTTATCTTGTTGCTCTGAAGATGGCCTACAAAATGCCACTGAATATCCTCCGGAAGAGATTTTACTTTCTGCTCAAACTCCTGCGGACGGTTCTCTGCAAATATTCTCTGGCCGGCCTCGTACGCCTCCATTATCTTCTCGTTGCTCTGGAACTTTGATACCGCTGCAAGTCTCACGCCTGAAGGGAGTTCCTTCCTTATCTGATGTATATTCTCTTTAATGTCCATTATCTTTTACTTTGTCTTTCACGTTGTAATCTCTCCTGCTCCTTAATCATCTGATCCATTCTCTCTCTCCACTTTGATTTCTTCTTAGGCTTAGCAGATTCGGCTTTTGACTTAAGCTGCTGATAGAGTTTCTCTTCATCAACAAAGTACTTGCGAATTGCCCAGTTCTGACCTATCGAGATAAAGTTGGAGAGCATATAGTAGTAACTCAAACCTGCAGAGAAGTTGTTACAGAGCACCAGCATGAAGATTGGCATAAAGTAGAGCTGCATTCCCTTCATACCCGCCATCTGACCGGTATCCGGCATCTGGTTTATATTCATCCTGGAATAGAGGTACATAGAGACGGCCATCAGTATTGCAAAGAGACTGACGTGGTTACCGTACATAGGAATGTTGAAGTTCAAATCCAAAATGGAGTCATATCCGCTGAGATCCTGAGCCCAAAGGAACGGATGCTGACGCAACTCAAAGGATACAGGGAAGAAGCGGAACATTGCAAAGAGGATAGGAATCTGCAGCAACATAGGCAGACAGCCTCCCATCATATTCACACCCGTCTTGTGGTAGAGAGCCATTGTCTCCTGCTGCTTCTTCATAGCATCCTCCTTGCGAGGATACTTCTTGTTAATCTTCTCAATCTCAGGCTTCAATACCCTCATCTTTGCAGAAGAGAGATAAGACTTGAATGTAAGAGGAGTGAGCACCAACTTAAGCAGTATGGTCATTATCAGAATGATAATACCGTAGTTGGAGATAAAGCGGCGCAAGAAGTCAAAGGTGTTGATGATTATCACACGGTTAATCCAGCCTATGATGTGCTTACCCATCGGGATAATCTTCTCAAAACCACTGTCATAGCTCTTGAGTTCCTTATAGAGGTTAGGACCAAAATAGAAGTGGAGAGGTATGTTTACATCCTCGCCCCTACCGTAATCCATCTGCATGTTTGCAGCGCAGTCAAAGAGTGCTTTCTCCTCATTATCAGGCTCAAGGAACTTATATGCAAGTGAACCGCTGGTGAAGTTGTCATCAGACTTGAGTATTGCGGAGAAGAACTGCTGGTGGAAAGCAAACCAGGAGAGACGGGTAGTTATCTTCTTCTCGCTCTCGCCCTTACGCATTCCCAAATCCTCAACGGACTTATCTTCCGGGTATTTGTAGTTTACCGTAGAGTAATTCTTCTCGTTGTCAAATCCCTTCTCAAATCTGGAAATCCTCAAAGCCCAATCCAAGTCAAAACGGGTTGCGTTGTTAGCAAGCTTTGCAGCCAAACCGTTTGTCACAATGTTGAAATCAAGCATGTAGGAGTCTGCAGGCAGCTTGTAGATAAAGTCTACAGATGAGCCGTCTGAGAACGGCAGGCGGAAAGTAACTGAACTGTCCGTCTGAGACTCAACGTTGAATGCAAATGCAGATGTGCTTATTTTCTGATTTGTAAAGAAGGAGAGAGCCATCTTGGAGTAGTTCTCCTTTACCAGATAGAGGGCGGCGCTGTCATAAGTGAAATAATCCTTTACCAGAGCGCTTCTTATCTGAGCTCCCTTTGTAGTAAACTCTATCTTAAGTTTATTGTTTTCAAGAACATAGAACTCTTCAGGAAGGTTTTGAGACTTTTCCAGAAGAGAATCAGTGTAGGTTGGACCTGCTATAATCTCCTCTGCAGCAGGGGTTACCATAGCGGTATCTGCAGGTATCTGCTTATCTTCAACAATACCCAAACGTACGTTTCTGATAGAATCTGCAACTCTTAAAGAGTCTGCTATTCTGGGATTTGTAAGGGCCTCAACTCTTGCAAGAGAATCCTTAAGAAAAGCCTCTCTTGCCTGTTTCTTGAAATTGTATGAGTTATACCAACTGAAACCTATGAGAATCAATCCAATAAGGACGAATCCCAAGACCGTATTTTTCTGCATCTCTAAAACTCTTTGTCTATCATTTTAATCTTCTGCTCCAGAGACTTAAGCTCCTGGCGTCCAGCCTCAATCTTCTGCTTAATCTCCTCAATAAGCTTATCTGCATTCTTAGACTTAGCAAAGAAGCCCATATTATTCTCAAGGGTAGCAATATCCGTTTCCAGTTTATGGAACTTGTTAAGGAGTTTCTCTCTCTCAACTCTTATTCCGCGGTCACCCTTTCCGGAGGTCTTTGCATCTGTGATAAGACGGCGGATGCGACCCAGTTTCTTCTCGGCATCCAAGTCTCTAATTGCCTCAAAGTGCTTATTCAGAGCGGTATCTAAAGCCTTCTGCATAGACTCTTTCTCCTTGAACGGAACATAGCCAATTGAATTCCATCTGTTGAGGAACTCATCCAGAGCAGCCTTATCAGACTCTTCTCCCTGGCTTTGGTAGTTCTCAATATCCTCAATAAGAGCCTTTTTAGCCTTAAGGTTCTCCTCAAACTTCTCACCCTCGCTGCCAAAGTGTTTAGCCTTATTTGTGAAGAACTCGTCACATGCTGCGCGGAATCTCTTCCAAACCTCGTCTGACTGTTTTCTTGCAACAGGGCCAATGGTCTTCCAAACGTTCTGAAGATTAATGAGTTGGTCTGTAGCCTTCTTCCACTCCTGGCTGTCTTTAATCTTCTCAGCCTGCTCGCAAAGTTCCTCTTTACGGCGGAGATTCTCCTGCATTACATCCTTAAAGTTTGAGTAGAACTGACGTTTTGCCTGGTAGAACTTATCACATGCTGCGCGGAATCTGTCATATATTTTCTGATTGTCCTTCTTGGATGCAAAACCAATGCTCTTCCACTTTTGCTGAAGCTCTTCCATCTTCTTAGTCAGAGGGTTCCACTGATTTGGCTCAATCTTTTCAATTGAAGAAATGATCTCCTCTGCAAGAGTGCAAAGCTCATTCTTAGCCTTAAGATTACTCTTCTGCTCCTCCTTTAGATTTGAGAAATACTCCTGATGTTTCTTATTAATTTTTGATGTAGCCTCTCTGAATCTCAACCAGATCTCCTCTCTCTTCTCCTTTGAAACAGGACCCAGTTCCTTCCACTCCTCATGAAGTTTCTGAAGCTCGTTGAAGGCCTTAATCGCATCCTTATCCTCCACCAGTTTTTCCGCCTTCAAACAGAGTTCGGTCTTAGCCTCCAGGTTCTTCTTAAAGTCCAGATCTCTAAAGTCTTTGTTTATCTTGAGGAAGTCATAGAACTTTTCCATTGTGTGGTTGTACTGCTCCCAAACCTCCTTTGCCTTCTCTTGCGGCACACTCCCGATAGATTTCCATTTAGCCTGTAACTCTCTGAATGAAGGGAGCGTATGATTCATATCCTCCGCCTTTTCCAAAAGTTTGTTTATAGCCTCAATAATGGCCAGCTTCTGGGTAAGATTCTCCTCCTTCTTTGTCTGCATCTCCTGATTGAAACTTGAACGGGATTGTTTGTAGCGAGCGTACAAATCCTTAAATGCCTTCTCAACCTCCGAAAAAGGATTGTTCTGATTTTCAGGCTGTCCCGGCTCTACAAAAGCACCTGAAGCTATCTTCTCCCTCCTGAGCACTTTGTAGAATGCTGCCTTGATAGGCTCTGCATACTTGTAGAGAGCCTGCTGGTCTCCCTTCTCAATCATCTGTTCAAATAACGAGAGTATCTCATTTAGAGATTTTTCAGACAAATCTGTCTTTTCATCTAGAATCTCCTGCGCTTGCTCCTCATTCTGAGCTGTTTCAACCTGTTCCTGCACATCTGCCTGTGGTTCAGCCTGCTCAGCAATCGCATTTAAAGCGGTAGTCTTTTCTTCCATTAGAATTGTATTAATAAGTACTTAAAAATTGCGTGGAGGCAAATATAACTAAAAAAGCGATAGATAGTGCCACAAAAGCGTTATCTTTGCCTATATGGCAAAAGGCAAATACATCAGAAAGAGAGGCTCTCTCAGAATAGACATCATAAGCGGAGTACCCCAACTGCTGGAAAGTCCGCTCAATCACTCCATTGTAAAGCGAGCCAGAGACAAAGGCTTGGTATACATTGAAGTTCACGATATAAGAGACTATGCTACAGGTAAATACCGCAAGATTGACGATTACTGCTATGGCGGAAATGCCGGCATGGTATTAATGGTAGAGCCTATCTACAAGGCAATTACAGCCCTCACAAAGCAGCGCAAATATGATGAGGTCATCTTCCTTTCTCCAGATGGAGAACAGTTTGACCAGCCTATGGCCAACTCTCTCTCCCTTAAAAAGAACCTCATTCTCCTTTGCGGCCACTATAAAGGGATAGATCACCGCATACGTGAGCATCTGATAACCAAAGAGATATCCATAGGCAACTATGTCTTAAGCGGAGGAGAGATTGCAGCCGCTGCAATAACAGATACACTTGTAAGATTAATTCCTGGAGCGCTGACGGATGAAACCTCCGCCCTTACTGACAGTTATCAGAACTCCCTGCTCTCCCCTCCTGTCTACACCCGTCCCGCAAACTTCAAAGGCTGGAAGGTACCGGACGTCCTCCTTAGCGGAGACCACAATAAAATCTCTAAGTGGCAAGACGCCCAGGCGCTCGCCAGAACCAAAGCCCTCCGCCCGGAACTATTGAAATAGGTGCGGCCCGCCGTCAACAAAAAAAGCCTCATCAGTCGTAACTGATGAGGCTTTTTGAAGTTGGCGGCTACCCACTTTCCCACTTGGTATAGCAGTATCATAGGCGTGAACGGGCTTAACTTCTCTGTTCGGAATGGGAAGAGGTGGATCCCCGT
>JAGDBO010000011.1 GCA_017959005.1 Bacteroidales bacterium | reverse complement strand
GGGTGGTTTTCACGTAGGTGGCTGTGGACGATGGCCTTGATGACGTTGATGTTGAGGTTGGGGCCGTCTGAGCGGTGGGGGGGGATCGCCACAGTTGGGGAGTAACGCGTGCAGTGAGGGGGCACCACACTGGGAGTTAGCGCATGTGGTGTGCGGTAGGGTGGAGGTTAACGCATGTGGTGGGGGGGGGGGATCGCCGCACTGGGGGTTAGTGCTGGCGGGGGGGGAGTATTGAAAGCTGAGTGCGGGGAGGGGGATCACATGCTGTGTGGAGCGGAGGGATTAGCGGTGGCGGTGGGGGTAGGCGATGCGGGCGTGGTAGATTTCACGTAGGTGGCGGCGGAAGACGGCCTTGATGACGTTGATGTTACGGAAGGTGACATCTGAACGTACAAGCTGTCCGCCGGAGATGCGTTTCTCTACAACGCTGTCTACAAGTGATGCAATCTTCTCCTCTGAATACTCTGAAAGCGAGCGTGATGCAGCCTCTACTGCATCTGCCATCATAACTACAACCTCTTCCTTGCTCTGAGGAAGGTTGCCGTGGTATGTGAAGGCTGCTCTGTCTGAAGGGTCTCCTCCCTGGTTGCAGTAAACGTTGTAGAAATACTCTGCTACTGAATGGCCGTGATGAGAGAGGATGAAGTCCTTTATTAGCTGAGGAAGTTTATGCTTGTCTGCTAGTGCTATTCCGTCATCTACGTGGCGGATAATCATCTGCGCACTCTCTTTTGGAGATAGCCCATCGTGAGGATTAAAGCCGGAGGTGTGGTTCTCTATAAAGGCTTGAGGATTAACGAGCTTACCGATATCGTGATACAGAGCGCCGGCACGGGCCACTCTGGAGTTTCCGCCAATTGCAACCACAGCTCTCTCTGCAAGGTTGGCAACCTGAAGGGAGTGTTGGAAGGTTCCGGGCGCCTTGGCAGCGAGCTCTTCCAGCAGTTTGTTCTCGGTATCTGAGAGGTCCTTAAGAGTTGATATTGAGACCATATAGAACATCTTCTCCATTAGGAAAACGAACGGATAGGTGACTACCACAAGGATGGAGGAGATGAAAAGGTATGTGAAAATCTTAAGGTCAAAGAGTTCTGCAACACCGTTGTTAATGAGCTGGAAACCAATGTGTACCACAGATACGGCTATGAAAATGTAGATGGTGTTGAGGAACTGAAGCCAGCCTCTTTCATAGAGTGAGAAGCTTGTAAATGCCACTGCACCAGCTAATAGCGCAATGGTGTAAAGTTCAACTCCGCTCTCTGTAAAGAGCAGCAGCGGTATCTGTGAGATGATGTAAACCGGTACAACCGCACGGTCTGAGATGAAGGATTTCAGATAGAGCGTGGAGGCTGCAAACGGCACAATATAAAGTAGTTCTGGAGAGATGCGGCGGATAATTGCAGGAACTACAAAGGCCATACAGACAATGAAGATTACAAAGTTGAACTGGTTCTGATATCTTAAAATGTCTGCATCTGAGAAGTATACAGCGGTGTAGATTAAAATGAGGAGCGCTATTATTATAAGTGCATGGCCCAGATAGAGCAGCATGATGTTACCGGAGTAGCCTATACTCTGCTTATATTCAGCCTTGTAGGAGTCCAGTATCTGTGCTATCTCTGCTGTTACGGTTTCTCCTTTGGAGACGATGTGTTCTCCTGCGTAAATCATTCCTTTGGTTGGTGAGATGAAGTCTACGGCTTGGCGGTGAAGCTCTTCCGTGGTGTTTTGGTCATAGATGAGGTTGGCGGAGAGGAGTGACTGTGCATCTATCTCATTCAGAAGGGAATCCGGATTGACGGACGGGAAGGAGGAGATAATCTCTGCACGCAGAAGTCTGATGGCTTTGGCCGGAGTGAATAGATCTTTTTCTATCTCCTGGGAGGTGTTTCTTCCCCTCTGAACAAAGATGGTTCTATCTTCCAACTCCCTCTCAGGCATTATGCCGGTGGTGTAAATTCTTTTGAAGGTGCTGTAAAGGACGTCTTGCACAGGCTGAGGCACGCTGTCCTGGAAACATCTGGTACTCAGCTCTGTAAGAGTGTTGTTCAGAGCACCGTCATCTGTCTTGAAATACTGGACAAAGCGCTCCGCCATACGGCTTCTCTCTGCAGAGAGTTCCTGCTGAGTTTTAAGGAGCGGGAAGTCTATTGGACTCTCCAGGGTCTCATAGAGCCACGGTGAACCTTTAACGTATCTGTATTTAAATCTTCCGTCTACCGGATAGAAGATCATCATTACTATAAACGCGAGAACCAATACAAGGAGATTGCCTCTCTTAAGGAGGTCTCTGCGCATCCTATGTATATCCAACCTTGGCATAATCAGAAACGTTAAATCTGTACAAATTTATTTATTTTTGTGTGACTAAGTTTATCTGATGATGAGAAGGTATGTTCATATAGCGGCGACGGCTCTGATGGCCACTTTGTTACAGGTTGTATTGGTTACATCTTTACAGGCGTCTCCAAAAAGCAATAAGACAAATAAGGTCTACACGGACGGGAAAGAGAAGGCCATTATGGCTCTCATTGAGAGGGTGACGCCGGGCTATTCAAACAATTTTATCCTAAAGGTAGACCCAACGCTGGGATCAAAGGCGAGAGGCGTAAGTGCCAACGAGACGTACTTTGTGATTGAGGCGGAGGGGGGCAAGGTGAAGCTTACAAGCAATCAGACGGTGGGGTTGGCGGTGGCTTATTATCAGTACCTTAGGGAGTACTGCAGCGTGAACCTTTCATACTGCGGGAGCCACGTGGAGATGCCAAAAGTTTTGCCACTTCCCGTAAGGCGTGAGGGTAAAATTAACGGTGAGTTCCGCTCTTTCTTCAACTACTGTTCTTTCAGTTACACTGCTGCATGGTGGGGATGGAAAGAGTGGGAGTGGACCATTGATTTTCTGGCAATGAACGGCATCAACCTGCCGCTGCAAGTTGTTGGTCTTGAGGTGGTATGGTACAATGCTCTGATGAGAGTGGGCTACACGGACAAGGAGGCCAGAGAGTACCTTTGCGGCCCTTGTTATTTTGCATGGCAGTGGATGGGGAACATCGAGAGTTTTGCAGGACCGCTACCAAAGAGTTGGATAGAGAGCCATATTGAGCTCGGTAAAAAGGTGACGCAGAGGGAGATAGAGCTGGGTATGCATCCAATTCAGCAGGGATTTTCCGGCACGGTTCCGGCAAGATTTACAAAATTGTACCCAAATGCAGATATTCGTCCGAAAGAGGATTGGTGCGGCTTTCCTCCTGTGTATCAGTTAAATCCAACGGACAATTTGTTTAAAGAGTTTGGTAAAATTTTCTTTGAGGAGGAGCAAAAACTCTTTGGGCTTTACGGTTATTATGCTGCGGATCCGTTCCATGAGTCTGTCCCAATCTCTAAGGACAGCGCATATCTTGCTGATGTTGCGCACGCTATAATGGCTGTAAACAGAGAGGCGGACCCTAACTTCAAGTATTGGATTATGCAGGGGTGGACTCCAACTAAGGGAATCGTGACAGCTATTCCGAAGGATTCCCTTATCATTCTGGACCTTGCAGACCCGGATTACACTCCGCGCAAGAACAAAGAGGAGCGCTTCTGGGGCTACAAATATATTGCGGGCAACCTCCACAACTTTGGTGGCCGTATCAAACTCCACGGTGACCTTAACGCTCTGGCAGACAATCAGTTCATCAAAGCTCTCAATGCAGGGGAGAAGGTGGTTGGTACGGGTGTCTTTATGGAGGGCATCTGCCAAAATCCGCTCTACTATGACATTGCACTCCAGATGCCGTTATTCCAGACAAAGGCTTCACTTTCAGATCTTTTGGAGGATTACTCCGCAGGCCGTTACGGGTACGTTTCAGACAACACAACGGACGCTCTTAAGGTTCTGCTAAAGAACCCGTACAAAAGGGGCACGGACGGCACGGAGAGAAGTTCTGCAGTTGCTGCAAGGCCGGCACTGCACATTAAAAAATCGGGACCAAACGGGGCGTTCCAGTTTCCGTACAATAATGACTCTCTGAAGATTGCAGAGGCCTTCCTGCTGGGCTGCCCTCCTGTAACTGAGGGTATCCGCTTTGACGTTGTAGACATTCAGCGCCAGTATATGAGCAATTTGGCCTACAAACTGGCCGAGTTTATTGAGTTCTCGTTCAACGTTGGAGACATCGGGAGATTTGACAGGTACACAGCCATGTTCCAGGAGCTGCTGCTTGATTTGGACTCGCTGGTGGGAACGCGCCGCGAGTACAGTTTTGAGGATAAAATTGAATCTGCGCTGAAGTGGGCCACCAACAAAGATGAAGCGGCGCTCTATGATTTCAACCAGTCTCTGCTGGTGACGCAGTGGGGCCCGGACAAGGCGAGCGGCACCAACTACCTCTTTGACTACTCCTGGAGGGAGTGGAGCGGCCTGATAAGGGATTACTATCTTCCGCGATGGAAGATGTTCCACTCTATGCTCCGTGAGAAGCTCCTCAGTGGAACTCACAGAAAATACGCGCAATACGAGGCCAACCTGCCTCGCACCTCAGGCCGTGAGGCCATTGAGGCGGACGAGTTCTACTCTAAACTTAGGGATTGGGAGTGGGCTTGGATTACCACGCCAAAGAACTATGGCCCACGCAGTTACGAAGGTGAGTACGAGGTTGCAAAGCGTATGTACGAGAAGTGGGAGAGGGTGGCTTCTGAGCTGTTCTAGGCCGCAGTGGCGTTTTGTACAATTTTACTTCCAAAAAAGTTCAATCTACTTGCATTAAAACTCATAGTTTTTTAGTATATTTGTGGATGTTCTATGCACCCTCAAAAACGGGGGTGTGTAGCAACTAGGGTCCAGGTGGAAAAATGGTGCAAAATAGCATCACTTAACCTGAGAAGGAGCGGCGCCTGTAGGACTTTGGGGGAGTTGGAAACGGAGCGGACCTGAACTTGCCGAACTGCTTAAGATTCTCTGAGTCAAGTACTTCCACCTCCGTACAGTTTCAGATAAGTTAGCAGAGCGGGACTGGAAGGTACATCCTTCCGCAAACAATCATCTGATCATCAATACTTAATGAATAAGGAAGAGCCCTTACATTGGTTTGCGTTAACGGTCTTTAAGGAGTTTCCAAAGCTTCTGGAAGACTGCAAAAAGGCTGACATTGAGACTTATAGGGCTTTTACAGTTATTGAAGAATATCCTAAAGGCAAAGGACTTAAATACAAAGAGATACCGCTTATACCCCACCTGTTGTTTGTTCGCTGTACGGAGACTCAGCTCCTAAAATACAAGCAGGACAACAACACTCGGTTCATGTACTACCGTGATCTTACCTCAGAAAAGAGCCGCCCTGCTGCGATAGATGACCGCCAGATGGAGGTCTTTATGTTGGTGACATCCACTAAGAGCAAGGATGTGAGGGCATTGGAGGAGGACAAACCGGAGTACCACCAGGGGCAGAAGGTGAGAGTGATTGGCGGGCTGTACAAGGGAGCGGAGGGCTACATTAAACGCATTAAACGTTCCAGAGACCTGATAGTGAGCATCCAAGGCGTTGCCGTTGTGGCAATCTCCAACATCCACCCTCAGTTTCTGGAACCGGTGGATAAGAATTAAAGATAAGATGGCAAAAATTGAGGATAACATAGTTCCCGTCAAGGTTGCATATTTGGCTGAGTATCTTTCCAATAAGAAGCATATCTCCTTGAGAGAGGCTTTATTGTATATCTATTTCAATCCTATGTATGAGGATTTATACGATGAAAGAGCTAAATGGTGGTACTTGGATACCGAATCCCTCTACTTTGAATTTGAAAAGAGACGTAAAGAGGCGGTAAAGCCTTTAGATTTCCGCATATTCGAGTTCTTTGTCTATTGTTTAGAGCGTTATGCTGCATGGAAGGGAATTTCAAGTCTTCAGACGATGGCTTTATTTAATGAAAAGAGAGTGGACGATTTTATTCTTGATAGTTATGATTTACTTCATACTCAGGATATTTCATTTATTCTGGAAGATATTGAACGGTTTATTAAAAAGAGAAGATGAAACTATATCATGGCTCTACAGTAGAGGTGCGAAAGCCGTCACTATTACGTGGAAGACCTAATACAGATTTTGGTAAGGGTTTTTATACTACAACCTGTTTTGAGCAAGCCAAAAGATGGGCTCAAATTAGGCAAAGACGGGATAAAAGTAACAGAGCTATAGTATCTATTTTTGATTTTGATGAGTTAGTGCTTGATGGAAATATTTATTCTATCCGTCGCTTTAACGGAGTTGATTCCGATTGGTTAAATTTTGTTGTTTCTTGTCGTAAACAGACTTTAGTTCATGATTTTGATATAGTTATGGGTCCTGTTGCTAATGATAGACTCTACCTCACCATAAATATGTTTGAGAATGGAGAATTAAGTGAAGAGGCAGCTATTCTGCAACTCAAATCTTACAAACTATTTGATCAACTTTCATTTCATAAAGAAAAGACTTTACCCTTACTTTCTTTCATAGACGCCCTAGATGTAGCTGTTTCTGATGTTTCTGGTTTAAACAACATAACTAGATAGAGTCCAATTTCAGAATGGAAAAGATTAATGAATTATTAGGCAATAATAGTTTTCTATTCTTATTAGCAGGAGTTTTGCTTACACTCTTTCTTGAGAGATTGTTCAAATTTTTCTCCTCATACCTTTGGCCTAGAAGAGCTAATTACCATGTGTCATTATACCATTCTGGGGATGATGAGTTTTTTAAAACGTCATCAAATGGAGATTTTTCTTTAGATGTCAAGTTTAATGGAAAACAAATTGATGATACGGTTGCAATTACGACATTTAAGCTCTATAATGACGGCAGAAATGATATAGGTTTTTCAAATCATTTCGATGGTCCTATTATGGTTAGGAGTTCGGAATATGAAATTGTTGATGCAACCTCGTTAGGAAATGAGTTAGTTAATACAGAGGTAAAAGTTGATGCTAATCGTTTAGTAAGAATAAAATGGGGGATTCTCAAAAAGGACGAATCCATAAAGATTCAACTGATTGGATTACAGAAGAACTCCGAAAATCCCAAAAAGTCGACTTTGTTTGACAGTCTTGAATTTAAGGTCCGTTCTGACTGTATTAATAGTATCAATAGACCTGCTTTTTCTATTAAGGATTGGTTTTGGATAATAACTCCTGCTTTCATAGTTGCTACATTTGTTTCGTTTTTGTTAGATAAAGATCTTTTTTTCAAAGACAATAAAGAGGTACCCTCTTATTCTTTCAACATAAATGATACGATAATTAGGGGTGCAATCAAGTATGATTCTTCCGAATGTATCACAATCTGCAATACGGATGATAGTTCAGTATTGTCAAAAGGTCTGAAATCGGATAATTATTTGAAGATTACTGAATTCAAAGAAGTGGATAAAAGTCATTCGTTTCTTTTAATAATGGCTTTATCATATGTAGGAGCTTTACTTATGGGTGTTGTTTTTTTTATTTATGATCACCGAAAACATAGACCGAGGTCTTTTGAATAGTCTTTCATTTTCAAATTACTAAGACATATTATATATGGAAATATTTATAGACAACTATAAAGGTTTTTCAGATACATTTATTTCATTAAAAGATGTGAATTTCTTTGTTGGGGATAATAGTACAGGTAAAACTGCAATTCTGAATCTTCTGGAATTGATTTCTCAACCAAATTTTTGGATAGCACCCGATTTTAATTCTGAAAATATTGAGTTTGGTTATTTTTCAGAAATGGTGAGTCTAAATAGTTCGAATAGGAAATCATTCTCTATTGGAGTTAATAAGAACACTTCTAGAGCCTCTTTAAGTGAAAAGCAGTTCATTTGGATGAAATTTGTAGAAAAAGAACTTACTCCGGAAGTGTCTGAATGTAAGTTTATTAAAGATAATAAAACGGTTTGGTGTAAGATATCTGACAATAGTATTTCTTATCAGACAAAAGATATGGGTAGTAATGAGACACGATTCTCTGAGTGGGTGAGAGATTTTTCGAATTTTTGTCCTTCAAAATCAATTGAGATAAAACATACTCCAATTTTTGGGATGATTCGTTCAATAGTTGAGGAAGATATGAGGGGGGTAGAGGACCATTCTCATGGGCGTTTTACGGTTTCGGGTAATTACGAACATATGTACTGGATGGCACCAGTTAGAGCAAAGGCTAAAAGGTGGTACGAATCTTATAAATTGTCATACTCTCCAGAGGGGACTCATACTCCACTCCTTCTAAAAAAGTTTCAAAAGAATAACTCACTTAAAACAAAGTCATTTAGGGATTCTCTTATTGAGTTTGGAAAAAACAGTGGTTTGTTTGATGAACTTAACGTTAAGGATGATAAACCAGAAAATCCTTTTTCAGTTTATGTTAATTATGGGAAGCTTAGCTTGAACATAGCAAATGTTGGATATGGCGTGTCTCAAGTTTTACCGTTAGTTTCTGAAATGCTTAGTTCAAAAGGCAATTCATTTGCTATTCAGCAACCAGAAGTTCACCTTCATCCAAGAGCACAGGCCGCTTTTGGAGAACTGGTTTTTAAAGTTGCAACCAAAAATAAGAATCGCGTAATCATAGAAACACACAGTGAATATCTAATAAATCGATATCGTTTTACTACAAATAAAAGTAAAAGCAAGGTAGACGCTCAAGTACTGTTCTTTAGTAGGGATGAGAATGGTACTCATATCGATACAATACCCATTGATCAGAACGGGCATTATTCTGGCAACATACCTCGGAAGTTCTTGTCATTTTTTATAGATGAAGAATTAAAAATGCTCGAAATGTAAGTATGGCGATTATTGTTGATACTAACTGTTTTTCGCGCGTGTTTTGTGGGAATAACAAAGAACACAGTGAGTTTAAACCTGTTTTGGATTGGATATTGAACGGTAGTGGTTTTCTCGTTTATGGAGGTAAAAAATATAAAAGGGAGTTGCAAAAAGCTGGTAAGTTTATAAAGTTTTTTTTATTGTTAAAAGATTACAAAAAGGCAATACCTTATTCAGATGAGCAGATTGATTTTTATCAAAGCATTTTTGAAGCTAAAATAAAGGATAAGGATTTTGATGATCCTCATTTGCCTGCAATCGTGGTTGTTTCTAAATGCAGACTTATATGTACTAAAGACACAAGATCTCAACATATTGTAACATCACCAACTATTTATCCAAAAAAATTTCATGTACCTCGTTATTACACAGGTTTAAAAGACATAGGTCTTTTGAATGATACAAATATTGACAAGCGATTGCTAAAAAATAAACACCACTTATCCAAAAAAGAAAGAGATCATATTAATTCCTTTTTTGAGTTGATATGATGAGCCATATTTTTCGGTATAATGGATTTGAAGTAAATATTTTACAGTTTTGTTTTAATAGATCAACCTTGCGGAATGAATATGTTTAAACTTATAGATTTACCTTACAGTTTGGAGGCGTTGGAGCCTGTGATTAGCGCAAAAACTATGGAGTTCCATTACGGAAAGCATCACAAGGCTTACGTGGACAATCTGAACAACCTAATTAAAGGTACTGAGTACGAGGACCTTACACTAGAGGATATTATACGTACCTCTATAGGTACCTTCTTCCATAATGCCGGTCAAGTTCTGAATCACAACTACTACTTTCAGCAATTTGCACCGGCAAATTCTATTAAAAGAAAGGAGCCTCAAGGTCCTCTTGCTCAGCAGATTATTAAGCAGTGGGGAAGTTTTGAGGCCTTCAAAGAGGTTTTTGTGAAGGAGGGTTTGGCAGTCTTTGGGTCCGGTTGGGTGTGGCTGGATGCCTCCAATGACGGATTCTTACAGATAAACCAGGAGGCGGGAGCCAACAATCCTATTGCCAGAGGTCTAAAGCCAATTCTTACGTTTGACGTTTGGGAACATGCTTACTATCTTGATTATCAGAACCGCAGGGCAGACCAACTGAAAGCTTTGTGGAATATTGTAAATTGGGAAGAGGTTGAAAAGAGGTATTGAGTTCAAAGGAAAATAAGTAATAATCAAATAATTATAAAATGAAGAGATTTCTTTTAGCGCTTGTGTTTTTGACAATGCTATCCGGCTTTGTCATGGCTCAAACATTGACGGACCAGCAGGCTATTGAGACGGCCATTCAGTTGAAAAAACAAGGTATGGCTGAGGCTGATATAGCTGCCAATCTTATGCAGAAGGGTGCAACTATGGAGCAGATTCAGCGCATTCGCAACCAGTATTCCGGTGAGATTTCCAAAGTGGGAATGGACGCTACCGTAGACGGTGCAATTGCAGATGCTTCTGACCGTATGCGCACTGATGCCACTCCTACGGTCAATGTGGTTACCACTTCTGTTGCTCCTACTTCTCCTGTGGAGACTCCAGAGGCTTTGTCACCAGCAGGACAGAAAGTTTTTGGACGTGACATTTTCAATAACCCACGTTTAACATTTGAGCCTCAGATGAATCTGGCTACTCCACAGAACTATGTTCTGGGTCCCGGAGATGTGTTGGTTGTAGATATTTACGGTCAGTCTCAACAGGCTTTGAAACTGACGGTAAGCCCGGACGGAAACGTTACCATTCCGGAGTTTGGACCTGTTCATGTTTCCGGTCTGACAGTAACTGCAGCTCAAAACAAGATTAGAGGAAGGATAGGGGGCTACTACCAGGGTTCTCAGATTAAAGCATCTCTTGGTCAGACCCGTTCAATCTTAGTTAACGTTATGGGAGAGGTTCAAGCTCCTGGAAACTATACAATTAGTGCTTTCTCTACTGTGTTGCACGCTTTGTATGTTGCCGGTGGTGTTAATGAGTTGGGAACTCTCCGTGCCATAAAGGTGTTCCGCCAGGGCAAGTTGATTACCGTGGTGGATGTTTATGAGTTCATACTCAACGGACGTTTGGCCGGCAATGTAAGGCTGGAGGAGAATGATGTTATTCAGGTTGGACCATATGACTGCATTGTAGATATTTCAGGTCCGGTTAAGCGCCCAATGGCATACGAGTTGAAAAAGGGTGAAACTTTGGCAACTTTAATCAATTATGCAGGAGGCTTTGCAGCAAATGCATACAAGGAGAACTTGAGAGTTCAGCGTAACAGCGGACTTATGAAGAAGGTCTTTAACGTAGACGAAAAGGATTGGGCAGGCTTTAAACTAGATGACGGTGATGCTGTTTCCGTAGACGGAACATTTGACCGTTACGAGAATATGGTTCAGATTAAGGGTGCGGTATTCCGCCCGGGTATGTATCAGCTTGGAGATAAGGTTAATAGCGTTAAGTCTTTGATTGAGCGTGCTGCAGGTTTGAGAGAGGAGGCTATGACTTCACGTGCAGTGTTGAGCCGTATGAAACCTAATAGAACTCAGGAGGTTATTCCTTTGGACATTGAGGGAATTCTCAGTGGCAAAAAGGCAGATATCCAGTTGAAAAATGAGGATGTTATTTTGATTCCAACCATCGCGGAGCATACCAATGCACGTACAGTAACAATTACAGGTGAGGTTATTGCGCCGGGTACATTTGAGTATGCAGACAATATGACTCTTGAGGATTTGATTCTTAAGGCGGGCGGACTTACAGATATGGCATCTACTGCAAAGATTGAGGTTTCTCGTTCTTTGAGAGATCCGGGTGCTACTTCTGCAGGTATGGATATTGCCAAGACCTATACTTTTTCTCTGAAAGACAATTACATAGTTGACGGTCAGAAGGGGTTTGTTTTGGAGCCTTACGATATTGTGAATGTTAGACGCAGCCCTCTGTTCCAGGATCCTATTCAGGTATCTATAGACGGTGAGGTAACATTCAGAGGTTCATACACTATGGAGAAGAAGAACCAGCGTCTCTCTGACTTGGTTAGAGAGGCAGGCGGAATTCTTCCGGGTGCATATATCCGCGGTGCTCGTTTGATTAGACAAATGACTGCAGATGAGAAAGCTAGAGTTCAAAAGGTTTTGGATGTTGCACGCCAGAGTGTAGACGGAGCGGACAGTATCAGTATAGAAAAACTTGCTTTGCAAGATAGTTATACTGTTGGTATTCACTTGGATGAGGCTCTTGAGAATCCGGGTTGTACACAGGATATAGAGCTGATTAACGGTGACCAGTTGATTATTCCGCGTTACAACCATACGGTTAGAATATCCGGAGATGTAAATGCTCCAAATACAGTGGCATACGAAAGCGGCAAGGGCTATAAGTACTATGTTGAGCAGGCGGGTGGTTTTGGTAACAGAGCAAAGAGGAGTCATACTTACATTGTTTACCAGAACGGTACAATTGCGAAGGCAAGCAAGGGTAAGATTGAGCCTGGCTGTGAGGTAATTGTTCCATCCAGAGAAAAGAGGGATAGTGCCGCAGCCGCTCAATGGGTAACGGGTATTTCAACCGGTATCTCTTCTCTTGCTACAATGGCAGCTGCAATTGCTTATATCTTAAGATAATAGAGCGTTATGAATACAGAACAAAATACAAATACCCCAACCAAACGCCCTACAGTTAAGGAGCTTTGGCAGGATGTTAAGAGCCACCGCAAGTTGTATTACAAAGTGCTGCCAATCACTTTTGTAGTGGTTGCGTTCCTTACATTGAGCATTCCAAATTACTACAACTGCAAGGTGACATTGGCGCCGGAACTATCGGGAAACAGAAGTAGCAGTAGCAGTTTGGCAGCTTTGGCAAGCAACTTTGGTGTGAATCTGGGTTCCAGACAGAGTGCAGATGCTTTGTTTCCAACGCTTTATCCGGACTTGATGAACAGCGTTGCCTTTAGGACATCACTCTTCCCGATAAAGGTAAGGCGTGCAAATGACTCTACCGGTGTTACAGAGATGACATACTACGAGTATCTGAAAAAGCATCAGAAGGCACCATGGTGGGCAAAGGCTAAAAAGGCTGTTTTCAGCGTGTTAATGTATCCTTTCAAGGGCAAGAAGAAGACGGGTACGGGCAATGAAGAGGTTAATACATTTAAACTTACTCAGGAGCAGGCAGCCATTGTAAAGGCTCTTGCTCAGAAAGTTGTGTGTGATGTAGATAAGAAGACAATGGTGATTACCATTAACGTTACAGACCAGGATCCTCTTATCTGCGCAGTGGTGGCAGACTCCGTACAGGCTCGTTTACAGGAGTTTATAACAGATTACCGCACCAAAAAGGCACGTGTAGATTTGGAATACAATAAGAAGCTTTATGCAGAGGCTAAAGAGCGTTATGAGAAGGCTCGCCAGGAGTATGTAAAGCATGCAGATGCAAATAGAAAGGTTATATTCCAGGGTGCTCAAAGTGAGATTACAGAGTACCAGAATGAGATGAACATTCAGTACCAGGCTTACTCGCAAGTAGCAGCGCAACTGCTTATGGCTGAGGCTAAAGTGCAGGAAGAGACTCCTGCGTTTACAACTCTTCAGCCGGCTACGGTTCCTGTTCAGAAGGCAGGTCCTTCACGTGCTAAGACTTGTTTGACATTCCTCTTTTTGGCATTCCTTGCTACAACGGCTTGGATTATTCACAAAGAGGGTCATTTGATGCCGTTCTTTGTGGGTGGAGATGAGGAAGAGGGTGTTAATCATACGGCTTAAAAACTTTTTCTCAATTAGTTAGCTATGGCTGAATTCAAAAATAACGGAAAACTCAAGCTCCTGATCATTGTGGGCACGCGCCCGGAGATTATAAGATTGGCGGCGGTCATCAACAAGTGCCGCACGTACTTTGACTGCCTGCTGGCGCATACGGGGCAGAACTACGACTACAACCTGAATGGGGTGTTCTTCAAGGACCTCAAGCTGGCCGATACCGACATCTACATGGAGGCCGTGGGCAGTGACCTGGGCGAGACCATGGGCAACATCATCGCCAAGAGCTACCAGCTGATGGCCCGGCTCAGGCCCGATGCCGTGCTGGTGCTGGGCGACACCAACAGCTGCCTGAGCGTCATCGGGGCCAAGCGCCTGCACATCCCCATT
>JAGDBO010000010.1 GCA_017959005.1 Bacteroidales bacterium | reverse complement strand
AGTTCTCTGTTTCCTCCGCTGTTTTTTCTGTAAGTCCTTACTTCCAGCGGGAGGTTGAGGATATTTTTCCGCTTCATGGCGGAGTAAACGGTATTTGCTTGTATTATGTTCTCTTCCAGGTCCCTGAGATGTGTATAGTCAGTAATCAAAGAATCTCCTTCCGGTGTTGTCTGAGAGGATTCTATTACCTCTTGGTATCTATTGTATTTTAGGATGTTCTTTACGGTTTTCTCCTCGCTCATATCGTTGGGCCTTGTTATGGAAACCGTCTCTTTAGGCATGTGTTTTCCTATGAAGATAGGATATGTTCCGAAGCTCCTTACTAGATAACAAGGCAGATATGTATATGCTAATGAATCCAATAAGAAGTCCGTCTTTTGAATCAGCGAGGCAGACATTGTAGTGTCATTCTTATATACTCTGCTCTCTTTCAGCTGTCCTCTTTGTGATTGGTGAGAAGTGACTGGTGCTACGGCAAAATGGACGCTTCTTATGGGTTGTCCGTAATTATCAGTCATTTCCCATTCTGTAGTTGTTCCGTTAGCCAGCACTGCTTTTTCTTTTACGGTCATACCCCATTCCACTTTCAGCGCATCTATGAATCCTTTCCCGTCAGCACTGGACGTGAATATGTTAAGTGTTCTGGTACTATCCTTCAGATGTTCCGTTACATAATGATATTCTACATTAGCAAAGCCGTAATCCTGCAGAGAAGAGGAGTAATATGATGAATTTTCTTTGAGATTGTTTGTTGCCTGGCAAGAAAAAGCCACCTTATATCTTGGTACCCAAGTGAGAATTCCGGAACTCTTTCCTAGCGCATCTTTGTACGTATAACTCTTTTCCAAACTGAGTGTTCCGTTACTCAGGTAAGATGATATCTTCTTTATTCTCAGCCCTCCTGCTGTTCCGTTGAGAGCGATAAGTCTTGGCGCAAAACTCTTTGTATAAAGGGTGTCATAGGTTCTGCTTACCGCTACGGAGTAGTCATGCGGTTCATACTCGAACGTGGTGTATCCTCCTGTAGGATAGTTGATTCTCTCAATCATCCCTAGGGTGGCATAGTTGGCATCGGGATTTCTGGAATTACCTGTAATGGTCTCATTCTGAGTCTCTACATTCAGCGTAGAGGTAGGATAATAAAGCCCGTTTTTCCCGTTAAAGAATCCCCAGTGGTCAACTTGGAAACAGTTATGGTTTGGATAGGGTTTGGAGGAATCGTTCCAACCGACATATTGGAAAGAGTAGGTCCCGTCTCCCTGGACATTTATGGATTGCAGGTAGTTTGTCTTTGCTCCGTTGGTGTTTCTGGCATAGGTAAAATGAGCGTTTGATACTTGTTCGTTTCTTCCGGCTTTTACTACACTTATGGTATTGAGCCTTATGGTGTTAGAATAAGCAGCGAGAGATGATGCGGGATCTTGACGGTATTCATCTCCTTCTGAAGAACTCAATACATTATAAGTTAGTGAAATATACGAGCCGTCACTGAAAGTTATATTACTGAGAACAGCTGTTCTTGTCTCTCTCTCCTGACTTCTTAAATCATCGGTTTTTCCACTTACAGAATAATAAGGGATAATAGGGTCATCAAAGTAATATTGAGTATCCTCTACTCCTCCTGAAGTTCTTATAGTTCCCGGAGTATATGTTGTGTGGGTGTAAGAGTTATACGAGAATGCCGCCCATCTTCCATTCGGTGCTTCAATCTTTGTGAGATGCCATGCCGTGATGATATCGTAGTTGATTCTCTCTCCGCTTTTAGCAAGGTCAACGCTGCTATATTCAGGGTTACCAAGGAAAATATACTTGTATCCGTCCGGAGCGGTGATAGTCAGCTTGCTGAACCTGCTGAACCCATAAGGAGAAGATGATAAAGCTTGAGTTTCTATATCCAACTTATAACCCTCTCTGTCATAGGTAGTGTTTGAAAAGATGACCTCTCCTCGGAAACCGAGATGGAAACTGCCTTTATGGCCAGGCACGGAAAAGTGGAAAATATCAGGCTGGGCATCTATCTCTCCTTGGTGGTTGTTGGTAGGCTTTGTTCCCGGACACCATACAATCTCCGGAGCGCCTGTACCTGAGCCGTTTTGAAGGAGAGAATACATAAACCGCCACCATTTACTTGGTTCATGTGAACTGTAATAGTTGTCTGTATGCATGGAATAGAATCCGGGTACGTGTTTTACGTTCTCTCCGTAATCCGGTATTCCGTTGGTTTCAAGGGTGATACACCCACCTAACTCCAGATTCCATCCTGGCCCCAGGATACCCGGGAGTTGGTTAGGGGTGTTGCCGTTAGAGGAATATGTTGCAACAATAGGAATGTTGAAATCTTTGTCTTTATAGGAATATATTGGAATAGAGAGATTTATGGTCCCTGTATACAAAGAAGGCGAAACGTCTCCCTGGCGAATAAAGTCCCACGCATCTGTCTGAGGAAGAGAAATCTCATCATAGAACTTGAAAGAAGATTGGGCAGATAGATGCAAAGTGCTTAATGATAGCACTATGAAAAGACAAAGTTTTGCGATTATGTGAGGAGATAAGAGAGAAAACATAGTGTCATACTTATTTTTACACAAGATAATGAATTCCTAATTAAGATTAATAAGAAATTAAAAAAAAGAACAGGTAATCTCATTCGGACATTACCTGTTACCTTTGTAAAGCGGTTTGCACTAACTTATGGAAACAAGGGAAATGTTAATCTCTTTTGAATCTGCGATAGTTTCCTCAATAAAGGCCTCTATCTCGCTGTTGAATAAGTAATTGTAATTGTTCATGGTTTTATGTTTTTTTTGTTAATATCTCTGTTGTTTTAATTTCACGGTGCAAAGATAGAGTGGCGTTTTGACAGGTTATGTCAAATGTTGAATCTTAGGCTAAAATTTTTTTGGAGGAAGATTTTTCTTAATTTTGAGAGAAATAGTTAGTGGATATGACAGATATTTTGATAATTATTCTTTTCTGTGTACTGGTGGTTTCACTGGTGATTATGTTTCTCTTAACTTCAAAACAACAGAGAGTTATAAAGGGGCTAAAGGAGAGTAATGATACTTTCTTTAAGGATCTTGCGTCTCAGATGAAAGAGTATCACAAAGAGAATAAGGATGATTATGAAAGGGCGCAAACATCTCAGCGTGAGGAACTTTCTGAGAGGATAAAGGACTTTAACAACTCATTCAGCGAAACTCAGAAACTGCAGTTGGACAAGATGCAGATTTTGCAGACAGAGCGTCTGAAGGCAATGGAGAGCAAACAGGATGAGAGGCTTAAGTCTCTGGAGGAGAGCCAGAAAGAGAGGCTGCTCTCTATTGAGAAGACACAGGCGGGAATGGTGCAGAGTACTGAAAAGAGTCTGGAGAAGATGAGGGCCACTGTTGAGGAGAAGCTGGATAAGACTCTGAATGAGAGAATTAGCAAAAGCTTTGAAACCGTGGGGAATCAACTGGACAGTGTGAAGACAGGCCTTACGCAGATGAGAGAACTGGCAAAAGATGTGGGAGGATTAAAGAAAGTGCTGAGCAATGTTAAGATGAGAGGAGGCTTGGGAGAGGTGCAACTGCAGATGCTGCTGGAGCAGTATCTTGCTCCGGGTCAGTTTGTTGCAAATGCCCATACCGGAGCGGACAAAAGTGCGGTTGTGGAGTTTGCGGTACGTTTTCCGGGGCAGGACGGTAATCCGGTTCTGCTTCCTATAGACTCCAAGTTCCCTAAGGATAAGTATGACGCCCTTCTGGAGGCGTACGACAGCGGAGATAAGGAGAAGATAGATGCTGTGCGTAAGGAGTTTACAGCGGCCGTAAAACAGGAGGGAAAGAACATAAGCAAGTATATCAACGTTCCGGAGACTACCCGTTTTGCAATTATGTTCCTTCCGTTTGAGGGGCTCTATGCAGAGATTGCAAGAGATGCGTCACTGCTGGAAACCCTTCAGCGTGAGTTTAATGTGACGGTTGCAGGCCCAACAAACCTGGCTGCAATACTGAACAGTTTTCAGATGGGATTTAAGACTCTGGCAATTCAGAAGAAGGGCAATGATGTGTGGAAGGTGCTTGGTGAAGTGAAGACTGAGTTTGGAAAGTTTGGAGATATGCTCCAGAAGGCCAAGGGAAAGATTGAGGGAGGATTGAAGGATATGGATACTCTGATTTCCACCAGAACAAATCAGATTAACCGTAAACTTAAGGACGTGGAGGCGCTTCCTACCGCAGAAGAGGCTCCGCGTTATATTGAAGAAGAATAGGAAAGTTGTTGTAACTTTGCCGCAAATAAAGATTTTGACTATGGATATTTCAAACGAATTGGCAATGCTTCAGGGTGAGCAAAAGAGAGCAAAAATTGCAAGCAACTGGCTGCCAAGATATACAAAGAGACCATTGGACAGTTTTGATGACTGTATTCTGCTTACAAACTTTGGCAAATATGTAGATCTGTTTGCAGAAAAGTTTGGTGTTGAGGTATTAGGAAGAGATTCCAATATGCCAAGTGCCAGCGCAGAGGGAATAACAATCATTAACTTTGGAATGGGAAGCCCTAATGCGGCAACCATTATGGACCTTCTAAGTTCCGTTCATCCAAGGGCCTGCCTCTTCTTGGGCAAATGCGGAGGAATAGACAGACATACAAAGATAGGTGACCTTGTTCTTCCTATTGCAGCCATCAGAGGAGAGGGAACATCCAATGACTACTACCCGCTGGTAGTTCCCGCACTCCCTGCCTTCATGCTCCAGCGTGCCGTTTCTTCTGCCATAAGAGACCACGGAAAGGATTACTGGACAGGCACTGTATTTACCACAAACAGAAGACTTTGGGAACATGATGATAAGTTTAAGGAGTATCTCTCTTCTACCCGTGCAATGGCGGTAGATATGGAGACCGCAACACTCTTTATCTGCGGTTTTGCAAACCATATTCCTACGGGCGCACTTCTTTTGGTATCTGACCAGCCTATGATTCCAGAGGGAATTAAGACAGATGCCAATGATAAGGTTGTAACTCAGAAGTTTGTAGATGATCATCTTCAGATGGGTATAGATTCACTTAAGATGATTATTGAGGAGAAGAAGACCGTTAAACACTTGAAATACGACTGGTAATGCTTAAGAGCATAGAGGTTGTTGCTGCCGTAATTGTACGTGACGGCTCTCTCTTTGCAACTCAGAGAGGTTACGGGGATTTTAAAGATATGTGGGAGTTCCCGGGCGGCAAAATGGAGAGTGGAGAAACGCCTCAAGATGCTCTGGTTAGGGAGATTAGAGAGGAACTGGATGCGGAGATAACGGTAGGGGATTTGATTAGGGTTGTGGAGTATGATTATCCCGCTTTTCATCTTAAAATGCACTGCTTTCTCTGCTCTTTGAATTCTGACTTTATTCTTAAAGAACACGAATCTGCCAGGTGGCTTACAAAAAAAGATCTGCGGAGCGTCAACTGGCTCCCCGCAGATCTATCTGTAATTGAGACTCTTGAAAAGAGTCTTATTTGATAATACTTCCCAGAATATCTCTTGTAATGGTACGGGTTGCGGCTGAGGTTGCATTCTTTACAATTCTCTTGCCTGTACCCTTGGTCTTTCTTCCGGTTAATGCGTTCCCCGCCATGGTGGCAATGGCTGCTGTAACTGCGGTGATAATGGCCTTAAATACCTTGCTTATAGTAGATTTACCCTTCTTCTTTGATTTCTCTTTCACCTCAAGTTCCTGCTGTTTCTGAATTGCAAGAGCCTCTTCTGCCTTTTTGCGCTCCTCTTCCTCTCTCTTTGCATTCTCCAAAAGAACCTCAAATGCAGACTCTCTGTCATGAACCTTATCGTACTTGCCCAATATGCGTGAAGAGTTGATAATCTGTCTTCTCTGGCTCTCATCTATTGCTCCTATCTGGCTCATTGGGAAGAGAATCTTTGCCTTCTCTACAATGCAAGGAGCACCTTTCTCATCCAGGAATGAAACCAACGCTTCTCCCGTTCCGAGGTTCATGATTGCATCCTCAGTTTTGAACTTTGGATTGGCTCTGAAGGTCTCTGCTGCAACCTTTACAGCTCTCTGATCCTTAGGAGTATATGCTCTTAAAGCGTGCTGTACTCGGTTACCCAGCTGACCAAGGATTACCTCAGGAATATCTGTAGGAAGCTGAGAGATAAAGTATACTCCAACGCCCTTGCTGCGGATGAGTCTTATTACCTGTTCAATCTTGTCTGTCAATGACTTGGAAGTGCCCTCAAAGAGCATGTGAGCCTCGTCAAAGAAGAATACCAGACGTGGGTAATCCATATCTCCAACCTCAGGCAGATTGGTGTAAAGCTCTGAAAGCAACCAGAGTAGGAAGGTAGAATAGAGTTTAGGACGGTGCATCAGTTTATCTGCTGCAAGTACGTTCATTATTCCCTTTCCGGTTGCGGCATCTGTCTGCAGAAGATCCATAATGTCAAATGACGGCTCTGCAAAGAAGTTGTCACCACCTTGGTTCTCAAGAGTTAACAGAGATCTCTGAATTGCACCTATACTTTGAGGAGCAATGTTTCCGAAGGTGGTTGTGTACTCGGCTGCATTCTTGGAGAGGTAGTTGAGCATTGAACGCAAATCTTTAATGTCATCCAAAAGGAGTCCCTTCTGGTCTGCAACCTTAAAGAGAACGTTCAGTACACCCTCCTGAGTATCATTAAGTTCCAGTATTCTGGAGAGAAGCTGAGGACCCATCTTTGAGATGGTGGATCTCATAGGATGGCCCTCTTCTCCAAAGACGTCAAAGAAGCGGACAGGGCAAGGTTGGAAGTTTGGTTCAGGAATTCCGAACTCATCTTTTCTCTTCTCAATAAAGCCGCTCATCTTACCGCTCTGGCTTATACCTGAGAGGTCTCCCTTCATATCCGCCATAAAGCAAGGAACTCCTGCCTGGCAGAAACTCTCCGCTATAACTTGCAGAGTGACAGTCTTTCCGGTGCCGGTGGCTCCGGAGATGAGGCCGTGGCGGTTAGCCATCTTTCCAATCATGGAGATTGGACCGTTGTCTGAGTGAGCAATGTAAAGCCCGCGTTCTTTGTCGTACATATTTGAATTTGAAACTAGTAAATAATCTCTTTAGCAGAGAAATCCCAAGGTTTGTAAGGTGTGCGTGGGAATCTTCTCTCAAACTCCTTAATGAGTTCATCTCTGAACTTAGGATGTGCCAGACCAATAAGCATTCTTGCTCTGTCTCTCAGGCATGCACCCTTAAGGTGAGCAATACCGTACTCTGTGATAACATAATCAATGTCATCTCTAGGAGTGGTAATTCCGGCACCCTCTGTAAGATAAGCCTTTATACGAGACATCTCCCCGTGCTTTGCAGTAGAAGGGAATGCAAGAATGGCCTTGCTGGTCTTGTTCCAGGAAGCACCTCTGATGAAGTCTACCTGTCCGCCTGTTCCGCTAAATATCTTAAGACCAATGGTTTCTGCGGTACTCTGACCCTGCAGATCCATCTCAAGAGCAGAGTTGATAGATACAAAGTGATCCATCTGGCAGATAGTTCTTGGGTCATTGCAATAGCTTACAGGATACATCAATACATCCGGGTTATGGTCTACAAAGTCATACAACATCTGTGATCCCATAAGGAAGCCGGTTACCAGTTTACCCGGGTGAAGTTTCTTCTTTGCATTGGTAATTACACCCTTCTTAACCAGCTCAACCACACCGTCTGAGAACATCTCAGTATGAATACCAAGATCCTTTTTGTTGGTCATATAGTGAAGTGCTGCATCCGGAATTGCACCAATACCTAACTGAAGAGTTGCACCGTCCTCAACCAATGAAGCGCAGTACTCTCCAATCTTCTCCTCAACAGGTCCTATGGTTGGTTTAGGAAGCTGGAACATAGGCTTTGAGGTAGGTACAATGTAGTTGATCTTTGAGATGTGAACAAGGCAGTCTCCGTATCCGAGGAACGGCATCTGGTCATTCATCTCCGCCATAATAATCTTTGCACGGTCAACAGCCAACTTGGTATAATCCACTGAGATACCGAGTGAGCAGTATCCATCCTCATTAGGAGGAGTTACCGTAATCATTGCTACGTCAATAGGATAGCGGGTGTCAAACCAGTCTCCAATCTGATGATAATAGTAAGGAACAAAATCTCCGCGGTCATCATTAAGTCCCTCTCTGGTGTTACCGTGAGCAAAGTTTGTGATGTGACGGAAGTGTCCGTAACCCTCAGGCTGCATGTAAGTTGCAGGGTGAAGCGTTACCATGTGATAGATGTCAACGTCTGTAAGTCTGTCTCTCTGATCCATCATTGCAAGAGGAATCTCCTGAGGAGCAGCGGCGGAGTGACCCAATACTATGTTCATTCCGCTCTGAATAGCGCCGGCAGCAACTTCAGGTGTGACAATTCTGTCTTTGTATTTTTCTAACCAATCCATATTGTTTGTCTTTTAAATTAATCGTAAAACTTTGAATTCAATTCCCAAATATAAGAAAAAATATGGATTTTCCAACAAAAAAGGAGGCAACCTTTCAGTTACCTCCTTTATCATTTGCTACCGGGTTGGCTTATTTCACCTCTTCAAAGTCTACATCTGTTACCTCACCGTCTTTGCCGCCCTGATTGTTAGATGATCCCTGGTTAGCGTTAGGGTCATAACCTCCCTGAGTTCCAGGATTAGGGCCCTGCTGAGCACCGGCAGCCTTAGCCATATCCTCGCTTGCAGCGTGCCAAGCCTCATTAAGCTGATTCATAAGGTTATCCAGCTCTGCAATGTTCTTAGCCTGGTGAGCCTCCTTCAGTTTCTTGGTAGCCTCCTCAATCTTAGCCTTCTTGTCTGCAGGAATCTTGTCTCCGTAATCCTTGAGGTTCTTCTCACTTGCAAATACCTGAGCATCTGCATTGTTGAGTTTGTCTGCCTTCTCTCTCTCCGCCTTATCTGCCTGCTCGTTAGCCTTAGCCTCGTCTCTCATTCTCTTTATCTCAGCCTCGCTAAGTCCGCTGGAAGCCTCAATTCTGATCTGCTGCTCCTTACCGGTTCCCTTATCCTTTGCAGATACGTTGAGGATACCGTTAGCATCAATATCAAAGGTTACTTCAATCTGAGGAACACCTCTTGGTGCAGGCATAATGCCGTCCAGGTGGAATCTTCCAATAGATTTGTTACCGGAAGCCATAGGACGCTCGCCCTGGAGTACGTGAACCTCTACAGATGGCTGATTATCAGATGCAGTAGAGAAAATCTGACTCTTGCGGGTAGGGATGGTGGTGTTGGCCTCAATAAGTTTGGTGAATACACCGCCGAATGTCTCAATACCCAATGACAGAGGAGTAACATCCAACAGAAGCACATCCTTTACGTCACCTGCCAGAACTCCGCCCTGGATAGATGCACCAATTGCAACAACCTCATCAGGGTTAACGCTCTTATTAGGCTCTTTTCCAAAGAAATCCTTAACCATCTGCTGTACTTTTGGAATACGGCTTGAACCGCCAACCAAAAGAACCTCGTTAATGTCAGATGCGCTTAAGTGAGCGTCTGCCAGTGCCTTGCGGCAAGGCTCAATACACTTCTGGAAGAACGGATCTGCAAGTGCCTCAAATTTAGCTCTTGTAAGAGTCTTAACAAGGTGCTGAGGAACGCCGTCTATAGGCATGATGTAAGGAAGGTTGATCTCTGTGGTTGTCTGGCTTGAGAGCTCAATCTTAGCCTTTTCTGCAGCCTCTTTCAGTCTCTGAAGGGCCATAGGATCTTTGCTCAGATCTGCACCGCTGTGGTCATTCTTAAACTCCTCAACCAGCCAGTCTATGATAACGTGGTCAAAGTCATCACCTCCCAGGTGGGTATCACCGTTGGTAGATTTAACCTCAAACACGCCGTCTCCAAGTTCCAGGATAGAGATATCAAATGTACCACCACCAAGGTCAAACACAGCTACTTTTGCATCCTTCTCCTTCTTGTCCAGACCGTATGCAAGTGCCGCTGCGGTAGGCTCGTTGATGATTCTCTTAACGGTAAGACCTGCAATCTCACCGGCCTCTTTGGTTGCCTGACGCTGAGAGTCTGTAAAGTATGCAGGAACTGTAATGACAGCCTCTGTAACTGTCTGTCCCAGATAATCTTCTGCGGTTTTCTTCATCTTCTGAAGAATCATAGCAGAAATCTCCTGCGGTGAGTAAAGTCTTCCGTCAATATCTATTCTAGGAGTGTTGTTGTCACCCTTAACTACCTTGTAAGGTACTCTTGCAATCTCCGTCTGAACCCTGTCATAAGTCTCACCCATAAATCTCTTTATGGAGTAGATGGTCTTGGTAGGGTTGGTAATTGCCTGACGTTTAGCCGGATCTCCAATCTTTCTCTCGCCGCCCTGTGTAAACGCTACAACAGATGGGGTAGTTCTTTTACCCTCGCTGTTTATGATAACGGTAGGCTCGCTGCCTTCCATAACTGAGACGCAACTGTTGGTTGTTCCCAAGTCAATTCCAATAATTTTTCCCATAATTAGTATCTCCTTTTTTTGTTTTTCAATATCTCTATTATTGTGCCACTCCAAACAAACGTCATTTTTCTGCCATTTTGACAAAAAATGGGATGGCCAAATATTGACCATCCCTTTTTTGTCATATTTTCACCCCCGGCTTTGCCGGCCCCTCAAGGGGCACTGCGGCTCTACAAGCCGGCCGCTGAAGCGGCTTTTAGCCACCCCGCATCAGTGTCTGGATACAATTGTCAGCTCCTCGCCGATATCAAGGCAGCTCTTTATATCCCTGCCGCCGCTAACAACCTTACAGAATGTAACGTCCGGTCCCTCAATCTTCTTCACTTTGATTCTGCCAAGGTAGGTGTGTGCCTCTCTGCCGGCTACAATCTTTCTCTTGTAGACGCCGAATGTGAGCCCCTCATAGAGTCTGTGGGCTGAGCCGAGGTCAATGTAAACCTCTTTCTGTTTGTTGTTTCTCTCTCCGGCTCTTTCAATAATTGTTGCATAGAGAGGGTAGCAGGAGTCAAAATATCTTCTTACCTGACCCGGTAATCTTTCAATGGCTTTATTCAGTGACTCGTCTCTGGTATTGTACCAGTAAGAGTTTTGAGAGTCTGTACTTCTGAAAGTTACTGTATTTAAAATGTGTCCGTCAGTTATAGATTTTACATTAACCAAAACGGTAACGTCTGCACGGTAAAGTTCTCTTGTCTTCTTAATCTTCTTTTTCTTGTCTTTAGGATCCTGAACCTCGTATGTCTCAACCTTTGAGGTAGTTGAGATGGTTCCAATGGTGCCGTCTACCAAAATGGCATATTTAGGATCATCCATATCAGGTTCAAACGGACGGTCCATAACTCTCAGTCTGAAAGACCAGCTCAATCCCCTTACCAGGTTGGATCTTACAGATTCTGCTCTACCATCGTGATACTGAGTAACTTCTCCGGTAGCAACAGCTGCAATCACATCCAATACCTTGGAACCTGCAGATGTGTTGTGTGACTGTGGAGTGTAGGTAAAGTCACCAATAAAGACATTTATAATATGGTTTCTGTCCGGACGTGTGTTGGACTTCACCTGCATCTGTGCCAAATCTGAATCATCATCCTGTGCAAAAAGTGCGGATGGAAGTGCGCAAAGAAGCAAGAGTGCAATTGCGGAGAGTTTGATAATACCTTTCATAGTTATACTGTTTGTATTAGCACAAATATACGATTTTTTATCTTTGTACAGACAAATGGAACAAAAATCGCCTTATAGAAAACTTTCACAAGAGGAGATAAATGATATCTCCTCCAGGATTCTCTATGAAGACAACCACTATCTTATTCTGAATAAGAGGAGTGGAGAGATTGTTCAGGGAGACAAGACCAATGACGAGCCTCTGAGTGAGACTCTTAAGGCCTTCATAGCCAACAGGGACAATAAAAAGGGGAATGTCTTTATGGGAGTTGCCCACCGTTTGGACCGCCCTGTTTCAGGAGCGGTTCTCTTTGCAAAGACCTCCAAAGGGCTGGAGAGAGTTAACGAACTCATAAGAAGCGGCGCCCTTCACAAAACCTATTGGGCACTTACGCAAAAGCCGGATTATCAGATAGCTATCGGGGAACAGAAAGAACTCAGAGACTTTATAAGAAGAGATGAGAAGGCCAATAAATCCTTCATATTCAAAGGTAAAGGGACTCCTCTAAAAGAGTGCAAGGAGGCGGTTCTAAGGTACAGGGTTTTAAAACAGACAGATAACTACCTGCTTACGGAGGTGGAACTGCTTACCGGCCGTCATCATCAGATACGCTGCCAACTCTCAAATGTTGGTATGCCAATTAAGGGAGATCTTAAATACGGCGCAAAGCGTTCCAACAGAGACGGCTCTATCTCTCTGCATGCCAGGAAGTTGGAGTTTATTCACCCAATAGGGGTTAAGGATGCCAAGGGCAATCCTACGGAGAATCAGAAAAAAGTATGCGTTGAGGCTCCTCTTATGGGAGAGATGCAACACATTGTAAATGACTAAAATAGAAATATGAAAAGAGCGGTAATAATGGGGGCTACCTCCGGAATGGGAAACAGAGTTGCTCAGCTTCTTGCAGAGAGAGGATGGCGTTTGGGCGTTGCCGGCAGAAGAGAAGATAATCTAAAATCCCTTCAGCAAAAGTATCCTCAAAATATTGTTTATGAGGTAATTGACATTAATGAGGATGATGCTCCCAACAAGCTGAACTCCCTTATAGAAAAGTTGGGTGGAATGGATACTTACTTCCACGTAAGCGGAGTGGGAAGTCAGAACAGAGAGCTTGAACCTCAGATAGAGATTATGACAACAAAGACCAACGTTGTTGGTTTTACAAGAATGGTTACCGCCGCCTTCAACTACTTCAAAGAGAGGAACAACGGAACCGGCCATATTGCAGTAATCAGTTCTATAGCAGGCGTTAAGGGGCTTAGCCACGCACCTTCATACTCCGCAACCAAGAGTTTTGACAATACCTACATTCAGGCTCTTGCACAGCTTGCACACTCCCAGAAACTCCACATAAAGTTCACGGACATACGCCCGGGCTTTGTAGATACCCCTCTGTTGGACACCGTAAAGCACCACTACCCAATGCTTATGGATGTTGAGTATGTTGCTCCAAAGATTGTAAAGGCAATAGAGAAACAGAAGCGCTCCCTAATCATTGACTGGCGTTACAGAATCCTTGTATTCTTCTGGAAACTAATCCCTAACTGCCTCTGGGAAAGAATGAAGATTTAACTCTGGCTGCGTATTTCCGTTGAGGAGATGTTGTTCATAGGGGCGTTCTCAAGGTAGGTGGCCTTGTATTTTGCTGCAAGAGTCTTGACCCTGTAACCTTTTCTTGGATAGACTATTACGTGGTAGTTCTTTAGAATTTCCTCTCCCAGATACCAGCGTGGCATTGCTGCAAAACTGTCAGCTCCCACTACAATGATGTACTCGTTGTTTGGGTGTAATCTTTGGAGTTCATTCATTGTGTTGTAGGTATATAGCGGTTCCTTTAGGTGGAACTCTATATCATTGATATAAACCCTTTTGCATTTGACGTTGGTTGCCTGTTCTTTAAGGTGGCGGTTGAACTCTCTGATTTCCTTCTTAAGTCTTTTGAGCCTCCGGTATGGATCTTCCAGCATTCCCTTGTTCTTAAAAGGGTTGTGTGGGCTGAGCACCATCTCAAAGCGCTCAATGTTGCAGTTTTTTATAACATATTCAGCAACTGCAAGATGCCCGTAATGGAGCGGGTTGAAAGAGCCAAAATAGAGGGCTACCTTTTTCATTTTTTGTGGAAGAGATTTGCAAAGAGTTTGCAAACAAGGCACTCTTTTTCCGCTCCGCAGATACGGCAACGGCGTGGTGCGTTTTTAGGTCTGAAGCCGGTGAACTCCTCAACAATCTTATCTGCCTTTGCAAAGGAATCTTCCAGTTTGTCATTTACCAAAATGGTGTCAAACTGAGGAGCATAGGTCATCTCCTGTGCCGCCTTTGCAACCCTTGTCCTTATAGCCTGGTCCGTATCCGTTCCTCTGGCTCTGAGCCTCTGTTCCATAACCTCCAAAGAGGGCGGCTGGATGAAGACGGTATAGGCCTTCTCACCAAAGATCTTTTTGATGTTTACTCCTCCCTTAACGTCTACGTCAAAGAGAATTACGTTCCCCTTGGCCCAGATTCTATCCACCTCGCTCTTGAGCGTGCCGTAGAATGAACCCGGGTAAACCTCCTCATATTCAACAAATTCCTTATTGGCTATCCTCTGTTTGAACTCCTCTACGGAGAGGAAATAGTAATCTTTGCCGTGCTCCTCCTTTCCTCTTGGCGCTCTGGATGTTGCAGATACGGAAAACTCCAGATTGTTAAAGTTCTCCAAAAGATGTCTGACTATTGTTGTCTTGCCCGCCCCGCTCGGAGCTGAGAATACCATTACCTTGTTCTTCATAATTACAATTTATAACTATGGGCAAAGTTAATAATAATTACTACTTTTGCGGCGGTTTTTAGAAAGAGGGAAGTAAAAAATAATATATAAACAAAGATTTATTATGGTAAGTTTCAAAGAGTTAGGCCTAGTTAACACCAGAGAGATGTTTGCTAAGGCAGTAAAGGGCGGATATGCCATTCCGGCCTTCAATTTTAACAATATGGAGCAGTTGCAGGCCATTATTAAGGCTGCTGCAGAGAAGAGATCTCCGGTTATCCTTCAGGTTAGTAAGGGCGCCAGAAACTATGCAAATCAGACACTTCTGCGTTATATGGCTCAAGGTGCAGTTGAATATGCTAAGGAACTGGGTTGGGAGAATCCTCAGATTGTTCTCCATCTGGACCACGGTGATTCATTTGAGCTTTGCAAGAGCTGCGTAGATATGGGCTTCTCATCCGTTATGATTGACGGTTCCGCACTTCCTTACGATGAGAATGTTGCTCTGACTAAGAAGGTTGTAGATTACGCACATAAGTATGACGTAACAGTTGAGGCTGAGTTGGGCGTACTTGCAGGCGTTGAGGATGAGGTTGCTGCAGAGGAGTCTCATTACACTCGTCCTGAGGAGGTTATAGACTTCACCAGCAAGACCGGCTGTGACTCTTTGGCTATCTCAATAGGTACTTCTCACGGTGCTTACAAATTCAAACCTGAGCAGTGCACAAGAGACCCTAAGACAGGTCTTCTGGTTCCACCTCCATTGGCATTTGACGTACTTGAGGAGATTGAGAAGAAACTCCCTGGATTCCCAATCGTACTCCACGGATCTTCTTCAGTACCACAGGAGTATGTTAAGATTATTGACGAGAACGGCGGTAAACTTCCGGACGCTGTTGGTATTCCTGAGGAGCAGCTTAGAAAGGCAGCCAAGAGTGCAGTTTGCAAGATTAACATTGACTCAGACTCACGTCTTGCTATGACCGCTATGATCCGCAAGGTCTTCAACGAGAAACCTGGCGAGTTTGACCCTCGTAAATATCTGGGCCCTGCAAGAGACGAGATGCAGAAGCTTTATGAGCACAAGATTGTAAACGTTCTCGGTTCAGACGGTAAGGCTTAGTGGCTGTAAAGGCGATATTTTTTGATATAGACGGAACCTTAGTTTCCTTTAAGACTCACAGAGTTACAGAGAGCAATGTGCGCGTTCTGAAGGCTCTGAGAGAGAAGGGAATCAAGGTTTTCATTTCAACCGGCCGTATGGTGAAGATGACCGGTGTTCTGGATGGTTTGCTCTTTGACGGCTACGTTGCAAATAACGGCGCAACCTGCTATGACAGAGAGAAAAAGATGCTCTTTGGAAGGACGTTGCCAAAGAGTGAACTTACCGCAATTTACAAACGTCTTAAGGATGAGAGTCTGCCTCAGTTCCCCCTTTCCTTTATGTGCTCGGACAACTACTACCTTAACCGCCAATCTGATGTGGCTGAGGAGATTGCAAGGGTTGTGGGAGTAGCTCCGCCGGTGGTTATTCCGCTGGAGGAGATAATTGAGAAGGATGTCTACCAGATGTGTATCTACCTGAGGGGGAAAGAGTTGGATGAACTTATGAGAGACTGGCTTAAGGGTTGTACCGCCAGCATCTGGAATCCGCTCTTTGCAGATGTAAACGAGACCGGGATAACCAAGGCTTACGGCATAGATAAGATGCTGGAACTCTTTAAGATAGACCTCAATGATACGCTCTCCTTCGGAGACGGCGGCAACGATATCCCAATGCTTGAGCATACCGGAATGAGCGTCTGTATGGGCAATGCCGCTGAAGATGTGCGTGCCGCCTCAGACTATATTACGGAAGATGTTGATTCTGACGGAGTTGAAAAGGCCCTGCTGCGCCTTGGAATACTCTGATTCTATCTGAACTGTTTGAGTATTAAGAAGGTACTCATTATCACGATAACTACCGTCACAAATACCTTTATGAACTTTTCTCCTCCCTTTATGGAGGCGTAAGAACCTGCTATGCCGCCAATTATGTTACCTATGGCGTAGATGAGGGCTATGGTCCAGTTCACCTGTCCGTAGATGATGAAGACCGCCAGTGCCAGAGGAGTGTAAATGGTTACTGCAAACTGCTTTATGGCGTTGGAACGGATCATATCCAGTCCTAAAAAGAAGAAACTTCCAAACATAATGAGCAGACCAACTCCGGAGTGGGTGAATCCGCCGTATACTCCTATTACGGTAAAAATGAGAAAGATGAGAAGGCTGGAGTTTTTAGATTCCGTGTTTATTTTTGCAAGGCGGCTCTTATCTATGAAAAGAAGCAGGCAAATTATCGGGAGAAGGATAGCCATAACTATCTCAATCACCTTCACTTTGAGCACGGCGGCAAGCAGAGCGCCAAAGATGGCACCCAGCCCTACCGGTATGCCCACCTTCCAGCCGGTTTTGACATCCAGGTAGCCCTTTTTCTTAAAGATGGCACTTGTTGTAATGAACTGAAGCAGAACGCCTACGCGGGTTGTACCGTTGGCTACGTTGATTGGAAGACCCATCATCATAAAGAGGCCGTAGGAGAGGGCGGTGGCCATCCCCGCTATGGTGTTGATGAAGCCCACAAAGATGCCCACGGATATTAGCAGGATTATCATCCTGTAATCCGTTACGGGTGTATTGGCAAGAAATGTCTGAATCTGCTCAATCATTGCTGCGGGTGTCAAATAGTCAACAAATGTAGCCAATATTGTTAATCTATGACAAATTGTCCTTTCCCAATATATAAGTGTGGGTGTGGCAAAAGATTTGTCCTATCTTTGGGCGTTCAAAAATTGGGATTATGTCACATAAAAATAAGAAGAAAATGACCTCTGAGGAGGTTATGGATGAAGAAAAGAAGAGCGTTGAAGAGGCTCAGGAGGCTGCTGCAAAAGAGGCCGAGAGTGCAGAAGAGAGTGCTGAGAATGCTCTGCAAAAGGCTGTAGATGAGCTTAAGGCTGCGTTAGATACTCAGAAAGAGGCGGTTGAGGCTCAGAAGAAGGAGTATCACTACCTGATGGCTGAGTTTGATAACTTCCGCCGCCGTTCCGCTCAGGAGAAGTTGGAACTTGTAGATACCGCCGCTAAGGGGGTAATCAAGGATCTGCTTCCTGTTGTGGATGATTTTGAGAGAGCGTTGGATGCCCTTTCAAAGGCTGAGGGCAGCGAGGCTGCCAAAGAGGGTACAGAACTCATTTACAAGAAGTTGGTAGGTGTTCTCAAGTCCAAGGGGCTGGAGGAGATTGAGGCTGTAGGTAAGGAGTTTGACACGGACGAGCACGAGGCCGTTGCCCAGATTCCTGCTCCTAAGGAAGAGTCTAAGGGTAAGGTAGTTGAGGTTGTTCAGAAGGGTTATAAACTTGGCGGCAAGGTTATCCGTTTTGCAAAGGTTGTTATTGGAATTTAATTAGTAAGAGATGGCAGAAAAAAGAGATTATTACGAGGTGTTGGGCGTCTCCAAAGACGCTTCTGCTGAGGATATTAAGAAGGCGTACCGTAAACTTGCGCTTCAGTATCACCCGGACCGTAATCCTGGAAACAAAGAGGCTGAGGAGAAGTTTAAGGAGGCTGCGGAGGCCTATGACGTGCTCTCAGATGATGCAAAGAGAAAACGTTATGACCAGTTTGGCTTTGCGGCTGAGGGTGCAGGCGGATTCGGCGGCGGACAGGGCTTCTCAGTTGAGGATATCTTCCGCAACTTTGGAGATATATTCGGAGGTAGATTCGGCGGCGGTGGCGGCTTTGGAGATATATTCGGAGATATGTTCGGCGGAGGAGGCTCCGGCGGCGGAAGACGTGTTGAACGCGGAAGCGATATCCGTATCCGTATGAAGCTGACACTGGAGGAGATAATGAGCGGTGTGGAGAAGAGAGTTAAGGTGACCAAACTTGTGGCCTGCCCGGACTGCGGAGGTAAGGGTGCTGCAAGTGACTCTGACATAAAGAGTTGCCCGGATTGCAAGGGCACGGGATATGTTGTAAGAACCGCACGTTCAATCTTTGGCATTACTCAGACACAGTCTCCTTGTCCTCGCTGTAACGGAACCGGTAAGGTGATTGAAAAAACTTGCCGCAAGTGTGGCGGAAGCGGACTGGTTAAGGCGCCGGAAGAGATTGTATTTAAGGTTCCTGCAGGTGTTGCACAGGGTATGACTCTTACCGTTCAGGGTAAGGGAAATGCAGGCCGCAACAACGGTATAAACGGAGACCTCTTTGTTGCCATTGAGGAGGAACCTCACAAAGATTTTGAGAGAGACGGCAATGATCTGATTTACCCGCTCTTCATAAGCATTCCGGATGCAATCAACGGCTGTGAGGTAGAGATTCCGGCCATCACCGGCAAACTTAAGATAAAGATTCCTGCCGGTACCCAGAGCGGTACTGACCTCAGAGTGAGGGGCAAAGGAGTGCCGGACGTTAACGGCTACGGCAGGGGAGACCTCCACGTTTACGTTCAGGTGTGGATTCCAACCAAGCTCACTACTGAGGAGAAGGCGCTGGTGGAGAAACTCAAAGGATGTCCTTCCTTCACTCCAATTCCGTCAAAGTCTGACCGTCAGAGCTTTATAGACAAGATTAAGAGATTCTTCAGGTAATTATGAGGTTTGCTCTCTTTGCTTTCTTTACACTCCTGTCAGCTTCCCTTTTTTCTCAAAGGCTTAATGTTGAGAATGATATGGGTGTGAACCTCTCACGCCAGAAGGAGGTTGTTTCATCTTTTGTTCTCCCCATAGAGTCTTACAATGGCTTTGCCGGAACCTATGGAGAGCTCAGAGGCAACCACTTCCACTGCGGATTGGATATGAGAACCGCAGGCGTAACGGGAAAGAAAATTTATGCTGCAGACGAAGGGTATGTCTCACGCATAACGGTTTCCGCCTGGGGATTCGGCAATATGATTGAGGTTACCCATCCATCAGGCTACAGAACCATCTACGGCCACTTGTTGCGCTTTGCTCCTAAGTATCAAAAACTTGTAAGAGATAAACAGTACAGGGAGAAGAGCTGGAACCAGGCAATTGACTTTCCTAAAGACTCTCTTCCGGTAAAGAAGGGAGAACTGATTGCCTACTCCGGAAACAGCGGCTCCTCCGGCGGACCTCATCTTCACTTTGAAGTTCTGGATGAGGAGGGGACTCCGGTAAATCTGCAGCTGACAGATATTTACAACCTCTCAGACAAAACCTCTCCGCTTATCAGAGATGTCCGTTTTGTAGGTTGCGCCTCACTCTACGGAGCGCTCTACACTTTCCCTGTTCCTTCTGCAAAAGACAGCATAACGTCTGTTCCGCGTTCCTTCTATGTTGCAATAGACGCTTATGACCTTATGGAGGGAACTAACGGAAAACTAGCAGTTTACAAATATGAGGTTCTGGTAGACAGCGCCCTGGTCTTCACATTTACGGAGGGCAACATTCCATACTCTACCGGCCGTTACATTGCTTCACTGTTGGATACTCCTCTGAGAAGGAGCACATCACGTTACTACGTTAAGACGCAGGTGGATCCGGGTAATAAACTGTCAGAGAGGATAACTGCAGAAAATGAGGGTATTATAACTCTTCAGGATACCTCAACTCATACAGTTACAGTTAATGTTTCTGATGTATACGGCAACAAAACAACAGCAGATTACAGCGTAAAAAGAGTTGACTCGCTCTTTACCTCTTCAGTTCCGTTTGCTCCTAAGGGAGAGTTTATGAAGTGGAATGCTGAGAACGTATATACGTTTGACGGACTGAAGGTTAAGATACCTGAGGGCGCTCTCTACAGAGACGGTTACATTGAGATTGCAAATGAGAAAGATCTCTACAAAAGTGCTGCAGATATACCTGCAATGAGCGCTCTTTGGAAGATTGGAGATGAGAATGTGCCGCTTCATAAATCTATGGAGATAGAGATGAAAGCCTCTGTGCCTGTGGGGATTAAAGACAAGGTGCTGCTGGCAAGGGTTGGCAGGAACGGTTACCTATCCGGTGCGGGTGGTAGTTATAATGCTCTTACGGGAGTTCTCACTGCAAAGGTCGGAAGCTTTGGAAAGTACTGTGTTACAGCAGATATCCTCCCTCCGGAGGTGACGGTGAAATTGAAGGAGGGGGCTACGGTTAAGGGCTCTTCCATTAAGATTACAATCAAGGATAAACTCTCCGGAATAAAGAGTTTCAACTGTGAGATAGACGGCCATTGGGTTGTGGCTGAGCATGATGGAAAGACAAGCACGCTGGAGATTCCGCTCTATGACGCCGCTCTTTCCAAAGGCAGAGTGCATCATCTGACGGTAACGGTTACGGACAACGTTGGCAACAAGCAGGTTGTAAAGAGAAGTTTTAGGTGGTAAAAATATCTGATTATGAAAAGGATATACGATTTTGAAAACGGAGTGGGCATAATTGGCCTAATGAGCGGAACATCTTTGGACGGTCTGGATATCTGTCACGCCCGCTTTTTCTTCAAAGATGGGGAGTGGAGTTATGAGACCTTAAACGCTGAGGATGAGTCGTTTCCTAAAGAGCTCAAAGAGCGTCTTTCCAGGGCCCAGAAGATGACTGCGGAGGAGTATGCTCTGCTCCATTCAGACTACGGAAGGTTCCTCGGAGAGAGGGTTAAGGCCTTTATGGATCGCCACGCGCTCATCCCTGTAACAGGCATCTGCTCAGACAGTAAGAGAGAGGTCTCAGTGATTGCCTCACACGGGCAGACCGTCTTCCACCAGCCTAACCTCTTCTTTACAGGGCAGATAGGGTGTGGTGCCGCCATTGCCGCCCTTACCGGAGTTGATGCAGTGTGTGACTTCAGAACAACGGATGTGGCTTTGGGCGGGCAAGGGGCTCCTCTGGTCCCGATAGGTGACCGTCACCTCTTTGGCGCCTATGACTACTGCCTCAACATTGGCGGCTTTTCCAACATCTCCTGTGAAGGAACCCTAAACGGGAAGAGCGCCCGTCTGGCTCACGATATTTCCCCTGTAAACTACGTTTTAAACCACTATACCAGGCAGATAGGGCTGGATTACGATAAGGACGGAGAGATGGCAAAAAGCGGCACAATACATAGAGATTTGCTCTCAAAACTTAACGCTCTGCCTTTCTACTCCCAGGCAGGGCCAAAGTCCCTTGGCAGAGAGTGGGTGGAGAAGGAGGTTATTCCGCTTATAGACAGCACTTTGAATGAGAAGGGGATGCCGCTTACAATGGCAGATAAACTGGCCACCTTCACCGAGCATGCGGCCTATCAGATCTCACTGAACACCAAGCAGATAGGGGCTAATACCCCTAAGGTTCTGGTTACCGGAGGCGGTGCCTTTAACAAGTACCTGATGGAGAGAATCCGCTTTAACGCCCCGCTCTGTAGCTTCATTGTGCCGGATACCCTTACCGTGAAGTTTAAGGAGGCACTCATATTTGCCTTCCTGGGAGCGCTTTACATAGCAGACCAGCCTAACTGTATGAGCAGCGTTACAGGTGCTGCCTACGATTGCATTGGAGGCGCTATGTACAAGGCGGGAAAATAGTTGGGCGCTTATTTTGGAAGTTTGGAAATAATTTCTATTTTTGCAGTCCCAAAACCGAAGGCAACCTCTTGTATAGGCCAAGGCGGCCGTAAGACACTGAGAATTTGATTGGTAGTGCTTTTGGTACAATGTTGCTGAATTAAAATTAGAGAGAAATGGATTTAATTAAAGTAGCTCAGCAGGCTTTTGCCGGAGAGCAGAAAGAATTTCCTGCATTTAAGGCAGGTGACACAATTACAGTCACTTACAAGATTAAAGAGGGTGACAAGGAGAGACTCCAGAACTTTAAAGGCGTATGCATTCAAAGACGCGGAGAGGGTGCTACTCAGACATTCACCGTAAGAAAGATTTCCAACGGTGTTGGCGTTGAGAGAATTTTCCCTTTGTTCTCACCTTTCATTGATAAGATCTCTGTAGATAAGGTTGGTAAGGTAAGAAGAGCTAGAATCTTCTATCTGCGTGACCTCACCGGTAAGAAAGCCCGCATTAAGGAGAAGAGTTTCGCTCGCGGAGCTGAGGCTAAAACTGAGGCTGAGTAATCAGCTCTCTATATCTGGCTCCGTAGCTCAATTGAATAGAGCATCTGACTACGGATCAGAAGGTTGCAGGTTTGAGCCCTGCCGGAGTCACTGAAAAACCCCTTTGAGAGCACCTCAGAGGGGTTTTTCGTATAAATTTGTCCCGGAATTGTCCCGATGAATTATTATTGTACCGGGTGTCCGGCTTCTTTTAAAAAGCGCTTCAGGAGAAAAGCGAGGAAATAGGGGAAGGTATAAAACTTGCCGCCCCAGCCAATGTTCTTGTAACCGAACTTGACTCCATAGGAGATGTCCGGGAATGAAGGCCAATCGATGAGGTGGTTAAGTGATGCAGTTGCACCATCCTTGGATTTCACCTCCACGGGAATCAGCGTATCTGTATCCCGGACGAAGAAATCCATTTCCAAAGCCGGACTGTCGCTTTTGTAGTAGTACAACTTATCGTAGCCGGATTTCCGTAGCATCTCTCCCACGATGTTTTCATAGATGGCACCCTTGTATGTGCCGAAGTTCCTGTTGGCCCGTAAGTCCTCCTGTGCTTCTTCATCCAGAGATGCAATGAGAAGACCTGTATCATGGTAGTAGATCTTATACGTGTCGGTGTCATAGTTCCCCTTTAGCGGAAGCTCTGGATTATTCAAGCAATAACACACATTGACAACACCTGCCTTTTCAAGCCATTCCACGGCGCCAATATATTCGCGATTCCTTGCTCCTTTGGCAATCTTGGTAATCTGGTACTTCTTGCTGGTCTTGGCCAGAAAGGTGGAGATATGGTT